>RFMW01000193.1 GCA_009927485.1 Sphingobacteriia bacterium
TGTCGGGGTGGCCAGATTCGAACTGACGGCCTCCTGCTCCCAAAGCAGGCGCGATACCGGGCTACGCTACACCCCGAAAAGTCGGCAAATATACACGGAAAAGCGGATCAAAACGTACCTAGGCGGAACAAGACGTGCCAACCACATGGTCCAGGCCTTCCACCGAACGAAGGGCCGAATACCCCCCTTCGATATTCACCAGGTTGGTATAGCCTCGGGATTCCAGCAAGGAGACCAAAATGAGGGAACGGTACCCCCCAGCGCAATGCACCAAGGTTTTTTGGGTGGGCTCCATGGGGGGTCGAGTGGTCAAAACATCGTCCAAGGGATAGAGCAAAGCCTGCTTCAAGTGGCCCGCATTGAACTCGCCGGGACGACGGGCATCCAAAACCAGGGGAGAACCGTCGGCTAATAGACCCGGAACATCCTGCGCTGCCACGCTCGCGGTGCTCTGTACCTCAAAATCGGCTTGCTGCCAGGCCGCTACACCTCCCTGCAAATAACCCAGGGCCTGGTGATAGCCAACGCGGGCCAGGCGGGTCACCGCTTCCTTTTCGCGGCCTTCTTCCACCACCAAGAGGAATTTTTGGTGAATGTCCGGGAAAATACTGCCCACCCAAGGAGCGAATTGCCCATCCAGCCCAACAAAAATGGAACCGGGTAGGTGCGCATGGGCATAGGCCGACGGGGATCGTATCCAAGGACCACCGACGGATCAGCCGCCAAGGTTTTGAACTGAACAGGCCCCAAGGGTTGGAGTCCCCGGTCCAAAACAAGGCCCAAGGCCTCGTAACCTGCTTTGTTAAAATGTACGTTGTGAGGGAAATAAGCCGGTGGGGCGGCAATTCCGTTGGTCAATTCCTGCACAAAAGCCTCTTCGGTCAACTGGCTTTGAAGGGCGTAGTTCACCTCTTTCTGGTGTCCCAAGGTATCAAAGGTTTCTTTGCTCATGTTTTTGCCGCAGGCCGAACCGGCACCGTGGGCGGGATAAACCAGCACAGAATCTGGCAAAGGCATGATTTTGGAACGCAGGGAACGGTAGAGGGTGGCGGCCATTTCTTGGGGGGTGGCGGTGGCTCCCGCGGCCAGATCAGGACGGCCCACATCGCCGATAAAGAGGGTATCCCCGCTAAACAAGGCATGCGGCTGACCCTCTTCGTCCCGCAACAAATAACACGTACTCTCCGGCGTATGCCCCGGCGTATGCAGGACTTCGAGGCTCAGTTTCCCGAACCGCAACACCTCCCCATCCGCGGCGATATGCGCCTCAAACCCCGGCTTCGCCTCCGGGCCAAAAACCACCGTGGCCCCGGTCGCCGCCGCCAAATCCAGGTGTCCCGAAACAAAATCGGCGTGAAAATGCGTTTCAATCACGTATTTGATCCGGGCCCCGTCCTGCTCGGCACGCTGAACATAGGGTTCCACATCGCGCAACGGGTCGATGACCACAGCCTCGCCTTCACTCTGAAGGTAATAGGCGCCTTGGGCCAGGCAGGAGGTATAAAGTTGTTGAAGTTTCATCAGTCAGGGGGCGAATTGACCACAAAAATAGGGCCCTAAGGCCCTAAATCCTGAAACCCAGCGGTGAGAGAGGGATTCGAACCCTCGGTACAGTTTCCCGTACGACAGTTTAGCAAACTGTTGGTTTCAGCCACTCACCCATCTCACCTTTTGCCCTTGGATTGCGCCCTGACGGGCCAAAGGACCGCAAATATACGCCGAAAAAGCAGCCCAAAAACGTCACACCAACGAAACAAAAGGTTCATTTTCCAAAAAGCCACGTCCTCAATTTTGAGAATCAAGCCCCTTCCATATGACCATCAAAATTTTAGTCCTATTCCTATTCTGCCGACCATTTCAATGGGTCATGGCTCAACCCCTGCTCCTTGCCGGTTGGGATTTTCAAACCACAACCTGGGGGGGAACGGGGATTTTGACATCGCCCCAAACCCCTGCGGTATTTCAGGCAAATTTTGGGGTAGGCATCTTGTACCTTAACGGCGAATACGGGTCAAGCCCTTGGTCATCAACGCAACGGACTGCGTACGCTGGTTCCAGCATCAATACCTCAGGAACTTCATTTTCGACCCTAACAACGGGTTTGGGTTCCTTGGGTTTATTAAGCGGCAGCGGTCTCAATGGAAACGGAAAAAGCTTGGTTTTCAAAATTCCCATTAGGAATCACCAAAGCCTTTCGGTGAGCTATTCGGCCCAAAGGTCAAGTACCGGATTTAGTCATCATCGCTGGGAATTTAGTTATGATTTGATTCAATGGAATGTGGCAGATTCAGTCCAAAGCGGAACTGAGCCTGGCACCATCACAAGTAGCTTTGGTAACACAGGAATTATTTACATCCACCATTTTGGGCCTTTTGGTATCGGAGATACGGCATACCTGCGCTTAACCTTGGACAGCTCCTCGAGCAGCAGCGGCAACAATAGGCTGGATAATTTTCAAATCAGAGCCTGGCCCACCGAAATAAGTTCCGACACCTTGCGCATTTTGACCAACCAAACCCTCAACGACTTGACGGTGAGCGGAGGTACACTTTTGGTGGATGCGGGGGCCACACTGACCATCAACGGGACCCTGACCGTGAGCGGTGGTACCATTACCAACAACGGAACCATCGCCTACGGGCGGCGGGCGCTTTGGTTACGGTTCCAGCAACCGAACGGTAGGGGCCGAGTGGCCCAGCAGCAACGGGCCTTTGAATGTAACCATCGGTAGCGGTGGGGTGACCCTGGGAGCGGCGCGCACGATTTCCTCCACCGGCAAATTGACCCTCAACGGGGTCTTTGCTACCGGAGGCAACTTGACCCTGGCCTCGGATGCCAACGGCACGGCGGTGGTGATCGGCGGAACCAACAGCGATATCACGGGGAACGTGACAGTTCAACGGTACCTGCCTTGGAGCCGTGCCAATCACAACGGTTTTCGTTTCGTTGGGCACCCTTTGCGCTCGAACCCAGTTCTTAACACGGTCACCAACCTCCCCTCGGCCAGCAATACGGTGATTGGTTATAACAACGCCAGCAATAGCTATACCGCCGTCAGCGATCGCAGCACCGCCTGGCCTCAGGCCATCGGTTACGGGGTTTGGACCAATGCGACCAAGACCTTGGCTTTCAGCGGAGAACTGCAACTCAGCGACGTGCCTGCCGTTTCGATGGGAACCGCCAACAACCGTTGGAACTACGCGGCCAATCCCTTCCCATCGGTCTTGGACTGGCAC
>RFMW01000205.1 GCA_009927485.1 Sphingobacteriia bacterium
TTCTGCGCGGTTTGCGTCAGGGCGGCCACCCTCCAGTGGATGGACCTAAGCGGGCGCTTGCTCAGCAACCAGATCCTCAACGATCCGGATATGTTTCAAACCTGCCCTGAAAATTTGCTGGAGGGCCATTATTACCTGCTCAGGGTTCAAAGTCCCCAAGGAATCTACCATTTCCGTCTGCGTCGCTAATCGCTACCAAAACCGTTTCCCCAACGATAACTCCAATCCCTAACCCAATCCCCACTCCCTTATGCAACGGCTTACTCCAATCAGCAATTCCTTTATAACAATCATCAAACGCCAAGGCTATGTGATGGTGTTGGCGTTCACCGCTTTCCTCGTTGGTATCCAAATCACTTTGGCCCAGCCCCCTCCGCCCGATGACCCCAACAACCTTGGTGGAGGATCAGGAGATTCAGGAGGAGCGGGTGTCCCCATCGATGGGGGCCTGGGTATCTTGATGGCGGCTGGGGCCGGACTCGGCCTCAAGAAGGCCTGGGATGCTCGTCGTGCGGGATCGGGGGATTCCTCGGGATCGGGGGATTCCTCGGAACCTGAGGCCTCCTGAGGTCCGCCAAGGCCTTGGTGTTTACCTTTGGGGTCACCACCGAGGTCATCTATGTTTGAACACCGAAATCGCTCGTTTTGGGGCAGCCTTGTCCAACTGATGGGATTTTTGGCGGCTTGGCTCTTCCTCATGAGCCCTTCGGCAACGGCCCAATGCACCCACAACCCCACGGTTACCCCCAATAACTTGATCTTTTGTCCTAGCGGAGGATTCGATACCTTGTGGACCCAAAATTACCAGGGCTACCAGTGGTTCAAGGACGGGGTTCTGCAAGTGGGGGATACCCTTCGGTACCGTCGGGTAACCCATTTGGATGCGGGTTCCATGTTTTCGGTCGATGCCACCCTCAACGGTTGCACCGAACGATCGCCCCAAGTGATGGTGGACGGTTGGGTTTTTTTGCTCCCGGTCGTGGCGACCGATGGACTTCGTTTTCCGCTTTGTATTGGAGATACGCTGAGGCTTAGGCTGCTACCACCCTACACCATGCATATCCAATGGACCAACGGGGGCATTCCCATCCCCGGTGCCACCGATGATACCTTGATCGTCACCACCGATGGGGATTATTCCGTAAGCGGGGCACCCGAATTGTGTCCCGCCTTTCTTCAACAACTTGGGGTGACCCTTTCGTATCGATTTGTTCCTTGCCCCAATAGCATCAACGAAAACGCATCAGCGTTTGGGCTTGGTCCATTCTGGTATCCCAACCCTCTGATGGGCAAACACCTTTACCTCCGCGGGGAAATTCCGGCCAAAAACTTGGCGGTAAAAATTCTGGATGCCATGGGGCGTTGCCTCCAAGAGGAGGTTCTGCCCGCGGGATCTTCGGTCCTGGAATGGAAGGCAGGCGAATTACCCGGTCTTTACACCGTAGTTTGGCACGACGGGCAACGAACACGAACCCAACGTTTGGCGGTTCAAGCCCGCTGAGACCTGGTCCTATGCTCCAGAGAATTGTTGATTTTTCGGTAAAACAACCCCTGTGGGTGGCCTTAATGACCCTGGCTTTGGTCATAACCGGGGTTTACCAATTAAGGCATTTGCCGATTGATGCGGTACCCGATATCACCAACAACCAGGTCCAAATCATAGCCGTATCCCCATCCTTGGGCGCAGTTGATGTCGAAAAACTTATTACCCAACCCATCGAAGCCTCCAGCCGTAACATACCCGGTCTGGTGGAAATGCGTAGTTTTTCGCGGTTGGGCTTGTCGGTCATTACCCTGGTTTTTGAAGAAGATGTCGACATTTATTGGGCCCGACAACAAGTCAACGAACGCTTGATCAGCGCCCGCGATTTGATCCCCCAAGGTTTGGCCAGCCCTTACCTGGCCCCGGTCACCACCGGCTTGGGCGAAATTTATCAATATGTGTTACGGGCTGAGCCTGGCTTCGAAGAACGCTACGACCTCACCGAACTCCGGACCCTCCAAGACTGGCAGGTCCGAAGAGCCCTTTTGGGGGTGCCCGGTGTTGCGGATGTGAGCAGTTTTGGGGGGCTGCTCAAGCAAATCGAAATTACCGTCCGACCTGATGTCCTCCAAGCCCATGGCTTGACCTTGCATGAACTTTTCGACGCCATACAGGCCAACAACCAAAACGCCGGCGGCGCTTATATCCACCGGGAAGCCACCCAATTATCCATCCGAACCGAGGGCATGGTCCGAACCCCCCAGGAATTGGAAGCCGTGGTGGTCAAAACTTCGGCTCAAGGTCTGCCCGTCTTGGTTCGGGATGTTGCCGAGGTTCGACGAGGCCACGCCATACGCTACGGCAGCCTGACCTACAACGGCCAAGGGGAGGTGGCCGGAGGGGTGGTCATGATGCTCAAAGGCGAAAATTCAGGCCGGGTAATCGAAGCCGTCAAAGACAAAATCAACCAAATCCAAGCAGGCCTCCCCGAAGGCGTTGTCTTAGAGCCTTTTTTGGATCGGACCAAAATGGTGAACAGCTCCATTCGAACGGTGGTCATCAACTTGGCCGAGGGTGCGTTGATTGTGGTGTTGATTTTGGTTCTTTTTCTGGGCAACCTTCGAGCCGGTCTTTTGGTTGCCTCGATTATTCCTTTGTCCATGCTCTTTGCGGTTTGCATGATGAATGCTTTTGGGGTGAGCGGCAATTTGATGAGCCTGGGGGCTATGGATTTTGGACTGATTGTGGACGGGGCAGTCATTGTGGTGGAGGCGGTTCTTCATCGACTGCACACCCGCCGTGATGGCCTTCGTGGTTCGATCCAAGACGAAGTACGGGCTTCATCCGGTAAAATGATGGGCGCCGCTTTTTTTGGACAAGTCATCATCCTCATGGTGTATTTGCCGATCCTTAGCCTTGAAGGAATCGAGGGCAAGATGTTCATCCCAATGGCCCAAACCGTGCTTTTTGCCTTGCTTGGGGCCTTCATTTTGAGCCTTACCTACGTGCCCATGATGAGCAGCGTGGTTCTTCGTTGGGATGCCCGCGAGTGGAGTCTGAGTCGCCGACTCATGCATCGCTTGGAAGAGGGCCAAAAACACCTACTCACCCGAGTTCTTCATCGTCCCCACCCGGTATTGGTCATGGCGGGGATACTGGCCGTGGGGAGCATGGCCTTGTTGACGACCTTGGGCGGTGAATTTATACCCGACCTACCCGAAGGTGATTTTGCGGTCGAAACCAAACTCCTTCCCGGCTCCAATCTCAAAACCTCCACCGACGCAGTGTTGCAAGCATCGGGTCTCATCAAGGAACGTTACCCAGAGGTTATCAAGGTGGTGGGCAAAATCGGAAGCGGTGAAATTCCCACCGATCCGATGCCCATGGAGGCCGCGGATTTGATGATCATCCTCAAGGACCCCAAGGAATGGACCTCCGCCAAAACCTGGGATGAACTATCGACCCAAATGGCCCGAACCCTGGAAGAAGTGCCCGGCGTCGCCTTCGGCTTTCAATACCCGGTGGCCATGCGTTTTAACGAACTCATGACCGGCGCCAAACAGGAAGTGGTC
Organism: Sphingobacteriia bacterium; assembly: GCA_009927485.1. Lineage (GTDB taxonomy): Bacteria > Bacteroidota > Bacteroidia > UBA7662 > UBA7662 > SYHX01. Next base: position 3,556 of record RFMW01000205.1, read on the forward strand.
ATCAAAATATACGGGGAAAATTTGGACAGCCTGAGCCGTTTGGGCAAAAAACTAGGGGCCTTGGTGAGCAAAGTTCCCGGAGCGGTGGAGGTTTGGGTCGAAACCGTGGAAGGCCTGCCCCAAACCGTGGTTCGATATCGTAGGGAGGCCTTGGCGCGGTATGGATTGACCATCGAGGAAGTCAATACCCAAATTCAAACGGCCTATGCAGGGCGCAAAGTGGGTGAAATCATCGAGGACGAAAAACGATTTGACCTGATGTTACGAATGCCCGAAGAACTCCGGCAAAACAACGAAGCGGTGGGCGATTTGACCATTAGCAATTCCAGCGGCATTCGACTACCCTTGCGAGAAATCGCGGATGTTGCGGTTGAACCCGGGGTTAACCAAATACAACGCGATGATGCCCGTCGTCGCCTTATCGTTGGTTTTAATGTTCGTGGTAGGGATGTTCAATCCGTGGTTGAGGATGTTCAGGCTCTTTGCCAAAAACAATTTCCTTTACCCGCTGGCTATTCCTTGCATTTTGGAGGAACTTTCGAAAATCTCCAAAAAGCCCTGGCCCGTTTGGCCTTGGTGGTTCCTTTGGCCCTGGCCCTGATTGCCTTGTTGCTTTACCTGGCGATGGGTTCCCTGCGTTTGGCGGCTTTGGTCTTTGTTACGGTGCCGCTATCAGCGGTTGGGGGTATTCTTTTGTTATGGTTTCGTGGTCTCCCCTTTAGCATCAGTGCGGGTATTGGATTCATTGTATTGTTTGGGGTCGCCGTACTCAACGGTATCGTTTTGATCAAGGAGTACTTATCGCTCGAAGAGGATTCGAGTCTCAGCCCTTACGACGTCGTCTTGCAGGGCACGATTCATCGCCTGCGGCCTGTATTGATGACGGCATCGGTGGCCTCCTTGGGATTTTTGCCGATGGCGCTTAGCCAAGGAGCAGGCGCCGAGGTGCAACGCCCCTTGGCCACGGTGGTCATCGGGGGGTTGTTGTTGGCCACCCTCATGACCTTGGTGGTTTTGCCCGTACTTTATACCTTGTGGAGGCCCAAAGTGACCCCTAAGTTTCCTGCCAATTAACTAATAATGGCAAAAACACTTCATCCCATGCGTTTGATAATCCTGTTGGGGTTTTTGCTTCTGGCCAGCCCCTCCTGGGTTTGGGGTTTGGATTTGGAAGAGGCCCTGCGCAGGGGGCGTCTGCAGTGGATCCTGCTGCGAGCCGATAGCTTACGAACCCACGCTCGTTCCCTGGAATGGCGAGGTGGCCCTCTCCCCGACCCGGCAAGCATCCAAACGGAATGGGGCCAAATCAATTCGTCCCTCCGCGATCAGGCGGTTCAGGTCAACCAAAATCTGCGGTGGCCTGCCTACCGTACCCGCCACCAAGAATGGACGCGGACGCGTTGGGAAGGCGCCCGTTTGGAACAGGTCCGGAATTTGGCCGAGTTGGAAGCCGGAATTATCCGGCAATTTTACCGGTACCTGGTCGCCAAAGCCCGTTTTGAGCTCTACGCTCGTTACGATTCTTTGCTGGTTCAAAATGACGCGATTTTTGAGCATAGGTACCAACAGGGTCAGGTATCGGCCGCCGAACGCAATCAATGGAAACTTCTGAGGGGAGAAATGGCCCTGCAATGGGCCGAAGTGCGGAGGGAACAGGAAGAAGCGGCACGTGATTTTGCGTTTTGGACGGGAAGTGAGGAACTACCTAGCGGGAATGACCGCGATCTCCGTTGGACCATGGCCCCTTCGCTGCTGCCCGATAGCTTGAACCACCCCGAAGTGCTTCGCCTGCACAACCAATGGCAAGAGGCGAGGGCCGCGGCCCGTCTGAGCCAGGCTCAACAGTGGCCGGGGTTCAGCGTGGGTTGGCGAAACATGAGCATCCAAGGGATGGGGCCAGACGGGCTGTTCTACCCCATGGGGCGGCGATTCAATACCCTGCAAGCGGGGCTTAGTTTTCCTCTGCGGGGCAAGCCGTGGCGCTTACAGGCCGAAGCCGATCGCCGCCTGGCCGAATCCGCGGCCCTCCATTACCAACACGGTGTGGCACGGGCCACGAACGAGAGAAAACGCGACTGGGAGCGTTGGCGTTTGTTGTTAGAACAATGGACGTATTCATCCCAAAACCTGATTCCCTTGGCCGATACCCTCCAAGTGCAAATCCAAGTTCAATGGGCGCAGGGCGATTTGGACCTGCTTCAATGGTCTTCTCAATGGCAGCGCATACTCTCGACCCATAATCAGCACCTGGACTTAACCCAACAATTGAATGAAGCCACGTTGCAATGGCATTACCCCTCCAACTGGTATAACTACCGATAAAGCCTATCCCTTGATGCCTTTGAATTTACCTTTTTTGCGATTGATACCTCGCCCAATTCTACGAGGCCTTGGAACCGTCGTCCTTGTTGGCGGCGGATTCTTGTTCAACGCTTGTGGTCCATCGACGGAGCCCACGCCCCCCAAAACACTAGACTCCAACCCGGTCTCCGGCGAAGTGGTGCACCTGGATTCCGCACAGTTTCTTCGAGCCAACATGGCCCTGGACACCCTTCGTTACCGCCCCCTAACCCATGAAATCCTTTTGAGCGGACAGGTGGAGGCCCCGCCCCAAAACCTTATTTCGGTTTCCATGCCCCTGGCTGGGCAATTGCGTTTGACTCACCTCTTGCCGGGCATGAAAGTCCAAAAAGGAGAAATCCTGGCCTACATGGAAGATCCCGCCTACCTGCGCTTACAAGAAAACTACTGGTCCACACGAATCAAGGCAGAAAATCTGGGAGCAGAACTCCAACGCCAAGAAGAGTTGTTGCGGAACGGAGCGGGCAACCCCAAAACCGAGCGGGACCTTCGCAGCGAATGGAGAACGGCCAGGGTCCAAACCAAAGCCCTTGAGGAGCAATTGCGCCTGTTAGGCTTGGAAATAACCCAACTGAACGAGACCCAAATGGTTCGTCAAATTCCGGTACGTTCCCCTGTTCAAGGTTATGTTACCAAAGTGCATCACAGCACAGGGCAGTACATCAACGCCGGTGAAACCCTCTACGAATTGGTGGACCCTTCGGATGTTCACCTCCGACTCAACGCTTTTGAAAAAGACCTACCCTACCTCCAAGAGAACCAAAAGCTGTACGCCTATACCAATCACCAACCCCGCGTTGAACACCCGGCACATATTTTGTTAATCGGCAAAGAATTCGCGGCAGATCGTAGTGTCGAAATTCACTGCCACTTTGATCGATACGATGCCAGGCTCTTACCAGGAATGTACATGCGCGCTCGGTTGGAAGTAGCCACCGAGGCGATCCCCGCCATTCCGGTAGCGGGAGTCCAATACCATCAAGGTCAGGCTTATGTCTTTGAACGGGTGTGGGGGCTTGACCCCCAAGTCCAGGGCCTGCAATTTTGGCGAAGACCGGTTCGCGTGGTGCACCGGGACAAGGACTGGGCTTGGCTGGAATTCCAAAAACCGGATCAAAATCCATCGCAGGGGCGTTCTTTCGTGACCCAAGGGTCCTATAACCTGCTCATGATGGCCTTCAACAAGGCCGAGGACGAATAATCCCCTACCCCGGTGGTGATCCCGACTGGGGTCGAACCAGTAACCTACTGCTTAGAAGGCAGTTGCTCTATCCATTGAGCTACGGGACCTGCAGAGTTGTGAGAAGGCCTTGGCCTTGGCCCATTCCCCTCCAACAGCGGGCAAAGATAATCGGAGCAAGAGGCTTATTTTTGCCCTCAATAGCCGCCAAACGGCTTCATCCAAACCATGTCCGTACTCGTTGGCCGCAAGGCCCCCCTCTTTAACGCACCCGCTGTGGTGGATGGGAATCGTATCGTTCCCGATTTTCAACTCGAAAGCCTCATTGGCAGCCAGACCATTGTTTTGTACTTCTACCCCAAGGACTTTTCGGGCATATGCCCCAAAGAACTCTTGGCCTTTCAGCAACAATTGCCCGAATTTGAGAAGCGCAATTGCGCCGTCTTGGCCTGTTCCACCGATAGCGATGTCAGCCACAAGGCCTGGCTGAATACCCCTGTGGCCGATGGCGGTATCCAAGGAGTGACGTACCCCCTCATCTCCGACTTTACCAAAACCATCACCGCCCAGTACGGGTCTTGGCGGAGAATACGATTACAACGAAGCGGGCATTTGATTTGCGATGGCCCCATGATCCCCTACCGCGGTCTTTTCATCATCGACAAAAACGGTTTGGTCCAGCATCAAGTCGTGAATTTCTTTACCCTGGTTCGGTCGGTCAAAGACGCGCTTCGGATGGTGGACACTCTTCACCGATTCCAAGAACAAGGTGAGGTTTGCGAGGTTGAATTGTAATCCTTAGGATCCCATGTTTGACAAATTAAGCGATCGCCTTGAACAAGCGATGCGAACCCTCAAAGGCCAGGGACGCATCACCGAGAACAATGTATCCGAGACGATGAAAGAAATCCGCCGGGCATTGCTCGACGCGGATGTGAGTTACAAAATAGCCAAAGAATTCACCGAGGAGGTCAAGGCCAAGGCGATGGGTCAGGACGTGATCCGCCATGTTTCCCCAGGACAATTGCTCGTCAAAATCATGAACGAAGAGTTGACCCGGCTCATGGGTCAACAATCTTCTCCCTTGATGCTCAAGCCCAACGGGACCTCGGTGGTCCTTATGGCCGGGCTTCAAGGTTCCGGTAAAACTACGTTCACGGGCAAATTGGCTTTGATGCTCAAATCCCAGGGCAAGAAAGTTATGATGGTGGCCTGCGATGTGTACCGTCCTGCCGCCATCGACCAATTGCGTATCCTGGGCGAACAAATCGGCGTACCGGTTCACAGCGAGCCGGACGAAAAAAATCCGGTAAGCATCGCAACCCGGGCAGTCAAACAGGCCAAGACCGAAGGGTATTCCGTGGTCCTTGTGGACACCGCGGGCCGACTCGCCGTGGACGAGGCCATGATGAACGAAATTGCCGAAATACATCGCAATGTGTTACCGGATCAAACCTTGTTTGTGGTGGACGCCATGACCGGTCAAGATGCGGTGAACACGGCAGCCGCCTTCAACCAGCGTTTGAATTTTGACGGGGTGGTGTTGACCAAAATGGACGGGATGCCCGCGGCGGCGCCGCCCTCACCATCAGCTATACCGTAGGCAAACCCATCAAGTACGTGTCAACGGGCGAGAAGCTGCAGGCCCTGGATGTTTTCCACCCGGACCGCATGGCCAACCGAATTCTGGGCATGGGCGATGTCGTGTCTTTGGTCGAAAAGGCCCAGCAGCAAATCGACGCTGAAGAAGCCGCCAGGCTGCAAAAGAAAATTTCCAAAAATCAATTTGACCTCCAAGATTTTTACGAACAAATCCAGCAAATCAAAAAGATGGGCAACATGAAGGACCTGCTCGGGATGATCCCCGGGGTCGGCAAGGCCATCAAAGACATGGAATTTTCGGAAGACACCTTCAAGCAAACCGAAGCCATCATCATGTCCATGACCCCCCGTGAGCGTCAAGAACCCGAGATCTTGAACGGAAGCCGCAGGGAACGCATTGCCAGGGGCTCAGGAACCAAGGTTCAGGACGTCAATCAGCTCCTGAAGCAATTTGGAGAAATGAAGCAGATGATGCGCAAAATGAACGGTGGAATGCCCGGTGGGGCCGTGGGCCAGGCGATGAGCCGTATGCGGTCTCCTTTTGGTCGTTGATTTCGGAGGATGAAGCCGTCCTTGACGGATTTCGGTTATCTTTGCGGCTCAATTTTTCAAAAAAGCCTCAATGCCAGCTAAAATCAGATTACAGCGTCATGGTAAGAAGGGTAAGCCTTTCTATCATATTGTGGTGGCGGATGCACGTGCTCCAAGAGACGGGAGATTCATTGAGCGGTTGGGATCCTACAACCCCAACACCAACCCTGCCACCATTGACATTCAATTGGACAAATCCGTCCAATGGCTCCAAAACGGAGCACAACCCACCGACACCTGCCGGGCCAT
>RFMW01000105.1 GCA_009927485.1 Sphingobacteriia bacterium
AATCCGGTACATCCCTTGGGCATCCCGCCTTGCCCCATCCCCCGTAAAATAATAGCCCGGAAAGGGGGCAAAATAGGTGTTACGACAACGCTCGTGATCACCCCAGGTGGAACGCAAAATGGAAGGCCACGGAAAGCGAAGGGCCAACAATCCTTCTTGTTCGGTGGGTGGATCGGTGGGTAACAGTTCTTGACCCTCCGGGTTGAGCAAAACGGCTTGAACACCGGGAAGGGGCCAACCCGCAAAGGTGGGCTTGAGCGGTGACAAGCCGGCCAAGGCTCCTATGAGAATCCCCCCCGTTTCGGTTTGCCACCAGGTATCGGTCACCGGGCAACGCTCGCGGCCCACCACACGGTGGTACCATAACCATGCTTCTTCGTTGATGGGTTCGCCCACGGAACCCAGAACCTGCAGGGAGGATAAATCCGCCGCTTGAACAGGGGCATCCCCGAAGACCATCAAAGCCCTCAGGGCCGTTGGCGCGGTATAAAAATGGGTGACCCTGTGCCTTTCGCAAATTTTCCAAAAGCGAGAAGGGTCAGGATACGTAGGAATTCCTTCGTACATCACCACGGTCGCCCCTTGAAGGAGAGGACCGTAGGCCAGGTAACTGTGGCCCGTAATCCAGCCGATATCGGCCGTACACCAGAACACATCCCCGGGTTGGGTTCTAAAAACCTGCGCAAAAGAATAGGCCGTGTACACCATGTACCCTCCGGTGCTGTGCAACACGCCTTTGGGTTTGCCGGTGGAACCCGACGTATAAAGAATAAACAGGGGATCCTCGGCATTCATCCAACGCGGTTCGGGCCTGGACAAGGTGGATTGCCACAGGTCTTCCCAGCGCAGCCATTTCGAGGGTCCGTTCGAGGGTCCGCTCGCTTGGTTGGGCAAAGCGCCTTGGACCAACACGGTGGCCACGGGATTCCCTAGTTCTTGGTCAAGCAAGGCCAGCGCCTCAACAACCACAGCTCGACAAGGCAAAGCCTTGGGCCCACGACGGATTTGTTCCGAGCAAACCACCCAAGCCGCGCCGGCATCGGCGATACGATCCGCCAAACTGCGGGCCGAAAAGCCCCCAAAAACAACGGAATGCACCGCCCCCAAACGGGCGCAGGCCAAGACAGTCCATAATAATTCAGGGACCATGGGCATATAAATCGCAACGCGGTCGCCCGCCTTCACGCCCATATCCTGCAGCATCCCGGCCGTTTGAACCACCGCCTCAAGCAATTCTCGGTAGGTCCACTGCCGTACCTCTTCGCTCTCCTCGTTGGGTTCCCAACGCATGGCCATTCGATCCCCATGCAGCAAAGCATGCCGATCCAAAGCGTTATAACATAGATTGGTTTCAGCACCCTCAAACCAACGCACCCTGGGCTCCTCAAAATTCCATTCCAAAACCTTTTGCCAAGGCTTATGCCAATGAAAACCCGAAGCTATTTCCGCCCAGAAAACCTCGGGGTCTTGGACACTACGGCGGTATGCCGAATGATAGGCTTCGATATCCTTGATGAACTCCACCATACCCGCTTTCTATTCGTCTCCGAACCAATGAAGCATGAGCACCCGGGAATAGCGCATGCTCAACGGAGCCAACAACAACAGGGGCGTGAAAATGCAAAGGCAGTAAACCCACAAAGCCGGGTCATCGAAGACCACATACGTCGCCACCCCAAAGATGACCGAAACCGCTACCGAGAACGCGTAACTGATGTACATGGCCCCCCAAAAAAATCCGGGCTCGATTTCAAAGTGAAACCCACAGTGAGGACAATCATCATGCATACGGGTGGCCCTTCGCAAATCGGATGCCGGGTATTGAAACATGGGCCCGGTATGGCAGCGCGGGCAGCGTCCCTGGCTGAGATCCGACCATTTCATGGCCAATTAGTTTTCGAGAATTCGACGACGACGCTCCTCATTTTCCTCAAAGCGCCGCTGCCGGTGCCAATACAAACCACCCACCGTGCCGACCAACAGAAAAGGCATCGCCAACAAGTAAAGGATACCCTTGTTAATTCCCTTACCGACCGCTGTTTGGTCATCCTTGCGATTGGACTCCAACGAAGTCTTGCACATGGGGCATTGAGCCGCCACAGGCTGCGGGACTGCCGTCAAAACGCTGATCCATAGCAACAATCCCCAGAGCCCAAGGCGCAAACGAGAACTATAAACTTTCATGGCTTCAACGATTAAGGATCAAAAGGTGTAATACGGGGATATCATTAAATAAACCAAAACGCCCGTGGTGGTGACATACAGCCAGATCGGCATGGACCAGCGAGTCAGACGACGATGGGTTTCGATTTGGCCACTGAGCGCATAATAAAAGGAGAGCAAAACCATGGGCAGGACTATGGCCGCCAACACAATATGCGAAATCAAGATCGTCAAGTAAAAAGGCCTTAGGGGATTGGCCTCCGGGTAACGGGTTTCAATGCCGAAGGAATGAAACAAAACGTAGGATAACAAAAACAAAGAAGACAAAACAAAGGCCGTTAGGTTCAGCTTTTTGTGAAGGTCTGTACGGCGGGCCTTGATCATTCGCCAACTCCAAACCAACAACACCGTGCAGGTCGCATTCAGGGTTGCATTGAGCCGGGGTAGCCAGGCTACAAAAGCGGGGATTTCTTCGCGTTGGGGCAAGGAATTCAACAGGATGACCAAACCCAGAACCACCAAGGACAAGGCCATAACCCCCGTAAAGACCTGTCGATTACCCAAATCTATGATTTTCATGCTGCAAATTTACAAACGACGACGCCTGCGATTGGGCGTGTTCGCGTATTCGGCTATTAGGGTTCGGGTATCCTCCATGAGTCGATCGGTCTGGTCTTTGAGTACTCCTCGGTAGAATCCGCGTACTCTGCGCTTGCGGTCAATCAACAAAGTCAACCCTTCCTGAGGCGTTTGCTTGAATTGCCCTTGCCAATCCGGGGCATAAACTCGAAGGTCCTGCCACAATTGGGCTTTGTGCAGCGAGTCCAAGACTTCTTCCATCGGAGCTGGAACTTGGAACGGGCGTACGCTTCCAGGCTGCTGCTGAGGATAATCATCCAAACCCAGCGTGTATTGATGCACCAGAGGGTTCTTGCGAAAAACATCCGCAACACGAGCGGCTTGGGCATCCCTTAAGGCCCTGTTCGAAGCAGATTCCCCATAAAGCACCAAATGAAGAACAAGGACCGTGTTGCTGCGGCGATCCATCCATTTCTCCAAAGCAGGCAGGGAGGCGTAAAGAGTATCGTCCGGATGGCTGGTCCCGTTCGACTGTGCGGTTGGCAAAAGCTTCTTGGGCCCCCAAATGGGTAAAGATTGGTAGCGATTTTCAGCCAAGTTGACATAGGCCAAATAAATCACCACGGGCAGCCCCAGCATCAGGAAGAGCAACCCGAATTTGCGCATCAACGCAGGGTAAACCAGTAGTCCGACTCGTACATCAACGCCGCAATAACCCCCATCACGAAGATAGTCGGTAACAAAATACTGTAAATCAAATTAATGCGCTCAAATTTCAGGTGCATGAAATAAGCCACGATGTAGAATGCCTTGAGCAAAGTCAAGGCGATGTAGATCACATTCTTGATTGGTTTGGCCATAAAGGCTTCCGGAATAGCCAAAGCGATGATGAACTCCACCGCGGTGATGGCGAACAAGACCCAGAATACCATCCATATTCCTTTGATATCAAAACTGTTGCTGTGTTCTCCGGACATAATCGTCGATTAAATCAGATAGAAAAAGGTGAATACAAAAACCCAAACCAAATCCACAAAGTGCCAATAGAGACCGATTTTCTCGATGGTTTCGTAAGTTCCGCGGCGATCAAAAACGCCCAGCGCGGTCATGATGGTCACAATGATGTTGATCACCACGCCGCTAAAGACGTGGAAACCATGGAATCCTGTGATGGTGAAAAACAAATTGGTGAAATTGACTTGACCCGGTGTGCCATCCGCGTTGGCGAATGGGTTCGATCCCCACCATGCCCCGTCGTGATGCAGGTGGGACCATTCCCAGGCTTGACAACTTAAGAAGGCGATGCCGCCCAAAATCGTCCAGATCATCCATTTGACGACCTCGTTGCGAGCACCCCGATGGCCGGCTTCCACCGCGAGCACCATCGTGACCGAGCTCATGATGAGTATAAAAGTCATGATCCCCACAAAGACCAGAGGGAAATGACCGTGGATGAAGGGAACCCCCGCAAAGACATCGTCAGGCACCGGCCAGCTTAGGGAGGAGAAGCGAAGCGCCGCATAGGCCAAAAGCAAGGCCGAAAAAGTGAAGGCATCGGAGAGGAGGAAGAACCACATCATCAGCTTACCGTAGCTGGCGCCGAAGGGTTCGTTACCACCATCCCAGAGTTTGCCCGACGTGGGAAGAGTAGGACTGGCGTGCGATGACATACAATAATTTAAACGAGGTGGAAAATTAATGCATCCACCACAAGAATGTGTAAAGATAAAGCCAAAGAATCGTCAGAAAATGCCAAAATATGGCCAAAATGCGCATGCCAAGCAAGTTCTTGGAATGCACCTCCAAGCGATAGGCTTGGTACAAGGTGACCAAGGCCGCTACGACAGCGGCGACAATATGCAAGGCATGCATCCCCGAAATCACATAGAGGAAGGAGCCGGAGGGGTTACCCACCAAAAAGATCCCCTGCTCGGTCAATTGCAGGTAGGCATAGAATTGAGATGCCAGAAAAGCCAAGCCAAGGAGCGCGGTGGCCCATAACCAAAGGCGCAAAGATCCAAATTCGTTGAGACGGGTAGCCCTGCGGGCCAGCTCCAAAGTGATGGTGGATATCACCACCAACACCGTGGAAACCGCAAAGGCCATTGGCAATTCAAATTGCAGCCAATTACCATCGGCCCTACGAACAATAAAGGCGGAGGTTAGGCCCGCAAACAACATAAAAACGGATACCAAAAAACCCCACATCAAAAATTCACGAGGGTGCACCGCAGAACGGGGTGATGATCCGGATGGACTTGAAGACGAAGGGCTTTTCATGATGAAAGAAGGTTTGAAGAACAGGAATTCAGAATACCATGCACAACGAATCTATGAACCATAGACTCAACGAATCGCATCGAGCCAATAGGCAAGCTGAACAATTGGTAAATAAACAAAACTTGCGAACATTAGTTTGCGGGCCAAAGCCTGATCCGCTCCTCGGTACAATTGCCATGCCGCATAAACGAACCACAAAGTCATCATCAAGCAAACGATGGCGCCCACCATGCCCTGAAACCCGTACCACCAAGGAGCCATCGCAAAGGGCAACAAAGCCACCGTGTACCACAGAATAATGCGAGCGGTGGACGTCTGCGGCTTGTCCCGGGTTGGTAGTAAATGGAAACCGGCACGTTGGTAATCCTCGTGCAAGACCCAAGCAATGGACCAAAAATGGGGGAACTGCCAGAAAAATTGAACGAGGAACAGCAAGCCTGCCTCCAAATTCAAATGTCCCGCAAACGCCGAGTAACCAATCAAAACCGGCATAGCTCCGGGAAAGGCGCCCACAAAAACCGCCACCGGGGTAATCCTTTTAAGCGGGGTGTAAGCAAAGGCATAGCTTAACAACGCAACCGCCCCCATTTGCACGCTCAACTCGGTGGTTCCGTGGTGCAGAATGGCCAAACCCGTGATGCCCATCGCCGTGGCCAAGGCCCAGGCTTCCCTCAGCCCCATTCGACCACTGGGCACGGGACGACCTTCCGTGCGCCGCATCAGGGCATCGGTATCACGTTCGATGATTTGATTCAAACCGTTGGAAGCCCCCGTCACCAAAAATCCACCCAAGGCCAACCACCCCATCGTACCCCAATCCATTTGGTCACCGGCCGCAATCAGATAGCCCAAAACCGCTGAAAAAATCACCAGCAGGGATAAGCGCAATTTTAGGAATTGGCCATAGTCCGCCAACCGGGAACGTAAGGCCGTCATGAAGGCTGCTTGGAATGCAAATAGTATTGCCTGGTCCACCAACCCAAAGCAGAAACCAACGACAGGCTTCCTAACAAAATATGCAAGGTTCGGGGAATGGGCGGTAACCCGAACAGCACCATCCACAGTCCGCTCAAAACCTGCACCATCAAGAGCCCTAAACAAGCTCCTGCCCACAACCCTGCTTGGCGATCCCCGTACAATGTCCATTGCCGGTAGGCCAACCACGCGCCCCCCATGAGGAGCAGCATCCATAGATTTTTGTGCCAGAGGTAAACTTCACCTAAAGCCTTGAAAGTGAACGTATCCGAAGCAAAGGTGGGCATCCATGCATCCACCGCCTCCCTGACCAAGGCGCCCAAGCCAAGTTGGGCAAAGAGCAATCCCATCCACAGGCCAAGGCCCCAACGATCCCCAAGCCGGTACGAAGAGCCTTGAACAGAGGGTAACGTCAAAGCAAACCCCAACCATAATTGCACGGCCATCAGCACCCACGCCAACACAAGATGCAAGGTCACCACCGATCCTTGGAGATGGGTAGCCACAACCCATGCACCGATACCGCCCTGCACCAAGACCAACAGCAAGGCCAACAAGGCCCAAAGAAAGGCCGATTGCGCAGCCGTTTTGAAATGATTCTGGTCGGATGATGACCTTGTGCGCCAAAGCCGCCAGGCCAAAACGGCCTGCACCAACACGAACAAACCGGTCAAGGCCCCAAGCAATCGATTCAGGTATTCAATCCAGGTCTTCAGGGCATTGAAGCGAGTATCCTTGTAGCCACGCTCTGCATAGATCTCTTGATAATTGGCTGGCAATTCCTCTTCGAACAAGGGAGGAATCCACTGACCGAAACAAAGGGGCCAATCCGGGCAACCCATTCCGGAACCCGAGGATCGCACGATGCCTCCGGCAAGAATGAGCAACAAAACGGTGATGAGCGTCAGCCTGTTCCAGCGAAGGAGCTGACGTCGGTAACGGGCAAGGCGTTCGTCCATCCCGGCAGGCCCTTGTTATGCCCTGCGCAGGCCTATGCGGTGAAGAAGGCGGGCGATGAACACCGAGGATGAGGCTACGGGCTGGGCACTTGGGGTCTTTGCTCGCTCGGTAACTGCCGCTCCTGATAAGGCTTCGTTGGTTGGACGACCACGGGCCGCCAAGGGAAGATCTTCGTCCGGCACGGTTTGGAGGATAAAGTCCTGCGGGGCTCCCGGTCTGCTGTAGTCGTAAGGCCAACGATGAACGTGTGGTATTTCACCGGGCCAATTCCCGTGCAATCGCTCAACGGGGGTGGTCCACTCCAGCGTGTTAGCATTCCAAGGATTCTGAGGAGCCACTCGGCCGTAACGAATGCTGCGGAAGAAATTGTAGAAGAAGATTAACTGAGCCGCTGTGGCCATGATGGCAGAAACCGAGATGAAACGGTTCATGTCCATCCATTCCGTCATGAACTCAAAGCCAGTGAATTGATAATAACGACGTGGAACACCATCAAGACCCATGAAGTGCATCGGGAAAAAGACCAAATAAACCGAAGCGAAGGTCAGCCAAAAGTGCAAGTACCCTAATTTCTCATCCAGCATGCGGCCGTACATTTTGGGATACCAATGGTAAACCCCGGCAAGCATCCCGAACATGGAGGCCGATCCCATCACAATGTGGAAGTGGGCCACCACGAAATAGGTGTCGTGCAGATTGATATCCAAGGCCGCATTTCCCAAATAAATACCCGTCAAACCTCCTGAAATAAAGAGGGATACAACCCCAATCGCAAAGAGCATGGCCGGCGTGAACCGAATATTGCCCCGCCACAAGGTCGCCAAATAATTGAAGACCTTGACCGCCGAAGGTACCGCAATCACCAAAGTGAGAATCATGAACACGTTCCCCAAGAAAGGATTCATCCCCGTGATAAACATGTGGTGACCCCAAACAATGAAGGACAAGAAGGAAATTCCCAACAACGACCCGACCATGGCCCGGTAACCAAAGATGGGCTTGCGGGCATTGGTGGCGATGATTTCGGAGGTCAAACCCAAGGCAGGCATTAACACAATATAAACCTCAGGGTGCCCCAGGAACCAAAACAAGTGTTGGAACAAGATAGGCGAACCCCCTGTACGGGTTAAGGCCTCCCCGGCGATATAAATTTCACTGAGATAAAAGGAGGTTCCGAACGAGCGGTCAAAAACCAAGAGCACTGCGGCAGACAATAAAACCGGGAAGGAGAGCACCCCCAAAATCGCCGTACAGAAGAAGGACCAAACCGTTAGCGGCATGCGGGTCATTTTCATGCCCGGGGTACGCATGTTCAGAATCGTGGTGATGTAGTTGAGGGCCCCCATCAACGCCGACGCTATGAACAAGACCATCGAAATCAACCACAGCGTCATCCCCAATCCCGAGCCAGGTACCGCCTGCGGTAAGGCACTGAGCGGAGGATAAATTGTCCATCCGGCCGATGCTGGTCCACTCTCGACAAAGAGGGAGGCCAACATGATCACCGAGGAGAGGAAGAACAGCCAATAGCTCAGCATGTTCAGGAAAGGCGAGGCCATATCCCTTGCCCCAACCTGGTACGGAATCAAAAGGTTCGAAAATGTTCCACTCAAACCGGCTGTCAACACGAAGAAGACCATGAGGGTCCCGTGCAATGTCACCAACGCCAAGTAAAAGTTGGGATCCAGTCGACCGCCCTTGCCCCATTCTCCGAGCAAGGTCTCCAGCCAAGGGAAGGTGCGATCAGGCCAACCCAATTGCAAACGGAACAACAACGACAGCCCCGCTGCAATCAAGGCCATCAACATCCCGCTCAGCAGGTATTGTTTGGCGATCATCTTGTGATCCTGCGAGAAAATGTATTTGGTGATGAACGTCTCCTTGTGATGGCCATGGCCATCATGGCCGTGAGCCGGGTCATGGGCATGCGAACCGTGCCCGTGGGATGGATCGTGGGAATGCGCTAACGTGGACATAGTAAGATTTTGGAGGGAGTTTATCGAGCCGAGAGTAATTCTTGAGCCGGTTCAGGTCGGCGGAAATAGGTACGCTGTTTGGATAACCATGTTGCGTACTCCGTGTCGGTAACCACATTCACTTTCATGCGCATATTGAAATGCGCGGCACCGCAGATTTTGTTGCAGGCCAATTCGTACACGAAATTGGAGTTCCCGGTGATTTCCTGCATTTGTTTGGTGGTCACGGTGGGGGTAAAATAGAATTGGGTCGGCATTCCGGGCACCACGTTCATTTGGACCCTAAAATGAGGCATGTAGGCCGAGTGGATCACATCGCGGGCCCTCAATTTCATCAAAACCGGGCGATTAACGGGCAATGTGATTTCGGAAACCAACAAATCATCCCTGCCCGCGCTGTCGGTTTCTTCGATACCCATGCTGTTGGTCGCCGAAATGAGACGGAAATCATGGCCACCCAGTACGCCATCCGCCCCGGGGTAACGAGCCTGCCATCCAAACTGGTAGGCAAACAGCTCAAATTTGAGGGCATCTTTGGCGGGCTGAACCTGGGTGATTTCCCTCCAGATTTTGGTGCCGTACAAAACGAGAACCGTCAAAACGATGGCAGGTACCACGGTCCAATAAAATTCGAGTTGGTGATTGTCCGCGTAGAACAAGGCTTTGCGACCCTCCTTGTAGCGGTAAGCCAGGGCAAAGGAGAACAGCAAAACCTGGGTGAGGGCAAAAACCGCAATGGTAATCCAGAAGGTCACGCTCAACATGCCGTCCAATTCCACCCCGTGGGCCGAGGCCGAAACCGGCAGGGTGAATTTCATGAGCTTGAGGAAGTGCCATAACACAAAAAGCATAAAGACCACCAAGAAAAAAACCATCAAGACGGCATTTACCTTGTTCCAATTGAAGAGTCGAACGCCTTGGCTGCGCATGCTGGCGCTGAAGGTTTTGAGACCCGCCAGGATTACCCAGACCAAAGCAATCAACGCGATGACCAGCTTGGGGCCGTCGCCGAAACCTTCGGTAGGGGCTACGGCCTGGGCCATCGCAGGCTCCGCCAAAACAGCCAAAAACAAGGCAAGAACGCCGACCAAGGCCGTGAATCCACGGGGCTGGAACAAAGCGGGCAGGTGAAGTCGGTTCATGAAAAATGAGTTAAGGAAGGCTTTTTTCATCGGCCCAAAGATAGACCCCGCAACGCTCAAAAAACCAAATTTGCGCCGTTTTCAGGCCCAAATTGCCGGGGATTTCCGGAGACGCTAAGCGTCTTATTTTGGCCCTATGAAAAATTCCCTTTTGACCCTCCTTTATGCGGCCATGGCTTGGACCTTGGCAAGCCCTGCCGCCCAGGCTCAGAACGAAGCCCGCTGGATCCGCAACCCCCGCATCAGCCCGGATGGTTCGCAGATTGCCTTTGGCTACAAAGGCGACCTCTACCTGGTGCCCGTAGCAGGGGGCACGGCCACCCCTTTGACGGTCCACGAAGCCCACGATATGATGCCGGTTTGGAGCCGCGATGGCCGCTCCATCGCTTTTGCCAGCGATCGCCACGGGAATTTTGATGTCTTTATAATGCCCGTTGCCGGGGGCCAACCAACCCGCCT
>RFMW01000126.1 GCA_009927485.1 Sphingobacteriia bacterium
GTGATTTTGCGTTCCTCTTTGGAAGGCAACGAAGACCCTCTGATCCAGGCGCTTACCGATACGGTGGTTCGTGAAATTGGGGCCATTGCGCGACCCGATCGAATTCAGTTGGTTGACGGTTTGCCCAAAACCCGTTCCGGCAAAATCATGCGTCGGTTTTTGCGCAAAATCGCTGCCGGGGACACAGCCAACCTGGGGGACACCACCACCTTGCTGGACCCCTCAATTCTGGACGCTATCTGGGCGGGCCGGAAGGCCTAAAGCATCGAAAAAATTCAGAGTACTTATTTATGGCGAATTCGCCCAAATTAGAAATATGGCAAAAAATCAAAAAATAGACGTCAGCGGAACAGTTATTACAGTTTTGAGAAATGACACTGAAGACTACATTTCGCTAACTGATATTGCCCGCTATAAGGATGCGGAACATACAGATACGATCATCCAAAATTGGATGAGAAATAGAAATACCATCGAATTATTAGGATTTTGGGAGAGTATTTACAACTCCAATTTTAAACCCCTCGAATTCGAGGGGTTTAGAAAACAAGCCGGATTAAACAGCTTTGTAATGACTCCTAAAAGATGGATTGAAACCACTAACGCAATCGGCATCATCTCAAAATCAGGCCGGTACGGAGGAACTTTTGCCCATAAAGACATTGCTTTTGAGTTTGCTTCTTGGATTTCTATAGAATTCAAACTCTATGTCATCAAAGAATTTCAACGACTAAAGGCCGATGAAAACGACCGACTGAAACTCGATTGGAACCTGCAACGCACCTTGGCAAAAGTGAATTATCACATTCATACGGATGCAATCAAGGAAAATTTGATTCCTGCAGCCTTGAGCAAAAGTCAGACATCTTTTGTATATGCGAATGAAGCTGATTTATTGAATGTTGCCCTATTTGGAGTAACAGCCAAACAGTGGCGGGAGGCCAACCCAAAGGTCGATGGCAACATACGAGATATGGCAACTATTGAACAGTTAGTGGTTCTTTCTAATTTAGAAAGTATCAATGCAGTGCTCATTCATCAGGGGCTGAATCAATCAGAGCGGTTGATTCAATTGAACAAGATTGCCATCACCCAAATGAAATCTTTGATTAACAACAAAAACATCAAGAAACTAAAATAAATATCAACACACTGATATCGAGAATTTGTTTTGGTGGTCGTAGCGGCTATCGGGATCAGGGTGCCTCGATGGATCAAGGCACACCTCATCAAGAATTGTGATACTTCTGAATTTAACTTAAATAATGAATAGCCAACCCAGGACCAGGAGGATCTGGAAAACAAACATACCCAAGGCCGGCATCAATGCACCGCGACCTTGGTGCAGGACCTGGGAAATCCGAATATTCATCCCAATGGCGGCCAAAGCTATCCATAACATCCATTGGGTCAGGTTTTTGATGGAACTCAAAAACCAATCCGGCCAAGGCACAAGGTTGGTGGCCAAAGCGCATAACACAAAGCCACCTACATAAGAGGGGACACCGCGCACGAGGGTAAGGATTCTGGCAAAAGGTATATCCGCAGCAGGTTTGTTGGGGCTGCCTGGGCCACGAAGACTCTGGAACCATAACAACAGCGGAATAAGAAGCAAGATCCTACCCATTTTGAGGCTCATGGCCAAGAGGGCGGGACCTTCCCCCAACCCGGATGCGGCGGCCGAGACATGACCGACAGATTGAAGAAGACTTCCCATCAATACCGCCTTTTCGGTGGCATCCAGTCCAAGGAGCGAAGCTCCAGGACCCAAGAACAAGGTTCCCAAAAGACCCAAGGCATTGATAAGGGTGACCGAAACGGCGATTTGGGCAGGGCTGGCGCCTAGCAAGGGATGTACTGCTGCCACCGCGCTGTTGCCACAGATGGCATTGCCCGCGGCGAGCAGGCGGGCCTGTGCAGGTTGCTGGGATCGCCTGGCGAGCCATTCGCCGACCCCTACCGCTCCAATCACCGAAAGCAAGAGGGCAGGTACAAAGGCCAAGGGAATTCCGGCCAAGAAGTGGGTTTGCAATTCAAAGCCCAAGAGGATGGTGGCCCAGGCCAGCATGTTTTTTTCGTTCCAGCGCAGGAAGGCGGCGGGGCCAGGTTGGGTCCAAGGCGATGGCCAAAAATTACCCAAGGCCATCCCCAGCAAGAGGCAAAGCATGCCGTTGCCCCAACCAGGGAAGTAGGGCGCAATCGCCACCGATGCCAAGGTCACCGAAGCCAGGGCCAGAGCCGCAGGCCAGGACCAAGGAAATGCCGGGAGCGAAATTTTCACGGGGTGAAGTTAAAGACCACCCGACCAAGGGTTGCCCGAACCAGCCTACCTTGGGTTGTATTTTTGGGCATGCTTTATCCGCTCCGATTTCGTCCGGTTTATTTATCCAAAATTTGGGGTGGAGAGCATTTGGCTACTCTCCCAAATCGCGATACCGAGGGGTTGTCCAAGGTAGGCGAGAGCTGGGAAATATCCGGGGTAGAAGGGCAGGTTTCCGTGGTGAGCGAAGGCCCCCTCACGGGTAAATCCTTGAATGACCTTATCGAACGATGGGGCGCTGATTTGTTGGGTCATCGGGTCATGGCCGTGCATGGAAGTCAGTTTCCCTTGCTTTTTAAATTGTTATCCTCTGCCCAGGATTTGTCTTTGCAGGTTCATCCCAACGATGAACAGGCGGGCCGAATGGTGGCTCCAGGAGCCTTGGGCAAAACCGAAATGTGGGTGGTTTTGAAAGCCGATCCAGGGGCCTGCCTTTACAACGGATTCGTAGAGGGTTATGATGGAGCTGATTTGCAGGAAAGAACGTATGAAGGCCGCCTTATGGAGGTCATTCATCGCTGCGATGTCCGAGTGGGAGATGTGTTCTACATCCCGGCTGGAAGGGTGCATACCATAGGTGCCGGGCTGCTCATCGCGGAGATTCAACAAAGCAGCGATACGACCTACCGCATCGATGATTTTGGTAGGCTGGATGATCAAGGCAAACCGAGGGCCTTGCACCTAAATGAAGCGTTGGAGGTCATGCGTTGCGATGGTCCAGGGAGGCCCGCCGCTCCCCAACCCTTGGAGGGATTGCCGGGCCATCTCCTGGCCAGAGGGCCCTATTTTGAGTGCAACCGTATGGCCCTTGCTCGTGGCCAAATGCTAAACCGCCAACACGATGGCTTGGATTCCCTCGTGGTGTTGATGATCCTCCAAGGGATGGCGGTCTTGGATCATGATGGCGGGCAAACCGTGGTGCGTTCCATCGAAACCTTGATGTTACCTGCGGCCGAGCCGTCTTACCGAATGCATGCCCAAGAAGATACGGTTTGGCTCGAAATTTATCTTCCTTTGTCGGGTGTTTGAGCATATTGACTTGGGCCGCTTGGCCTACGAGCCGGCATTGCGGGAACAGCATCACCGCTTTGACCCGATGGTACAGGCCAAGCTTGATCGAAGGGCTCTACCCTGCGATGGGGCGGGCTATGTGTTGACGGTGGAGCATGAACCCGTATATACGCTTGGCAAAAGCGGCAAACAAAATCATCTGTTGTTATCAAACCCTGAACTCGCCGAACTTGGTGCAGAATTTCACCAGAGCAGTCGCGGGGGGGATATCACCTTCCACGGGCCGGGTCAACTGGTGGCGTATCCCATTTTGGACCTCGAAAGGCTCAAGCCGGATATCCATTGGTACATGCGGACCTTGGAGGAATCGGTGATTCGAACCTTGGCGTTGTGGGGATTGGTTGGGCAGAGGGACAAAACCTATACCGGCGTTTGGATGGATGCGGGTCTCCCCTCAGCCCGCAAAATATGTGCCATGGGGGTCAAAACAAGTCGTTGGGTCACCATGCACGGCTTGGCCCTTAACGTGAGCACGCATTTGGATTATTTCCGCCATATTGTGCCATGCGGCATTAGCGATAAGTCGGTTTGTTCCCTGCACGGTGAACTCCAAAAGCGAGGAGAACCTATCGAAAACTGGCCATCCTTGGCCACAGTCCAAAAGGCCTGGCTTCAAGAATTTCAAAGCTGCCTGGAGCAGCATTGAAAATCCTTCAAGGAAAACCTGTAGGAACAGAGTGCTTTTGCGGGTTCGAATTACCCTACGCGAATTACCCTACGCGAATTACCCGCTGGGATTTTACCCGATGCGGGTCTTGATTCTGGCTTTCTTACCGCGGGCTTCGCGTAAATAAAACAGGCGAGCTCTGCGGACCACCCCTCTTGATACGATATCCACCTTCTCAATGAAAGGCGAAGAGGTGGGGAAGATTCGCTCTACTCCGATGCCGTTGGAGATTTTCCGCACGGTGAAGGTTTCGTTGGAACCTGGATTGCGACGCTGAATAACAACCCCTTGGAAGACCTGGGTTCTTTCTTTGTTGCCCTCACGGATCTTGTAATGCACCGCGACAGTGTCCCCGGATTGAAATTCAGGGTGGGAGGGGGTAGCCTTTTGGCTCTCTACGAAAGAAATGGGATCTAGGGCAGTGCTCATATCGTTGCTTTTACAGGGTCGGAATCGACCATATTTCAAAGGGTTGCAAATATAGGCGATTGGAAAGGCTTTTCCAAGGCCTTTGGCCTCAATTCACGGCCTTTTTTGGAACCATCTCCCTCAGGTAGCTGCCTTAGGAGGGTACGTCTTGGTTGGAGTCCAGCAAATCAGGTCTTCTGCGCTGGGTTCGCTCCAAGGCTTGTTCGTGCCTCCATTGGTTGATTTTGGCCTCGTGGCCTGATCGTAGAATTTCGGGAACGGTCCAACCTTTGTAGCTGACGGGTCTGGTATAATCGGGGGGGGCGACCAATCCATCCTGAAAGGAATCGGTCAATGCGCTGCTCTCGTCGCCCAGGACCCCCGGCAAGAGCCTGACCACGGCATCCGTCAAGACGGCGGCTGCCAATTCTCCTCCGCTGAGCACGTAATCTCCTACCGAAATTTCCATGGTGCACAAATGCTCGCGGACTCGTTCATCCACTCCTTTGTAATGCCCGCAGAGGATAATGAGATTGCCCTCGAGGGCAAGGCGATTGCACAGGGATTGGTCCAACGGTATTCCATCAGGGCTCATGTAGATGACTTCACGGTACGTCCTTTCTGAACGAAGATGCTCAATGCAACGATCGATAGGCTCCACCATCATGACCATGCCCGCCCCACCACCGTAGGGTGCATCATCAATGGCCTTGTATTTGCCTGTGGCGTAATCCCGCAGGTTATGCACCACGATTTGGGCCAGACCTTTGGCTTGAGCTCTTCCCAAGATGCTATGACTGGTGAGACTGCCCAACAATTCAGGAACGGCGGCTATAATGTCAATCCTCGTCATGAGGTTCTTGGGGTAGGGATTCAGGGTCTTCCCCGCTGTGGGGATTCAGGTACAGGTCCAGCAAGCCCTCCGGCAATTGGCATTCCAATTCTTGGCGATCGGCATTCCACTTTTTGACAAATTCGGGCACCATCGGCAGGTAAACCGCTTGGGGACCGACCATGAATTCGAGGAAATCTTGGGGTGGACGATGATGCAAGCGCACGATTTGGCCCAGAGACCCCGTTGCCTTGTCCACCAAAGTGGCTCCCTGCAGGGCTTCGGCGCTGACCAAACCCCAGCCCTGGTCCGAGGTTGCGGTGTTCGCTTTGAGGGGCTTTTGGACATTTTCGAGAGCGATGGCCGCCTGGAACAGGGGACGCCCTTGTTCGGGGTTAAGGATATTATCCAATTTGATCAAAATTCCGTGTGGAATTCGATGCCGAAATTCCAAACAGCGAAACGGGGTCCATCGACCTCCCAATTCTACCCAACAATGAGCGGGGTTTCGAGGAAGCCGGGAAATTTGAATTTGAGGATCCAAATGGGCCAAAAGAATCCCATGCAGGCCATGGGCCTTCTCAATTCTACCAATAATCGTGGACCCTGGAGGCAACATAGGACGTTAACCTTGAAAATCAATGAAGGCTAAGAGCGTGCAGAAGCAACGAAGCTCCCGGGAACGGGTCACTCGGTTCTGGAACGGCTTATTCGGCTGAAGGAGCCTCGTCTTCGGTCGCAGGAGCGGCTTCTTCAGCGGCAGGAGCAGCTTCTTCAGCGGCGGGAGTTGCAACTTCCTCGATGGCTTCTTCGACGACCTCTTCTTCGCCGGCGGCTTCACGGGCGGCAGCAACAGCAGCGGCTTCCGAAGCAGCGGATAACTCCGAACGCTTGCGCAACAAGGCGGCTTCGCGTTCGCTGTTCACCTTGGCTTCAGCTTGGAAGGCAGCTTTGCGCTTCTGTTCACTGCTGGCTTTGAGGTTGTCCACCTTGGACTGCACCTTGGCATCGCGGCTAACCATCCACTCGGCAAAGCGTTGGTCCGCGGTTTCCTGGGTGATGGCGCCTTTGGCGACCCCATCCTGCAGGTGTTTGCGCATCATAACGCCCTTGTAGGACAAG
>RFMW01000044.1 GCA_009927485.1 Sphingobacteriia bacterium
GGATAGCGACCTGCGCCGTTGTTATCCGCTAACAAATGTATTTGCATAGGCAGATAAATCACCGGAAGGGCATTCTCCGTCCTGACCTCCGCATCCAGAAGACCATCCCTGCGCAATCCTTCGATATACTCCAAGACAGCGGCCGGAGCGGCGGCTGTACCGCAAGCTGAGGTCCCTACGCCTGATTCGCCTTGCTGGGCCTGCACAGTCGTCCCTTCCAAGGCCGAAGTAGGCCAAGCAAACAACGGTGAACCAGGCTTTTACTCTTTGATGCATCGCACCGACATGCCGAAGGTCAAGAACTTGGAATTCCTGAAAAAGTCAGCCGAAACGTTGTGCAATTGACGATTCCAACCTCGACCTGATCCGGAATTGGTGGAGGACCACCAATACCCTTGGATGCCCAATCCCCCAAATTCGCCGGAGGACAAACGATATCCCCCCGGTAGGGCCCCGAATCCCATGAAATTCCCCGCGCCCACATTCACCGAATCCCACATCAAAGTATCCTTCAAAACACCCCCGCTGCGATCAGTATCCTTCAACACCGTCTCGAGTTCCAACCAATCCGCATCGGTAGGCACCCTCCAACCGCTGGGGCACAGGCCTCGGGGATCGGTCGCCGCAAATTGATTGTACAGCACCCCGTAATCCTCTCCATTAAGTTCGTTGTTATTGTAATATGCATAAGCGCCGACAGAGGCTCTCAACCAGGCGCTGTCTCCCTCCACCCGGTCCACGTCTTGACCGTTACGATATTGCTCTGTTCGCAAATTCTCCCGCATCCAGCACTGATCCCCAATCTGGGTGGTTCGGTAGGAGTTCCCCTCCACATCCGTCACGGTTGCCGCACCGGGACAGGCCCTGAAGGTCAAATCCAAGGTCTCTTTGCGGCAAGACCCCAGTGCCACCCCCATCAGAAGCAGCAGAAAAGACTTTTCAAGGGCCATGCCGGCGGCACTCCACGTCGATTTCAGGTTTGGTATCATGTTCAAAGATAATCAATCC
>RFMW01000147.1 GCA_009927485.1 Sphingobacteriia bacterium
CGGGACTGTACCGCCTTGATTTTACGGCTCAAAAAGGAGCTCAAAACGCCCAATAGGGGAATGGACAAGAAATAAACCGGCGCGATCACCCAGTAAACATTCAACGCGTACACCATGACAAAGACTATGCCCACCAGGGAGGTAAACAGGACATTGATGACCGCTGAAACCAATTTTTCGACATCGGCCCTTACCTTTTGGAGGATGCCCAGGGTTTGCCCCGAACGGGCGTCCTCAAAGTCTTCGTAGGGTAGGCTCAAAGCATGCCGCAACCCATCGCTGTACATGCGGGCTCCGACCTGCTGGGTGATTCGATTGACCATGTAATCCTGCAGGTTCTTGGCAATGCGGCTGACCATGGCCACCCCCAAAGCAGCCAGAACCAAAAGCCCCGAAGCTTCCAAAAAGTCCTGGTTGGACCACGATTGCAGGCGACCTTCCTTGGCAGCGACCGCTATTCGGTCGATAATTTTTTGGAGAATAAAGGGATCCAGCAGGGAGAAAACTTGGTTGATGGCCGCCAAACCAAAGGTGAGCAGGACCGCGGGACCGTAGGGCTTGAAATAGCCCACGAGGGTTTTGTAAATCATGGGGTGCAAATTTCGTGCAAACCTTCGGCCCTGACTGCAGGCGGAGTACTTTTGTGCGTGATTAAAAATTCAACCTGCAGGTGGATAGGTCTTGTCTTGGCGATGTCCTTGATGGGTTCAACCTATGCCCAAATGCGCAAGGCCGATTTCCTTTCGTTGGGGATGCAGGCCGGACAGGTCAAGTACCAAGGTCAGCCGGTCAGCAACGGGGTGGGTCCGCGCCTCGAGGGGGATGCCCATATTGCAGGGTCCTGGCATGCCAATGTCGGCCTTCAATACCTGGCCTACCAAAACGCCAACGACCAATTCTCCGCCGATTTTGGGCTTAAATTCTTTGGGTACAAAATGCTGTATCTCCACCCGTATGTTGGATACAATCGTATCATTACCAGGCCGTACGCCGTCAAGCGTGGTTCCCTGGGCCTGGGCTTGGGGGGGGCAGTCCCGCTCCCTAAGCGACATTTGAATTTTGAGATTGTTTACGAGGTCCTTCCCTTTTACAGGCCCGGTGTTCAAGTTTGGGCAGGCCGCTTCACCTTTCCTTTGTTCATGTTCTATCCGGATCGTTCCGAGAAAGATCGCTACCGCTGACATTGTATTCCTTATCAAGGTTATCCCTGTTCGTCACAACACTCCTCCCTAAACCAATAACTCCATGGCCCTTCAATGCGGTATCGTAGGTCTTCCCAATGTCGGTAAATCGACCCTGTTCAATTGCTTGTCAAATGCAAGGGCTCAAGCGGCCAATTTTCCATTCTGCACCATCGAGCCCAACGTGGGTACCATCACCGTGCCCGACCAGCGTCTGAACCGATTGGCTGAATTGGTAAAGCCTCAAAATCTGGTCCCCAATACCATCGAAATGGTGGACATTGCCGGCCTGGTGCAAGGGGCCAGCAAAGGCGAGGGCCTTGGCAATCAATTTCTGGCCAATATCCGGGAAACGGATGCCATACTGCATGTGTTGCGCTGCTTCGATGATCCAAACATTGTCCATGTCCATGGCAGGGTCAACCCTTTGTCGGACAAAGAAATTATCGATACCGAATTGCAGCTCAAAGACTTGGATTCCGTGGATAAACGCCTGGCCCGAACCGAACGTGCAGCCAAAGCGGGGGATAAGGAGGCCAAGCAACTCTTGGATACCTTGCTCAAAGTCAAAGCCGGTTTGGAAAGGGGCGAATCGGTAAGAGCGCAGGGCCTTAGCGAAGAGGAGAAAGTAGGCATTCACGATCTGTTTCTGTTGACCGCCAAGCCTGTTCTGTATGTGTGCAATGTTGCGGCCGATAACTTGACCCAAGGGAATCCCATGGTCGAAGAGGTCCGCGCCATGGCTTTGGCCGAAGGGGCAGAAGTCATGATCATTTGCGCGGCATTGGAATCTGAAATTGCGGAATTGGAATCTTTTGAAGACCGTCAAGAATTCTTGCGGGATGCGGGGATCGAAACCAGCGGGGTCGAGCGATTGCTTAGAGCTGCCTACCAACTACTCCAATTACAGACGTATTTCACAGCCGGCGAGAAAGAGGTGCGGGCCTGGACCATACCCCAAGGCACCTTGGCACCGCAGGCCGCTGGCGCGATTCACAGCGATTTCGAAAAAGGTTTTATCAAAGCGGAAGTCATTCATTACGAGGATTTTGTGAAGTACGAATCCTGGGCAGCCTGCAGGGAGGCCGGCAAAGTTGGCCTCGAAGGGAAGTCCTACCTGGTGCAAGACGGGGATATTATGTTGTTCCGTTTCAATGTCTGAAAATTGAATCCCATGGATCATTCCGTTCACCGCAATTCTCCTGATCCTAACGGGGTGGGTCAAAAGGGGGAGCACCTCTTTGGTTTGCCTTATTCTGCAGAGGAGGCCTCCTTGGTCATATTGCCGGTTGCCTGGGACCTTACGGTATCCTACGGTGATGGAACTCGCAAAGGTCCGCAAGCAATCTTGGACGCATCGCCCCAATTGGATCTGGAAGACCCAGCCGTGGACCAAGCCTGGAATTGGCCCAGGCATATGCTGCCCATCGACTTGCGTTGGCAACAACGTTCCAAAGCCGAACGTCCATGGGTTGAGAGCTACCTGCATTGGTTGGAGACGGGCAAGGAGGAATCCAAGGCCAAGGCCATGATGGAAGGCCTGGACACTGCCAACGAGAAATGCAGTTATTTGTTGGACTGGGTTCGTGAGCAATCACGTACCTTCTTGGAGCGTGGGAAGAAGGTAGCTGTTTTGGGGGGAGATCATTCCACGCCATTGGGATTGATGCAAGCCTTGGGGGAACATCACGGGGCTTTCGGGATTTTGCAAATTGATGCGCACATGGATTTGAGGGAAGCCTACGAAGGTTTTAGGTATTCCCATGCGTCGATCATGTTCAATGCTTTGCAGATTCCGTCGTTGACTTCCTTGATTCAGGTGGGGATTCGAGACTATTGCCCTGCCGAGAAGGAATTGGCCCAAGAGGATGACCGCATCCGCACATGGTTCGATCATGATCTGCAGGCGGCCAGCTTCCGCGGCCAACATTGGAACAACCTCTGTGTGGATATCATCAAGGATTTACCGGACAAGGTTTATGTGAGTTTTGACATCGATGGCTTGGAACCCTTCAATTGTCCCGGAACAGGAACCCCTGTGCCCGGTGGCCTTGCTTACGCCCAAGCCATCCATTTGCTGGAGACGTTGTACCTCAGCGGCAGGGAAATTATTGGCTTTGATCTCTGCGAAGTGGCCCCATCCAAAGGGGACCGTGAATGGAATGCCAACGTAGGGGCGCGAATCCTGTACAAGCTTTGTAACTTATGTTTGGCATCTCCCCAGAAATAAATTTTCAACCCTTTGTAGTTTAAATTTATTAATTGTTATGAAAAGAACTTTGATAATTGGAGCCGGTGGTGTAGGTTCTGTGGTGGCCCACAAATGTGCGGCCTTGCCCGAGGTCTTCGGAGACCTGATGCTGGCTTCCAGAACCCGTTCCAAATGCGATCGTATCGCGGCCGAAATCGGAAAGAGCCATGTGACGACCGCGGCCGTGGATGCCGATGTGGTTCCCCAGTTGGTTGCTTTGATGAAGGATTTCAAGCCCACCCTTTGCATCAATGTGGCCCTTCCTTACCAGGACCTGACCATCATGGAGGCCTGCCTCCAATGCGGGGTGCATTACTTGGATACGGCCAATTACGAGCCCAAGGACGTGGCCAAATTTGAGTACCATTGGCAGTGGGCCTACCACGATCGCTTTGCCGATGCTGGTCTGATGGCCTTGTTGGGATGCGGATTTGATCCGGGAGTCACCGGGGTGTTCACGGCCTATGCGGCCAAGCACCACTTGGATGAATTGCATTACCTGGACATCGTGGATTGCAATGCCGGTGACCATGGCAAAGCCTTCGCGACCAATTTTAATCCCGAAATCAATATCCGGGAAATCACCCAAAAGGGACGCTATTTCGAAAGCGGTCGTTGGGTTGAAACCGAGCCGCTCAGCGTTCATCAACCCATTGATTATCCGGGTGTTGGTCCCAAGGATTCGTATCTCTTGTACCACGAGGAATTGGAGTCTCTGGTCAAAAATTTTCCAACCCTGCGCAGGGCACGTTTCTGGATGACCTTCGGTCAACAGTACTTAACTCATTTGCGGGTTTTGGAGAATGTAGGGATGACGTCCATCGCTCCGATCCAATTTCAGGGTCAGTCCATCGTCCCCTTGGAATTCCTCAAAGCGGTCTTGCCCGAGCCTTCATCGTTGGGTGCGGGCTACCAGGGTCAGACCTCGATTGGTTGCCATATCCGGGGGTTGAAGGATGGTCAAACCAAGCATTACTATGTTTGGAACAATTGCGACCATGCCGAAGTTTACCGGGAAATCGGGGCCCAGGCGGTTTCCTATACGACCGGGGTTCCGGCCATGATTGGTGCCAAAATGATGATGGAAGGGACCTGGTCCGGCAAGGGCGTTTTCAACGTGGAAGAATTCAATCCGGACCCCTTTATGAAGGATTTGGGGCTTTATGGCCTTCCATGGCACGAAGTGGTCGATGGTCCTTCGCCTTTTGACGATTACGGATCCCATGCGTGATTTGGAGGCCCTGAGGGCTTTGCGGGAAACCTACAGCCCGGGTCGCTTGGCTTGGAATCAAATTCCATCGCCAAGCTTTGTGATGGACGAAGACCGATTGCGTGCCAATATGGCCTTCTATACCGAATTGCAGCGCAGGATTCCGGTGCAGTTTATTCTGGCCCTCAAGGGCTTTGCGATGTTTTCGGTATTTGAAACTATGCGAGAGGCGGTGCACGGGACCACGGCATCCTCCCTCCACGAGTTGCGATTGGGGGCGACCCGATTTGGAGGTTCGCAACACATTTTTATGCCGGCCTACCCCACCGGGCAGGTGGAAGAGATCGCGGGCATGGCGGACCATGTTTCCTTGAATTCGGTTTCGCAACTATTGCAACACGGGGCGGCCTTTCGGGGCCATCGTGCGGATATTCACTTGGGATTGCGCATCAACCCGGGCTATTCGCCGGTCAGCACCGACCTGTACAACCCTTGCGCTGCCGGCTCTCGCTTGGGAACCCGTCTCCAAGACTTGGAACACGGGTACCCGTCCCTGGTGC
>RFMW01000231.1 GCA_009927485.1 Sphingobacteriia bacterium
TTTGGGGCTCATCGAACAGGAAGACCATCGTTTGCGCGGTGTTACCCAGCGAATCCTGGGTTTGGAGCTCACCAAAATCAAGTACATGCGGAGCTTGAGTTTCGTTCAGGGAACCTTTGTAAACCTGATGCGCAACCTCATTGTTCTCATGATGTTGTATTTGATTTTCAAGGACAAAATCTCCCTGGGGCAGTTTTTTTCCTTGTTCATGTACAGTTTTTACATTTTTAATCCGCTTCAGGAATGGGGCAATGTCCTGCAAATTTTTCGCGAAACCGAAATTTCGCTACGCCGCTTTCAGGACCTGATGTCCCGATCACCGGAACCCCAACCGGCCCAAGCTCAAGCCATAAAATCCATACAATCTATTCAATTCCAAGGGGTTACCTATCGGCATCGGAGCGCCGAGCATCCGGCGGTCGAGGACCTGAATCTGCATTTGGAACAAGGACAGACTTACGCCTTTGTAGGGCCCAGCGGTAGCGGCAAAACCACCCTGATCAAGCTCCTCCTGGGCCTCTACCAACCGCGTAACGGAACCATTCAGGTGAACGGCATTCCTTCCTCCGAAATCAACCTCAACGATTTGCGCTTGGCCACAGGTTTGGTTGCCCAGGATACCCAATTGTTCGCGGGGACCATTGGTGACAACCTACGCTTTGTCGCCCCTGATGCGGATGACGCCGCCTGCCTGGAAGCCATGAGACAAGCCTCTTGCATGACTCTCTTGGAAAGGGCCCCCTTGGGCCTGTACACCACTATTGGCGAAGGCGGTGTCAAACTCTCCGGGGGCGAGAAACAGCGTTTATCCATCGCCCGCGCTTTGTTGCGGCGACCCTCCCTGCTGGTCTTTGACGAAGCCACCTCCGCCCTGGATTCTCTAACCGAAGAAGGCATCACGCGGACCCTTCAAGAACTCTCCGGCTGGCGCAAGCATACCGTGATTTTGGTGGCCCACCGACTGAGCACGGTCATGCATGCCGACCGTATCCACGTGATGGAAAAAGGTCGCATCGTAGAAGCGGGTAACCACGACGAATTGGTGGATGCCCGAGGATTGTATTACGCCATGTGGAGGCAGCAAATTGGTGAAAGACGCGAGAGCCAGGCTGCGACACTTGGGTAATCCTCCCTTATTTTGGTCCCTCATTACGAAAAACCTCGATAGACAAAACCCCCAAGATGAAAAAAATCCATGTAGCTCACCCCGTTGTTGAATTGGACGGCGATGAAATGACCCGTGTTATTTGGGCCGAAATCCGTAACAAGCTCATTCTTCCTTACCTGGAGCTACCCATCGAATACTACGATTTGGGTATGGAGTCCCGCGATGCCACCGATGACCAAATCACGGTGGATGCGGCCAAAGCCATCCTCAAGCACCGGGTAGGCATCAAATGCGCTACCATTACCCCGGACGAGGCCCGGGTCCAAGAGTTTGGCCTCAAGAAAATGTGGAAATCCCCCAACGGGACCATTCGTAATCTATTGGACGGCACCGTGTTCCGCGAACCGATCGTCATCCAAAATATTCCCCGATTGGTACCCAACTGGACCGCCCCGATCTGCATTGGTCGCCATGCCTTCGGAGACCAGTACCGGGCCACCGACGTGGTGATCCAGGGCAAGGGAAAATTGACCATGCGTTTTGAGGGTCAGGATGGCCAGGTACAGGAATGGGAGGTTTACCAATACCAAGGCAATGGGGTGGCTATGGCCATGTACAATACCGAAGAATCCATACGAGGCTTTGCCAGAGCCTGTTTTAACCAGGCTTTGCTCAAAGGTTGGCCCTTGTACTTGTCCACCAAAAACACCATTCTCAAACAATACGACGGCCGTTTCAAGGACATTTTCGAAGAAATCTACCAAGCGGAATTCAAAGAGCGCATGGACGCCCAGGGCACCGTCTATGAACACCGCTTGATTGATGACATGGTGGCTTCGGCCCTCAAATGGCACGGGGAATTTGTCTGGGCCTGCAAGAACTACGACGGAGATGTCCAATCCGACACCGTCGCCCAGGGTTTTGGTTCGCTGGGCCTGATGACATCCACCCTGATCACTCCTGATGGTTTGACCATGGAAGCCGAAGCAGCCCACGGTACCGTGACACGCCACTACCGCGAGCACCAAAAAGGCCGTCCGACGTCCACCAACCCCATCGCTTCTATTTTTGCCTGGACCAGAGGTTTAGAATTTAGGGCCAAAATTGATGGGAATCAGGAACTTGCTACCTTCTGCAACCAGCTGGAATCGGTTTGCATCGAGGCGGTGGAAGCCGGTGAAATGACCAAGGATCTGGCCGTCTGCATCCACGGTAACCAGGTTCACCACGGTGAACATTACCTCTATACCGATGAGTTTTTGGGACGATTGGACCAACGACTTCGGGCCAAGCGGCAAATCGACTAATTCCTGTCCGATTTTTTAATTTTTCACAAGCAAAGCCTCACGTCGCATTTGCTCGGATAATTCCGGGCCCAAATGCCGTTCAATGCGTTGGTGAACGAGGTAAATCAAAGGCGTCATGGCCATAGCCGCGACCCATTTGAAGGCATAGTTCAACAAGGCTATTTGCAAAACCCTCTGCAGCGGCCAATCGGCACCCAGGTAAAAGGCGATATACAGGACCACCACCGAATCAATTCCCTGGGAAATCATCGTGGATCCCGTGGCCCTCAACCAGAGTTTGCCCTCCCCTGTCAACCGCTTGATGCGCTGGAAAACCCATACATCCACGAGTTGCCCTACCAAGAACGCCGTGATGGAACCTGCAATGATCCAAAGGCCTTGCCCAAAGACAGCACCGTACGCGGTTTGCATGTTCTCGACACCCCGCCCTTGCATGGACCCTGGCCAAAAGCCAGCCGGCGGCAAAGCGATGCTCCCGTAAACCATCCCAAAGGCATAGAGGATGCACAAAGCCGACAAGGCCGAAAAAATCATAACCACTTTGTGCCCATAGTATTCATTGATGAGATCCGTCATCACAAAAACCACAGGCCATAACAATACCCCAGCCGTCAGGTTAAACTCAAGAGTATTTCCTTGGTTATCAATTCCCAAGAGGCTATTGAGGGAGAAAATTTTGACCCCGATGAACTCGGCAAGCAAAGCATTGGTCAAGAATACAAAACCCAGGACCAAGAAGAGCCTAATTTTGGGGATGGGCCAAGAATCAACCGAGGTCTTCATCCAAGATTACTTTTGTGCATCTGCAAGAGCATGTCGCCTCAAATAACGCCTCAAACCAAGTTCTGACCAAAACTTTGACCATGGAAAACTTCACTGTTTACAATCCCGTAA
>RFMW01000235.1 GCA_009927485.1 Sphingobacteriia bacterium
TTTATTCCTGGCCTAATTCCCTTGCCACCTCGGCATGGGAACAAGGAACATTTTAGAAGGACAGAATGGCTGTTATCGTCTAAATTTGAACTTGATAAAGAAAATTACCTGAGTTCAAATTAAACCGTATGTCCACCGAAAGCAAAACCTACTTTGATGACCTCATGCAGGATCTCCGGGTATTGGAGGAGAAAATAGCCCAAGGCGGAGGGGCCAAGGCCATGGCCCGCCTCCATGAAAAGGGTAAAATGTCTGCTAGAGAACGCATCGCAGCCTTGCTGGATCCCGGCACGGATCGTCTTGAAATTGGGGCATTGGCCGGGTTGGGCATGTACGAAGAGGAAGGCGGTTGCCCTTCCGGAGGGGTTGTGGTGGTTTTGGGTTATATCCATGGACGTTTGGTGGTGGTCGTGGCCAACGACGCCACCGTCAAAGCCGGCGCTTGGTTTCCGATCACCGGAAAGAAGAATTTGAGAGCGCAGGAAATAGCAATGGAAAACCGTTTGCCGATTATTTACTTGGTGGACAGTGCCGGGATCTATCTGCCAATGCAGAACGAGATCTTTGCAGACAAAGAGCATTTCGGGAGAATTTTTCGTAACAATGCACGCATGTCTTCCATGGGTATTGTACAGATCGCGGCAGTCATGGGGTCTTGCGTAGCAGGGGGGGCGTATTTGCCCATCATGTCCGACGAGGCCTTGATTGTCGAAGGGAGCGGGAGTATTTTCCTGGCAGGTTCTTACCTGGTCAAAGCAGCGATTGGTGAAGAAGTTGACAACGAAAAACTTGGGGGGGCAACAACGCACTGCGAGATCAGTGGGGTAACCGATCACAAAATGCCCAACGATGCGGCCTGTTTAGAGCGAATTCGTCTACTGGTGAGTCAATTGGCAGAGCCTCAACGTGCAGGTTTTGACAGAGTTACGACCATAGAACCCAGCAGGCCTGCAATCGATTTGTTCGAGCTTTTCCCTGCAGGCAATGCCAAGCCCTATGATGTGTTGCCGTTGTTGGAATGTCTGGTGGATGAGGGTTCCATGGTCCCCTACAAAGAGGGCTACGGCCAAAGTATCCTATGCGTTTATGCCCGAATCGATGGTTGGGCGGTAGGCATCGTAGCCAACCAACGCAAGGTGGTCAAGAATGCCCAAGGGGAAATGCAATTTGGTGGAGTTATCTATTCGGACTCAGCCGACAAAGCGACACGGTTTATTGCCAATTGCAATCAGCGTCGCATTCCTTTGGTGTTTCTGCAAGATGTTACCGGGTTTATGGTGGGATCTCGATCCGAACATGGGGGCATTATCAAGGATGGAGCCAAAATGGTGAATGCCGTGGCGAATTCCGTGGTTCCTAAATTCACCGTCATTACCGGGCATAGTTATGGAGCGGGTAATTACGCCATGTGCGGTAAAGCCTACGATCCTCGTTTAATCGTCGCATGGCCATCTGCCGAAATTGCGGTCATGGGCGGAGAACAGGCCTCCAAGGTTCTCTTGCAGATCCAATCTTCTGCAGCCAAAGCATCTGGAAAATCTTTAGACCCCGAAGCAGAACAACACCTCTTGAAGGAGATCCGGGCCAATTACAAGTCCCAAACCCATCCGCAATATGCGGCGGCGCGTTTATGGATTGATGGGATTATTGATCCACAGAGAACCCGTAAGGTAATCTCAATGGGAATAGAGGCGGCGAATCATGCCCCTGTAACCGAGGCATTCAATATGGGAGTTTTGCAAGTTTAAGTCCAAACCTGACCTAGGCCTGCGCCCAAGATGGATTCAAAAATTACTTTAGGGCTAGGCCCCGGCCTCCTCTGCGGCGATGGATTCCGAGAGGGAAACCCTGGCGACCCGGTTCGGGTTGCTGTACGAACCCAAAGTGGTTCCCTTGAGTTTCTGATTTCTCAAGGTGGATTTGATTTTATTCTTGGCGGCTTTGCGCTTGAGGGTACTTACGGCCATGTTAATGAGTTTCAGCGTTGGAAGGGGACAAAGATAAGCGGTTTCGATCAACCTCGGCGGGTTTTCTTGGCCTAATATCCCAAGATTTTGAGAACTTGTTTGCTGCTTTGCTCCTCTTGGAAGAGTCGGTAATCGATTTGATTGTCCTTGGTTTTGCGAATCAAGACATGCCTGGGGGTGGGGATCAGGCAATGGTGAATTCCGCCCGTTCCGCTCAGGGTTTCCTGGTAAGCCCCGGTATGAAAGAAGGCCAGGTACTGAGCCTTCCGTGTTTTGGGCATCCAGGTGGAGGCGTTGTTGGGCTCTGTTTTGTAATAATCCAGGCTATCGCAGGTAATGCCTCCGATATTGACCCTTTCGTATTCCGCATCCCAGTTGTTTAGGGGAAGCATGATAAAGTTCTGGTTCATGGCCCATACATCGGGGAGCATGGTAATCATGCTGCCGTCCACCATGAGCCACTTTTCTTTGTCGTTCTGTTGCTTGCGCGCAAGGACTTTGAAGATGATTCCGGAGGCTTCAGCCACGGTATAGGATCCGAATTCGGTTACAATATCAGGTTCAGGGACACCGTTTTCGTTGCAAATTGTTTTGATGCGACCAATGATTTCCCCAATCATGTAGGTGTAATCGTAATTGAATTCCAAAGAGTTTTT
This sequence comes from Sphingobacteriia bacterium, assembly GCA_009927485.1. Lineage (GTDB taxonomy): Bacteria > Bacteroidota > Bacteroidia > UBA7662 > UBA7662 > SYHX01. The sequence goes on from RFMW01000235.1 coordinate 2,624, forward strand.
GAAAGGCAATCCGCCCCCGATGTCCAGCATATGAAGGTCCGGGCAGACCTTCCGAAGCTTGGCGTAGGTCAAAACCAATTTTTCCAATTCGTTCCAGAAATGGGGAGTATCGTTGAATCCTGAACTCACAAAGAAATGCAAAAGCTTGAGCTTAAAGCGATTATCTTCTTTTATTTTGTGTTGATAAAAATCCACGATTTCATCGGCACGAATCCCCAATCGGCTTGTATAAAATGGGAAATCAGGCTTTTCTTCTGCAGATAAACGAATGCCCAATTGCATTTCCGATTCGACTTCGTTGTCGTAATAATTAAATTCTTCTTTGTTATCGAGAACCGGAATGATGTTTCGAAAACCATCGTGAAGCAAATCGACGATATTTTCTTTGTACAATTCCTTTTTGAACCCGTTGCACACGATCATGATCTCTTTGTTCACCAAACCCTTGCGTTCCAGGGCTTCGATGATGGGCATGTCAAAGGCCGATGAAGTCTCCAGCTTGATATCGTTGGCCAGGGCCTCCTCGAGGATGTGTCGGAAATGGGAGCTTTTGGTGCAATAACAATAGGTATAAGTGCCTTGGTACTGGTGTTCTGCCATGGCCTGCCGGAAGAGCTTTTTAGCGCCTTGGATTTTTTGGGAAATCAGGGGCAAATACGTGAAACGCAACGGGGTTCCGAAGGTTTCGGCGAGCTCCATCAGGTTGATATCGTGGAAGTACAATTCGTCTTCCAATAATTTCCAACCGTCCTGGGGGAAACCCACGCTAAGGTCCAAGAATTCGGCGTAACTTTGCAAAGTAGGCTATTTGTGGCTTTAGGGCCGGCAAATTTACAAGTTTCTACAAACTCTACACCCTTTCTTACAGGATTTCATCACCCTAGCTCGCCCATGCCATGTCTCGACTGCATTTAATTGAGGTTCGTTCCGAATTGGGAGCAGGGACCCGGGGCGCAAGTTTGGGGGTCGAGGCTGTCAAAATCGCTGCCCACGACTTTGCAAGCAAGTTTTTTTACAAAATTCCTGCCACCGTGGTGCCTGATCGCAACGACCTCTTGTACGGTTCAGAGGGTTCTCCCTTTGCGCGCTACCTCCCCGGTGTTGCCGAAGTCATCCAAAATGTTCGTGACGCGGTCGCAGAAAGCCTGCTTAGGGACGAATACCCCATCGTTTTGGCCGGGGATCATAGTACTGCGGCCGGAACGATCGCAGGAATTCGTAAGGCCATGCCTGATCGACGATTGGGGGTGATTTGGGTGGATGCCCATGCGGATATTCATTCGCCTTGGACCACTCCTTCGGGGAATCTGCACGGCATGACCCTTGCGATTGCCCTGGGCGAGGATCATCGTGATGCCGCCGTGCGCGAGCCGGATGCCACCACGGTCAAGCGGTGGCATGCCCTTCAAGCGATTGCTGGCACCCCTCCCATGGTGAATTATTCCGACTTGGTTTACATAGCATTGAGGGATCTTGAGCCTCAAGAATCCAAACTTATTCGAAAACACAAGGTCAAAGTCTTCAGCGTATCTGATTTGCGCCGCAAAGGGGTGGAACGAATAGCCTTGGATGCTTTGAATGCGTTGTCCTCGTGCGATGCCATTTATGTTTCATTCGATGTGGACAGTTTGGATGCTCGTTTAAGCCAAGGGACAGGAACCCCTGTGCCAGGGGGAATCAACGAGCGTGAAGCGGGGAAATTGCTTCAGAATCTGGTACGCAACCCCAAAGTCTGTTGTTTTGAAATGGTGGAAATCAACCCTACCCTGGACAAAGAAAATTTAATGGCCGAAATGGCCTTCGAAATTTTGGTGAAAGTGGCGAATGCCATTGACTTACAAATCCCTTCTAAAGATGCTTAGGTTATGATCGAGTGGAACGAGGTTTTGGCACAACGACTGGATGCCCCACTGCGGGCATGGTTTGCCGAACAATCGCTGTGGAAAGAGCGTAACGTAGAACCTGTTTGGCAAGAAACCCGCAAAGAATTCGAAGGGGAATTAACCCTGGTTTTGTTTGGTCCCGCCAAAGCTGCCGGCGTCAAGCCTGAACTTTTGGCAACGATGCTGGAATCTTTTTGGCCATCCTTGACGCTTGAAAATGGAGACCCATTGATTCGCACGGTGCGCCTTGCCGGTGGATTCTTGAATTTGGGTCTGAGTTACGCCTATTGGCGCCAGCGTTGGTCCATGGGTTACTCGCTCTCAACGGATCTTGTACATGTTCACGCTGACCAAGCGAACCTTCCGAAACGATCCAAAATTGTTCTCGAATACAGTTCCCCCAACACCAACAAACCCTTGCACCTGGGTCATGTTCGCAACAATTTGTTGGGAGACTCCATGTACCGCATCTTGAAATCACTTGGTCATGAAGTCGTTCGGGTACAAGTCATTAACGACCGAGGCATTCATATCTGCAAAAGCATGTTAGCTTGGCAGAAATTTGGGGAAGGAGTACAGCCCAAGGACGTGAATGCCAAGGGCGATCATTTTGTCGGTCATTATTATGTCCTTTACGAAAAGGCATTTCAAGCCCAGGTAGAAGAAGCGATTGCCGCAGGCGTGACTCGCGAAGAGGCGGAGGCCACGGCGACTATACTCCAGGAAGCAAGGACAATGTTGCAACAATGGGAATTGGGTGATGAGGCGGTGGTCAATTTATGGAAAATGATGAATTCCTGGGTTTATGAAGGCTTCGACATTACCTATGAACGCCTAGGGATTGGCTTTGACCGCAATTATTACGAGTCTCAAACTTATGTATTGGGCAAGAATTTGGTCGAACAAGGACTGGCTCAGGGCGTTTTTCGCAAAGATGAAAAGGGGGCTGTTTGGGCTGATCTCCAAGACATCGGCTTGGATTCCAAAATATTGTTACGAAGTGACGGGACCTCGGTTTACATCACTCAAGATTTGGGTACAGCCGATCAACGGCAGAAAGATTGGGGCTTTGATCGGATGATTTACACAGTGGCGGATGAGCAGAATTATCATTTCAAAGTACTGTTCGCGATCCTCGATAAACTGGGCTTTGCATGGGCCAGCCGTTGCCACCATCTTTCGTACGGCATGGTGGATTTGCCCAGCGGCCGTATGAAATCCAGGGAGGGGAAGGTCGTGGATGCCGATGATCTGATGGACGAAGTTCAAGGTCTCGCCGAAGCCAAGATGGGCGAATCCGAAAAGTTACAGGCCATGGCTTTGGAGGAACGCCAGGAATTGGCTTTGCAAATTGGGCTTGCAGCCTTGAAATTCTACATCCTCAAAGTCGATCCTTCCAAAAGAATGACCTTCAACCCCGAAGATTCCATCGATATGCAAGGCCATACCGGGCCATTCGTTCAATATGCTCACGCAAGGATTGCCTCCATGCTTGCTCGGGTTGTTGACCTTGAACCTGCTGAACCCTCCCATCCGGGATTGGAACCATGGTCCTTGGATCTTCACAGGGATTGGCTACCTGCAGAATTGGAACTTGTTCGTCAATTCTCTCAGTTTGCCCCCGCCGTGAATTTGGCAGCCGAGAAATACAACCCAGCCCATGTTGCCGATTTTGCGTACAGCCTCGCAACGGCGTTTAATCGATTTTACCATGACTGCCCCGTTCTGCAAGAGAACCATGCCGAAACCAGGAGCTTTCGCATTGGACTCTGCCAGCAAACCCGTCAATTGTTGAGCGATTCTTTGGATTTGTTGGGCATCAAAGCCCCTCAACGCATGTAAATCACCCTTACCTTTCTTTCTCACCATCAAAATCAATTCGATGAGCGACCTTGTTTTCTTACTTGTCATAGCCGGTGGATTGGCTTTGGCCTTTTTCACCCTTTTGTATTTTGTACCCGTTAATTTGTGGATTACCGCCGTTTTTTCCGGTGTTCGTATCGGTATCATGGATTTGGTTTTGATGAGAATTCGTAAGGTTCCACCAGCAGTCGTCGTGAATGCGATGATCACCTCCACCAAAGCCGGTCTCAGCGTTTCGGCCAATGAAATCGAAACCCATTACCTTGCCGGTGGTCACGTCAACAACGTAATCAGGGCTTTGATTTCGGCTGAGAAAGCCAATATCCCCTTGGATTTCAAAGCCGCCACGGCGATTGATTTGGCAGGTCGGGATGTGTTTGAGGCTGTGCAAATGTCGGTCAACCCCAAGGTTATCGATACGCCTCCGGTGACGGCGGTGGCCAAAGACGGTATTCAATTGATTGCCAGAGCAAGGGTAACCGTTCGGGCCAGCATCAAACAGCTTGTTGGGGGTGCCGGTGAGGAAACTGTGTTGGCGAGGGTGGGTGAAGGGGTGGTTTCTTCGATCGGTTCGGCGGTGAATCACAAAGAGGTTCTTGAAAATCCTGACCTTATTTCCAAGGCAGTGCTCAACAAAGGCCTGGATGCCGGGACCGCTTTCGAAATTTTGTCCATTGATATTGCGGACGTGGATGTGGGAAAGAATATTGGTGCGGGTTTGCAGACCGATCAAGCCGAGGCCGACAAGAAAATCGCCCAGGCCAGGGCTGAGGAAAAGCGCGCAATGGCCGTGGCCTTGGAGCAAGAATTCAAGGCGCATACCCAAGAAGCGAGGGCCAAAGTAATCGAGGCAGAAGCCAAAATCCCACTAGCCATTGCCGATGCCTTTCGGCAAGGGCAATTGGGTGTTATGGATTATTACCGTATGCAGAATATCAAGGCCGATACGGACATGCGCGAATCCATTGCCAAGCCGGCCTCCGCTTCTTCGGATCAGAAACCGTAAAAGGAATAAACGGATTTGCCTCCGTTTTTGTCATAGCCTTCGATGACAACCTGCCCTCGGGTTGAACTCAACGCATCGATCACATCGATAGGAGATTGCATTGCTTTTTTGTTGACATGGGTAATCACAAATCCTTCGCGCAATCCCATTCTGCTGAGCGTTCCGGCTTGAATGGAAAGAATGCGCACCCCATGAGGACTCCCTAGGCGATCCAATTCCATCTTGCTAAGGGGCTCCAATTCGCAGCCCAGATCCGTTGATCGTACGCTGCGGTTCTTTTGGATTTCGGTGTCACCATCAAGGTTGGTCAAACGAACTTTTCTTTTGATCGCCTTACCGTCTCTTTCGAGAAGGAGTTCGACGGTCTCTCCAGGCCGTCGATAGCTAAGTTGTTCATCATAAGCAGATTTGCTGTGAACAGCCTCGTCGTTAATCGCTGTGATCACATCTCCCGAAAGGAGACCAGCTTCTTTGGCACCCCCGCTTGCTAGGATGGAAGTGATGAACACCCCGTTCAGGTGTGAAATGCAGGCCTGTTTGCAAATCTTTTCATCCAAATCCACGACCTCAGCGCCCAAAAAGGCCCGTTGAACTTTGCCGAATTCCTTGAGATCTCCAATGATTTTGCGAACGATGTTCGATGGGATGGCGAAGCCGTAGCCGTTGTAGGATCCTGTTTTGGAAAGGATGGCGGTATTGATGCCGATGAGTGCTCCGGAGGTATTGACCAAAGCACCACCGGAATTACCGGGGTTGATGGCGGCGTCCGTTTGTATAAAAGCCTCGATAGGGAACATATTGCTCATCAGGTGCAGGTTCCTTCCCTTGGCACTGACAATGCCCGCGGTCACGGTGGAGGTCAAGTTGAATGGATTCCCAACGGCAAGCACCCATTCGCCAACCTTGACCTGGGATGAATTGGCAAAGGGTACAACGGGTAAGCCGGAAGCATCAATTTTGAGCAGGGCCAAGTCAGACCCCGGGTCGCTTCCCACCAACTCTGCGGTCAGGGTTTTCTTATTGAACAGAACCACTTCAATTTTGGTCGCTTTATCCACCACATGGTTGTTGGTCACGATATACCCATCATCGGATACAATGACCCCGGAACCGGAATTCAAAACGGTCTGAGGACCTTGATTGAAGAAATCCCCAAAAAACCAATCGTTGAATGAACGCATAGCCTGGGTGGACTGGGTTTTGATATAGACCACCGCCGGGGTACTGCGTTCGCTGGCCTCCACAAAATCAGGGATTGCGTTCCCGGCGCCAATAGGGATAGGTCTGGGCCCATCTTGGACCTCCCCTTGCCACCATGGCGCAAATTGTTCGGAGCGCACCTGTTCCACCGCCCAACGCGCCCCGCCCCAAGCCGCAAGCACGACCAAAATCATAAACAAAAACGCCTGGACGAAAAATTTGGAGATGTTTGAAAACATAGAATAGGTTTAAAGGACCTGGAATCGCAAAAATAATTTCCGGGTTAAGGTCCAAGCAAATTGATGGTTACTTTGTAACGTCGGTTCAAGCCATGGCATTGCATTTATACCACGGAATTTCTGCCCTGTGGGGTCACGAAGATTATCAGGCTGTTTGCAGGCAGGGTGGCCAATTGGGCGATCCCCTTGAGGATGCCTGGTTCCTGGTGGAAGATGGCATGGTCCTTGCAACCGGGCAATGGGATCTTAAAGCCGATGGGGGGTCAAAAAGTCATGCGTTTCACATGCATTCGGTTAAGCAGGGTAGGCAGGTAGAGGTTACCCAAATCATGTCGGGCTGGCAAGACGGGCATTGCCCACGGACGGATCTGGAAGGAGCGGTGGTGATCCCGGCCTTTGTGGATCCGCATACTCACTTGGTTTGGGCTGGCGACCGGTCCAACGAGCTTGCCATGCGATTGGCCGGGGCAACCTACAGCCAGATTGCAGAGCGAGGTGGAGGTATTTTGTCATCGGTTCGGCAGTTGAGGGCAATTTCCGAAGAGGCTTTGATGGGGGAGAGCTTAGCCAGGCTACAGCGTTTGATGGCTTTGGGGGTTGGTACCTTGGAAATCAAAAGCGGTTACGGCCTTGAGTTGGAGGCAGAGGCCAAGACTTTGCGTGTTGCTCGCTCTTTGAGTCAATGGGCCGGGATTCCGATTCAGACTACTTTTCTGGGTCTGCATGCGGTCCCTCCGGAATTTCAAGGCAACCCCAAAGCTTATGCAAAGGTGGTGGTGGAGGATTGGTTGCCCAGGCTAACGGACCTAGGCTTGGTGGACGCCGTGGATATTTTTTGTGAATTGGGGTATTTTGATTTGGAAGATTTGGAAAACTTGGCCTTGGCGGCTCAGCGTTTGGGACTTCCGGTCAAGGCGCATCTCAATCAATTCCATTCCATTGGCGGTGTCAAAGTCGCCAAACGGCTTGGCTTGTTAAGTATGGATCATTTGGAGGTGATATCCGAGGATGATGAATGCTCTCTGGGTCCCGATGGCCCCATTGCCGTAGGGTTGCCTTTATGTTCTCTTTATTTGGGTATTCCATATGCCCCGTTGGGTCGTATGCTCCAACGCGGGCAACGTATAGCCTTGGGCTCTGATTTGAATCCAGGCTCTGCACCGTCAGGCAATCCGTGGCTTACCTGGGGGCTGGCCTCTTTAAACTGCGGCTTGGATCCCAGGTCGGCACTGGCCTCCATGACCATCATGGCCGCGGCTGCGATGGGAATGCAGGATTCTGCAGGGTCCTTATACCCTGGATCCCGCGCAGCCTTCATGACCATGCCTCACGGATTTCAACCGGCCGCTGCGGTTGCCGGTATGGGGTTAAACCTCGCCACCAAGGTTTATGCAGGGAATTTGCTCCCTCAATCGTAGGAACATCAGGCCATTTCCGAACAGCAAGCAACATCACCTTGGGCTTGTTAAGGATGGAATTTAAGGACTTTGTAGGGGTTCTTGTAGAGGCCGTAGGGGCATTGAAGTAATTTTTGTTACAAGTGTAGGGGAAATGGTGAATTATTTGTGTATAAAGCTGTAGGGTAGGATGATAGGGGCTTGATGGTGGGAATTTGAAAATATTGATGACGTACGCTAAACCCCGTACATCATCTTTATGTTACCCAAAACCATCGTTGTCTTGGTGGATTCGTATACCGCGGGCCGCCTCAAATTCAAGAATTATCTCAATCCATCTTACCGAGTCTTGGACTTTGCTTCGGAGGAAGCTGCCTGGTCCAGGATGCTCAAGACCGGCCCTGCCCTCCTGGTGCATGTCATCAGAGGTTCAGGTCCTGATCGTTGGAACTTGGTTAGGCAGGTTCGAAGCCATTCCCAGCTTACCTACCTCCCAGTTTTGGGTATCGTGGAGGCTTTGGATTCTTTAACCCGATTGCAAAGTCTGGAGGCGGGTATGGACCAACTCTTGGAATCTGTTTGTTCCCGTGAACTTTTGCTTATAGCGGCCGAGCGTTTGAGGAATGGGCTGGAAAGTGCTTACCATTATTCCTACAGAAGGTTCCTCTTGGAGGATAAATTTGGACAATTGCCCTCAGAGGATGAACGATTTCTGGTCAAAATCCATGAATACGTCCGGAGAAACCTCCCCAAAGTTGATTTGCAGGTGGGGGATTTGGCCGAGGCAATGGCTATGAGTCCTTCCCAATTGGACAGACGCTTGCAGCGACTCAAGGGCCTGACCCCTAAACAGTACATTTCCGAGCATCGACTTTGCGCGGCTTATCATCTGTTAAGCACCAAAAAAGGCAATGTCTCGGAAGTTTCCGCTTGGACAGGTTTCAAAAGCCTATCCTATTTCTCAACCCGCTTCAGCGAACGATTTAGTACAAACCCATCGGTGGTCCGCGAAAACCGTGAAAACATCGATGATCAGGCGCCTTGGCAGGAAATGGCCTCTCGATTGGGTCTAACTGGTCCCATCCAAATCCCGGCTCATTATTCCAGAAAAAGAAATTAATAATTCCTTAAAAGAAAATAATAAATCGTTTGTATTTCCAAAAGTTTCTTCTAAATTTGAACAAACCTAAAATTTAAAGTATGAGAAAAACCCTTCTTTTGGCCTTATTCCTGCTTGCGGGTATGGGGCAATGGGTCATGGCGCAGGGCAACCGCTACCTCTCCGAGGTCTTTGCGGATTCCCAAATAACCGTGACCAGCAACGTGGTTTATGGTCAGAATAATCATTTCTTTCCTCCCACCACCACCTATCCCGTCGCCAATTTGACCATGCGGGTTTACCAGCCATCCCAGGCGGTTGACGCCAATCAGGCTCGTCCGGTGATGGTTTATATCCACACGGGGAACTTCCTGCCGCCTGTCATTAACGGTGGTATTACCGGAAGTATCGACGACTCTTCCGCCGTAAATCTTTGCCGGCAATGGGCCAAGCGGGGTTATGTGGTCATTGCACCCAAATATCGACTTGGTTGGAATCCCCTCGCCGCAACCCAATTGGAACGTACAGCCCAGTTGTTGAATGCGGTGTACCGCGCCATCAATGATATCAAATCTTCGGTTCGCTTTATGCGCAAAACCGTAGCTATTGATGGTAATCCCTACAAAATTGACCAGAGCAAAATTGCATTATTTGGCGTAGGATCCGGCGGTTATGTGGCCATCGCCTATGCGACGATGAACCAGTGGGCCGAAGTAAGTCTACCTAAATTCCAATTGCCCAATGGCCAATCCGTCATTGACTCCAACATTGTCGGAAATTTAGATGGCTTTGGAGGTCTTTTGAATCAGAACAACTGGCCTGGCTATTCCTCAGCGGTCAATATGGCAATCAATGTTGGCGGTGCAATGGCCGATACTTCTTGGTTGGATGGCGGTGAGGTCCCCATGGTTTCATTCCAAGCGGTTCGTGATCCTTTTGCGCCTTACCGTCAGGGGATTGTCGTCGTTCCGACAACCAACGAAAACGTGGTTGAGGTTCAAGGTGCCGGTATTTTCCAAGCCTTGGTGAACGCTTACGGTAACAATGCTCCCTTTGCGGATGTCAATAAGTTTAGAGACCCTGTTTCGAATGTTGCCCGTGGCAATTACAACCAAACCATTCCCTATATCTATCCCGCTCCAAACGACCAAATCAATACCGGTTCTGGCGAAGGTTTGTGGCCGATTATCCGTCCTGTACGGAATTTGCCTTTAGGGCCTGGTGGTTCCATCACCACCTTCTTCAACGAAACCGATCCGTACACTTGGTGGGATTCCACAACACTCACCTTCGTTGTCGCTGCTACCAATGCCCAAACCGGTGGTACGTACAATGCCCAGTCTTTGCACCAGCAAGGCTTGTTGGGTAACCCAGGGATGTCTCGTATCAAAGGCTTGACCTTTATCGATACCATTCAGCAATACATCCATCCTCGTATTGTTCACTCATTGAATTTGGCTACCAATGTTACCTTCCGTGTTAACATGGCCGGCTTGACGGTGAACAGCGCGGGCATGCACATTGCAGGGAATTTCCAAGGATGGAACCCTGGCTCTACTGCCATGACCCAGGATCCTAACAACGCCAATATCTGGACCTACACCACCAAATTGACCCCTGGGGACAACTTGGAATTCAAGTTTATCAACGGTAATGCTTGGGGTAATGACGAGGCCATTCCATCAGCCTGTGCTGTGGGTGGTAATCGCGGTTACACCGTTACAAGTAACGGCAACGACACCTTACCCTTGTATTTCTTCGGTTCCTGCCAAAGCGGTTTAGTTCCTTTGCAGTCGGTGACATTCCAAGTTGACATGACGGGTCTTACGGTTAGTTCAAGCGGTGTTCGTATTGCAGGTTCCTTCCAAGGTTGGAATCCTGCCGGTACACCAATGACACCTGCAGCTCATAACGGTAATATCTACACCTATACCACCAACCTTCCTCTTGGAGATGTGGTGGAGTGGAAATACATTAATGGCAATAGCTGGGGTTCAGAAGAATTTGTACCAGGTGCGTGCGCTATCAATGGCCAAGGCGGCGGTAACCGTTCTCATACCGTTGTTGCCGGCAACAATATCTTATCGCCCGTTATGTTCGGTTCATGCTCCGTCTTTACTCCTGTTCCTGTTAATGTAACCTTCATGCTGAGCATGCAAGGCCTAACTGTAAGTCCGAACGGTGTGCATATTGCTGGCTCTTTCCAAGGTTGGAATCCATCAACCTCAGCACTTACCCAGGATCCACAAAATCCTAGCGTTTGGTCCTATACCCACAACGGTTTGATGTCCGGGGATACCATTTATTATAAGTTCATCAACGGTAACGCTTGGGGTAATGACGAATCGGTTAGCGGTTCATGTGCTTTCCCCGGTAGTAATAACCGTTATTTGATTGTTCCATTGGTGAACAGAACCTTGGGTCTTGTTGGATTCGGTTCTTGTTCAGCGTCCAATCCGATTATTACCTTCCGTGTCAACATGACAGGACTTACCATCGACTCCGCCGGTGTTGGTATTGCCGGTACGTTGAATGGTTGGAATCCTGCATCAACCCGTATGACCCAGGACCCAACCGATCCCAATGTTTGGACCTATTCCACGCCATTGGCAACAGGGACCACCGTCCTCTATAAATTTATCAACGGTGCTGCATGGGGTCGGGATGAATTGCTGGCGGATTCGACCTGTGGTCAACCCAACGGCTTCGGTTCGTACAACCGTCGATATGTAGTCCCAGCCTTGCCCACCACTTTGCCTGCGGTTGCTTTCGGTTCGTGCAACTTACCTCCCGTTATGGTGAGTGGCCGTTTCACTTACAACAATACGGCGATGACACCCATGACCAATTCAGTGGTTATGTTGATGAATGGTACCACCGTGGTTGCCTCTGATAGCACCGATGCCCTTGGCGATTTCTCTATATCGGCTCAGGCCGGTTCCTATACTCTAACCGGAGCGACAAGCAAAGCTTGGGGTGGTGTAACCGCATCGGATGCCCTTCTTGCGACTCGTCACGTTGTGGGTACGGTCATCCAAACAGGTCTTCGCCTGAAAGCTTGCGATGTGAACAATTCCAACTCTGTAACTTCCGGGGATGCCTTGCTGATCAACCGTCGTTTTGCCGGCTCATTGACCTCTTTCAATGTTGGTAATTTTGCCTACGGTAGCCCAGCCGTTACGGTTGGTTCGGCCAACGTAACACAGAACCTTCAAGCGATTTGTTACGGCGATATCAACGGCTCATACACTCCAAACGTGAATACCCGCAACAGTACCGTGGCCCTTGTGGATGCTGGTCTTGTAAACGGTGATATTCTAGCCGTTTCATCGGACAGGAACTTGGAGCTTGGCTCAGTTTCTTTGGTTCTGAATATCCCTGCCGGTGTTACGGTGCGTGATGTTCGTTCCAAACTCCATGGAGGTCAATTGGATTATCAGATTTCCGGAAACCAGGTCCGCCTGGGATGGTACAACACGGAAGGTATGACTGTTGTGGCTGGTCAGGAATTGGTTGAATTGGTTCTTAGCAGTAGCCGTAACGTGAACGCCTCTGAGTGGATCCTTGGTTCTGAAACCGAACTGACTGATGTGTGGGCTGAAGCATACAGCGGTGCTGCGCTACGCATTCCTTCCTTGAAGGCCAACGCAAGTACCTTAAGCATTTACCCGAATCCTGTAGTGAATCATTTGGGCATTCGTTTGCCTCTGCAGGCTTCTGCCAAGGTTCAGGTGGAGGTGCTCGATGCCACTGGACGTGTTGTATCCTTCAACGCATTTGATGCCTCCGCTGGTGAATTTGCTCAGCAAATTTCCTTGGAAGGCCTTGCCAAAGGTCAATACATGATTCGTGTCATTGAACAAGGCGCTCAAGGACAGGTATTGCACAATGCCCGTTTTGTTCGCTAATTAGCCTTGATTCAGGATTCTGCAAAGAATCCGTGAACTTCAAGAAGATTAGATTCGACCCCGGTTCCCTTTGGAGCCGGGGTTTTTTGTTGATTATTTATGAGGATTTATCCACATTTTCATCGAATTACCATAATTAAAGGCCCTTTAATGTGGGTTATCTCTCCTAAAGGAGTTCAGTGTGAACTTTTTATAAATTAGGGTGTTTGATAAAGTATAAACCTTTAAACCAAATATATGGTACCACACAACACTCTTTTGATGGCATCTCTCCAGCCGGGGGACGTCACCGGGTTCACCTTTTTTGTGGGACTCATGGCCATGTTTGCCGCTTCGGTTTTCTTCTTTTTCGAAAGAAGTCAAGTAGATGGCAAATGGAAAACCTCACTCCTGGTTTCAGGATTGATCACCATGATTGCCGCAGCGCATTACTATTACATGCGCGATTATTATCTCAATGCTTTGGCGCACAATGCCGCCGGAGGGTTGACCTCGGGTATGGATGGGTTTATCAACCCGTCTCCTACGCAGTTCCGTTACATTGACTGGACCTTGACGGTACCGTTGATGTGTGTGGAATTTTATCTCCTTCTGAAGCCATTCGGCGCAAAGCAGGGTCTTCTTTGGAAGATGATTGGTTATTCGGTGTTGATGCTTGTCGCCGGTTATATCGGTGAAGCTGTGCAACCTGAATCCACCATCTTGTGGGGTGTGATTTCCACCTTGGGCTGGGCAGGTATCGTTTACGAAGCTACTGCCGGTTCCGTTGCATCGATGGCCCGTGAATCAGGAGATGCTAACCTCCAAAATGCAATTCGCCTTCTGCGTAATTTCGTGTTGGTAGGTTGGGCAATTTACCCCATCGGTTACATGTTGATGGATGGTAATTTGTTAGCAGCCTACAATGGTACTTTCAATATTGACTTGTTGTACAATATCGGAGATGCAGTGAACAAAATTGGATTTGGCTTGGTCGTCTATCAAATGGCGATTACAGCTTCCAAGAAATAAATTGCCGAACAATTTATTTTGAACAGGGTAGCCCCTCCATTCGGAGGGGCTATTTTGTTATGGTCGGTAGGAACCGTTCACATCCCCGGTCGCCAAAACCTTGATCAGAAGATTAGGATGTCCAATGTTGGTCAGTGGGACCGGAGTTGAATGGTAAACCCAATCTCCTGCCGCAAAAGAACTGATAGAACCGGAATATCGAAGGGCGATGTTGAGTGCATCATTCGCATTGATAGCTCCGTTTGCATTAACATCAGCCGCAAGGATTGCCAATCCTTGCAGTGGCTGTACCTGAGCAAAATGCAAAGCAACCGCTAATGCGTCTGATGCATTGAGGCCTCCATGGCTCTGTCGAATCACTGGTGTGCATGCGTAGTTACCGGGCAATAAACCGTAAAACCCAAATCGTCCTTGATTGCTTAACGCAGTATCATTTAGCCAACGGTTATTTTGGCGAAGCATGACTTTGCCATTGGTCATGGGATCCAGGGTTGAATTATCGTAGCAAATTTGGCCTCGTAATTGCAAAGGCCCTTGCAGGTCAAGACTATCTTGGTAAATACGGATATAATCAATTTGTAAACTGTCCGCTTGAAATTGTGATGCAGATCCGTTGAGCATGGCTACATTGAAGAGCAAATATTGAGGGGCATCAAAGGGCCAATTATTTGAGTTTCTTGGGTTGGGTTGGTACGTATACAGGGTTTGCCCATTAATGGAAAACGTAAGGCGGTTGGGTTGCCAGTCCAAGCTGTAAATCTGAAATTGTTGTCCCGCACCAGGGATTCTTCGGGTTGCTGTATGGATGGTTGCCCCAAAGCTTGAAGGGGTGTGGATGCTGCTATGAATGAATTCAGGATTACTGCCCCAATGTTCCATAATGTCGATTTCACCGCAAGCAGGCCATACGCTGCTCGCGTATCCTTGCTGTTCCCAGTAGGCTCCAGGTTCTTGTACATTCCGCCCAAGCATCCAAATTGCGGGCCAAGTTCCGGCGGACATCGGAATTCGGGCTCTGCATTCTATTCGTCCGTACCGAAAACTAAATTTGGAGTTGAGTCTCGCCGAGGTAAAAGCCTTGGTGATTCCTTGTTGGGTAAATTGTTCTCTTCGGACAACCAAGTTGAGCGTTCCGTCCTTCACATAGGCATTGCGCGGCTGATTCGTATAATGTTGGATTTCGTTGTTGTACCAACTCGTTCCGTTAGGAAGAAGGGTTTGTGCAAACCATTTGTTGGTATCAATCGGCCCATTCGCTTCAAATTCATCGCTCCATACGAGGGTGTTTGAGGTGTTGGTATAGCCTAGGGTATCGTACACAAAATCGTCCAGGTATGCCAAGACTTGATCGTTGTTATTCTCCCCGTTGATCTGTAAAACAACCCGATTGAAGTCGTTTCGATTCAAGGGTGACCCTGAGTTTGGGTTGAGATTGATCCAGGGATCTCTCCGAAAGTCGAATTGAACTTCTTGCCATTGGTTGAGGCCCAGTGGCTGGATGATTTCACATTGGGTGCTCCAGGGTGTGGCTGATCCGTTGTTTTGGAGTTTAAGGGAAATTCGGGGCGTTTGATTGCCCGTTGTCCCATTGGATGGGATATAGATCTTGAGTCTGAATCTCGAATGAATATTCAAAGGAAAATTACCCGGAATATCAAAACGCACGTTGGCGTATTGACCTCCTTGGTCATGGTATCGAAGGACATTCGCTGAAGGGTTTACCGCGTTGGGATTGGGGTTAGTGAAAGGCCTTTGCAGGGTGCATTGGTCTGCATACCAGGTGTTGATTGTGCCGTTTCCCTCGAAGGAATCCCCCACCGCAGGCAGCGATTGCCCGCTAATTCCTTGAGTATAAGCGAAGAATTGGTATGCACAAAGGATGCCCAATCTTTTGAATCCCTTTGTGGACGCCATGGTTGTTATGGTTATCAAAGGGTGCGCACTGGCCTAACCTTGATGGGCATGAGTTTGCGTGTTGGGTAAGCATACCCATCGAGGAAGTACATGACCCAAGCATTGGTTGCATCCACTTCTTGGCCGCTCCAATAGCCCATACCGTAAAAATTACCTCGACCTTGCAGGTGCAATTGCGTATACATGGCTTCCAATTCACCTTTGGTTGGAAGTCGCCAACCCTTACCTAACTGATTACACATTGTTTGCGCTTCCTTCCAATGGACTCTTGTTGGGAGATCCTCATCAGCTACCACAATGCGCTGCCCCTTAATGTGAATGATTAATCCTGATTGGGGTAAGGTATCTGTTGTTAATGAATCATTCTTGTCTTGAGAAGGCCAAGGCAGGTCTGCGCGATGACTTGCAGCAAATCCGTAAAGGGTAGGGCATATCAACAAAAAAAATACCCCAACCATCCAAACATTTCCGCAAATCAACTGAGTTTGATAAGGTTTGTTGAGTTGCATTGTGCTGTGGAGGTGTTCGTGGTTTTTGTATGATTTGGGTAATACCCCCTGATACTGTTGTCGCGGTCCCGTAGGGATTCGAACCCCAAACCTTCTGATCCGTAGTCAGATGCTCTATCCAATTGAGCTACGGAACCTTCGAGCGTTGCAAATATACATCTTTGGCCATGGAGAGCAGGCTTTTTGAGGTGATTTGGAATGTTTTTTCTTAAATGCTAAAAAAAACAGAAAAACCAATTAATTTAGCGTTCGTTACGGTGACCAACATAAACTCATTTAAACCGAAGACCATGACCTATTTGGCATTGAATATGCGTTGGAAGCGCAAGAGTTTGGGATGGACCCAGGAAGAATTGGCAGAACGCTTGGGGGTGGGGCGATCGGTGATTGGTTCTTACGAAGAGGGTCGGGCGGAGCCCAGAAATGCAGTTCTTATGGCCTTGGCACGCTTATTTGATTGCACGATCGAGGATCTTTTGCAGGCTGATGGAGAGGCAGGGCAGTGGGGGCCTTCGCTTACGTCCAGGGTATCCGGGGATTCATTGCGGATATTGACCGTGGGTGTGGAGGATTCTGGGGGCAAGGAACAGATTAGTTTGGTGCCCGAGCAGGCGGCTGCAGGGTATTTGCAGGGGCATCGTGATGCGGATTATGTGGCTCGCCTCCCGGCCTTTCGTCTTCCTGTTCCGGAGTTGAGTTCCGAGAGAACGTACAGGTTGTTTCAAATCAAAGGGGATAGCATGCTCCCTGTTCCGGATGGATCGTACGTTGTCGCTGAATTTGCAGCGGATTGGCGCAGTATTCGTGCAGGTCAATGTGCTGTGGTTTTGTCTCGTGGCGAGGGTCTTGTCTACAAACGTATTTATCCGGCGTTGGGCGATGGGTATCTTGAGCTAAGGTCGGATCACCCGGCGTACAAACCTTACAGGATATCGTTGGATCAGGTGATGGAAATGTGGAAAGTGTTAGGGTATTTATCCTTCCGACTCCCCGATGCTCATGGGGAGAGCGTGAATGATTCGACGATGTGGCCCCGGCTTCAGTCGTTGGCGACAGAGTTACAGGGCCTTGTCTATCAAATGAAAGGATAGCGGTAAGGGTAGTTCACCGCAGGCGATACCGAACAGGGGAGGTCGTTTGCGGGATTGCAGAGAAGATTTGTATGTATTTGCAGGTTCATAGTTGGTTCAGTTTGGGGTACGGTCTCCATGCCCCCGAGTACTTACTGAAGCAGGCTTCTCGTTTTGGCTGGGATACCATGGTTTTGACGGATATTAACAGCACGGCCGGTGTTGCGGAATGGATG
This sequence comes from Sphingobacteriia bacterium, assembly GCA_009927485.1. Taxonomy (GTDB): domain Bacteria; phylum Bacteroidota; class Bacteroidia; order UBA7662; family UBA7662; genus SYHX01. The sequence goes on from RFMW01000235.1 coordinate 19,959, forward strand.
CGTTTGGCTCCTCGATACGGGATTCGAGCCTTGGCCGGGTTGGATTGCCGTAGCGGATGCCAGCGCCGGTACGTATTGATTGCCCGGAATCATGAAGGGTATAAGGAGTTGTGCAGGCGTCTAACGGAATACTTGTGCGATGGGATTGATTGGCCTCTACCGGCGTTGCCTCATCCGGACCTTTGGGTGATTTACGGAGCAAAGCAGGCTCCGGGTCATCGCCTTCGAGAGGGGGAGAGGATTGGCTTGTCCTCCAGGGAATTGCATCGGTATCCTGAGTGGGTTAACCGGGTAGGGGCTTCACGCTTGTTGGCAATGCAAACGGCAACTTTGATGGACGCTGCAGATTGGGATCTTCATCGGGTTCTTCGAGCGATTCATCATAACGTTTTGTTATCCAAATTGCAAGAGGCACACGATCTGGCCATGCCTACGGATTGCATGCAATCATCCGAGCAGGTATTCGCTGATTTCGAGGGTTATACGGAACTTTTGTACCGTAGCGCAGCCCTGCTCGATGTTTGCCGTCTTCATTTTGAAATCGGGCCGCAGTATCCGCACAAGAACCTGTCTCGTTATACGGGGCATGAGGATCTTGATTATCGTTTGCTTTGTTATCTTGCCCATAAGGGTATTTCAAGCCGTTACGGCAATCCACCCACGGGTTTGGAGGATCGCTTGCACAAAGAGTTAAGCATTATCCGTCAGAAGCGCTATGTGGCTTATTTTCTGATTAACTGGAAGATTCTCAAGTATGCCAGAGCATCGGATTTTTTTTATGTGGGCAGAGGGAGTGGCGCCAACAGTCTTGTGGCGTATCTGCTCTTCATTACCGATGTAGATCCCTTGGACTTGGACTTGTACTTTGAGCGTTTTATTAATTTATACCGTCGTAATCCCCCTGATTTTGATTTGGACTTCTCTTGGCAGGACCGAGACGAGGTATTGCGTTACGTTTTTCGCAGATTTCCGAATGTCGCCTTGTTAGGCACCCATGTTTGTTATCGTCATCGTTCTGCCGTTCGGGAACTGTGCAAGGTGATGGGGATTCCACGGGAGGAGAGTGATCGTCTTGCCTCGATAAGAGGGGGTCATCAGCAGGCTGAGGATAGCCTGGGTAGGATGATTGAGGATTATGCAAGGCGTATGCAGGATATGCCGGCTCATCACAGCATTCATGCCGGTGGGGTTTTGATTACAGATCAGTCTGTGTTGAATTATACGGCATGTTTTCGACCGCCCAAGGGTTTTCCAACCGCTATGATGGATATGCACGATGCGGAAGATTTGGGCTTTCACAAATTTGATTTGTTGAGTCAGCGTGGCTTGGCCAAAATCAAGGACACCTTGCGGGGTTTGGGGCCCGTACGGCAAAGAGCGTTAACCCAAATTCTCAGAGATACTCCTCGGCTGAAGCGTAATGCCCGGGTTATTCAAATGCTTTCGCAGAGTGCGAGTGTTGGGTGTTTTTACATAGAATCACCGGCGATGCGCATGCTTTTGACCAAGCTCAGGGTTAGGGATTATCTGGGATTGGTCGCCGCGAGTTCCGTGATCCGCCCCGGAGTTTCTTCTTCGGGCATGATGCGGGTTTATATCGAAAGGGAGCGATGTCCTTCGAAGCGCAGGGAGGCGCCGGAGGCTTTGAGTAAATTGTTATCGGAAACACACGGTGTGATGATTTACCAAGAAGATGTGATACGGGTGGCTCATTTTTTTGGGGGCTTAAGCCTTGCGCAGTCGGATGTCTTGCGACGTTCCATGAGCGGCAAGCACAGAGGTCTTACGGAATTGCAGAATCTGGAACATGATTTTATGGTGAAGGCTACGGCACAAGGCCATGATGCCGCTCTGGTCCAGGAACTGTGGAGGCAAATTGCGGGTTTTGCCGGGTATGCTTTTGCCAAAGGTCATTCGGCATCGTATGCGGTCGAAAGCTATCAATGCCTGTATCTCAAAGCCTATGCTCCGTTGGCGTATATGGTTTCGGTGCTGAACAACGGGGGGGGATTCTACAGTACAGAGGAATACCTTCAGGAAGCGGTGAGGCTGGGTGCTAAGGCCGAAGGACCTTGTGTGAACCGCAGTGGGGACTCTTTTGTGTTGGATGGAAAATCCATTTGGGTGGGATTGCGATGGATTAACGGTTTGGAGGAGAGGAGTATAACGAATATTCTGGAGTCCAGGTGTCAGGGCGGACCTTTTGTTGCTGTGGAGGATTTTTGCCGACGTACCGGTTTGGGCAAGGAACAGACCTTGTTGTTATGGCGGGTTGGGGCGTTACGATCGTTGTCCTCGTCCAGAACCTCGGCCCTGTGGAGTGTGCGACTTTATTACGGTGGGGTTTCGCCCTCGTTGGTCCATGCTCCAAGCATGGCCTTGTTCAAGGAAATGCCTTTGCAGCCATGGGGTGAGACCCAGGGCATGGGGTCTGTACCGCATGCCGGTATTCGACAAGCGTACGATGAGATGGAATTGTTAGGGTTTACGCTTACGGATCCTTTTGCCTTGGTGGATCAGGGTACTTTTGGCCCACCTCGTTCGATGAGTGAACAAGCAGGTGCTGTTCCATCGGAGGTGATTCTGGACGTCTATGCGGTGCACATGCGTACGGTTCGCACCGTCAGGGGTGATCGTATGGCTTTTGGTTGTTGGAGAGACCCTCAGGGGGCTTGGGTGGATACGGTTCATTTTCCTCCGCAGCTCAGGGATTACCCGTGGAAAGGCAAGGGAGTTTACCGTATTAGCGGAATTCTTCGCGAGGAATACGACTACCGTTATGTGGAGGTGAGCGCTATGCATAAACGTGCGTTCTTGTCCGTTGAGGCTTCTTTGGAGGGGCATTCATTCTCTTGATATGCGGAGCCAAGATTTCAGTCAAGACCCGGGGCATATTCCGCCCATGAATGCCGATCCAGGGGGGTATGCTTTTGGCGAAAATCGTTGCGTCTTGCATCTTGATTTGGATACGTTTTTTGTTTCGGTCGAAAGGCTCATGGATAGCCGGCTTTGTGGTAAACCTTTGTTGATTGGTGGAGGAGGGGACAGGGCTGTGGTGTCTTCGTGCAGTTACGAAGCAAGGTCCATGGGGGTTTCATCGGGAATGCCGGTACGTATGGCAATGAAATTATGCCCTGAAGCAGTGCTGGTCAGGGGTCATGCCGATCAGTACAGCGAATACAGCAGAGCGGTGACTTCGTTGATGCAAGAATCGCTTCCTATGCTGGAGAAGGCATCCGTGGATGAGTTTTACGCGGATTTGAGCGGAATGGATAAGTACCTGGGATGCTGGCGCTGGGCTAGCGAAATTCGCAATCGTGTAGCGCGTGAAATTGGCCTACCTTCTTCGTTGGGGCTTTCGGTAAATAAAACAGTTTCCAAAATCGCCACGGGTCAGGCCAAACCCGACAATCAGCAATGCGTGATTAGCGGAAACGAAGCGAGTTATCTGGCGCCGTTACCGGTTCGCAAAATCCCAATGGTCGGGCCGGTTTGGTCCAACCAACTCGAAGAGCTTGGGCTTGGTCGTATTTATTTGTTGCAACAAATCCCAAAGGATTATCTCGTACGGCTTTTTGGGAAGAACGGGATGACGCTTTGGGAAAAAGCGAGGGGGATTGACCCCAGTCCTGTGATTCCGTACCGGGAACAAAAGTCCATTTCATCCGAACGAACTTTTGAACAGGATACCGCAGATCCTGCCTTGCTTAGAGCTCGTATTCGCTCTTTGGCTGAGGGGCTGGGAACGGAGCTAAGATCGCAGGGGATGGTTTGCGGTTGCGTGGCCCTGCGGATTCGCTACGCGGACTTCGAAACGGTAAGCCGACAGCAAACCCTGCCTTATACGGCTTCGGATCGGGTTTTGATGGATACGGCAGTGGAATTGTTGCACAAACTCTATACCCGGAGAATGAGGGTACGTTTGGTAGGCGTTCGTTTGAGCGAATTAAGCCATGCAGGCAGTCAAATGGACTTGTTTGCTGATTATTCCCGCGAAGATGCCTTGTACCGTGTGCTCGATCGAATGAAGGATCGATACGGTCGCCATTCACTGCGTTGGGCAGGTGGAATGGGTTAAAAAAGCCATGCTGTGTTGAGGATTAATGCCCGCTGACTCCAGCATCTTGTAACAATTCCCTCATGTCGCTTATGCCTCCTGCATTGAATAATCCGGAAACTCCGGACTGTTGCAACAATTGAAGAGCCATGGCGCTGCGGGCACCGCTGCGGCAATAAAGAATACGGGGTTCCGGCAATTGGTTGATTTGCTCGGTGTAGTCTAAAATTTGGGTGTGGGGTATGTGCAGAGAACCATTTATATGGTCTTGTTGGTATTCATCGTCTGTTCGGACATCGATCAAGGAATAGGTGCCGGAACGCAGAGCGTCTAATGGATTGAGCATAAAAAATTGCGAAAAATAGGTTTTAGAAAAAGATAACGAAGATGAGAACAAAGACCAGAGCGGTGGCAACCCAGAGGCGATAATCAACCCGTGGCCTTCCCTGATCAGGAATAGGGACGTTGTACTCCGGTTTCTGAGGGCGAAAATTATGGTAAATGGTAAGCACCACAATCCCAATCAAGAATTGAATAATAACCTCGTAGTAATGACCCCGTATTCCATGGATAAGGGCGATAAAGGAAGAGCTGGCAAGCCAAGGCAGGAAAAGGGAATAGCGAACAAACTCTGCTCGGGCGTCTTCTTCTTCGGCCACTCGCTGGGAGCGGCTATTGAAAAGCAAAGGAGGGAGAAACTGTTTGGCAAGTGCCAGAAATAGACCAAAGAGCAAAACACTGAGAACAATACGAATACCCAGGTTAAGGCCTGTCGATAGAAAAACGAGTCCTACAAACTTGGGGATAAAAACTCCGGCAACGGCGCCACACAGCAATCGGCTAAAGCCATGCAAGCTGGTCCAAATGATGAGCCCCAAGGAGATCCCATTATCCCATAGCATCTCCCATCGCTGCAAAATGTAAAAAGCGGCAAAAGCAAAAACGAGAGGACCTATAAAGAAAGCCGCAATCGTGGAGCCTCCAGACCAACCTCCTCCTTGAATAACCGAGTCGTCGGCAAGACGACCGATGGTAACGCCATAGTAATGGAGAACAGGTCGAAGGTCTTCCAGTTTGGCAAAAAAATAAGAAAGAAAAATCAAAGGAATCCGTACCAGATAATACCCTAAGATTGCAAGGCAGGCATTATTGATCACAAGGGCTAATCGCTCTTGGGCATTCCAAATAGGTTGGTAAGGTTTGATATCGTCTTCGTCCGTCATAGGGTCTTGGATGGGTGCAATTTTCGAAGATGAATTAGACTATTGGGTGAGCGATGAACTTAAACTATTGAATGAGCTATGAATTAGCGTGTTTTGAGGGATTAAAGGGAATAGAGGAGCGAAAATGCGAAACAAGGTAAAGATAAGGTTTTTTGGGGCAGAATCAAGCGATCCCTGCGTACTCTTGGAGATGATGAAAGTTGGGATGCAAGCGGCCTTGGTTTAACAAAAGGGAGTTCCCTGGCATCGAGGAAGGGTCCTTGATCAAGGGCTTGAGGAAATGCCGAAGTAGAGAAGCACTGAAATCGCGAGACGCATCGGCGGGGAGCTCACAGGGCAAATTATCCACGGCCATGATGTCCACGCTGTGGGGATCAAAGGGGGGACATTCAAGCAAAGTGTCCTTGGAAATTCCGTAATAAGGATCCTCAATGGTGGAGGGTCGAAGTGTTAGGGGCACGGATCCTTCGATATCGCATGAAATATCCGCGATTTGTTGGATGTTGAATGTTGAATGTTGAATGAAGGCGGGCTCAAAATACCTGGGGGCATCAGGATTCCAATAAATGGTATTGATCATGAGGTCCGCCGCACCCAAGTAGGGCCCAATGCAGGTTTCGAAATCTTGAGGATGCGTGTAGAAAGCCTGTGATGAATAGGGCGAACCGTCTTTGGCTCGAAACAAATCCTTGGAGCGCAGCACGGTGTAAAGGAGAGGCTTCGATCCGGTTGAATTGCTGTGGGAATTCAGGAAGTCTTGAGGGTCCAGGGCCATGAAACCGGCGTCTTCCAAAACTTTAACAGCGCCTTGACCCACCCGCCCGCTTCCGCAAACCAAAACCCTGTATGGGCTACCGTCCCGGTTGGCGATAAGCGCGGTTTCGGTTTGGAGGATATGTTGCAACGCTTGATAAGAGCCTGTTTCAAGAGCCTTTGGCCAGGTGTAGGTCCCGCTGCGTAAACCCCGCATTCGCAAGCCATGCCATGCCCCCACGATCCCAGCCCAATACCCGAAGGCTACCGTCCTTTGACCCGATTCGTCGGTCATCAATTCATAATCGTGCAGGGTGATTCGATTTCGAACCATATGCCGCATCAATGCTTGGTTGTATGGCTGTGCTTTGATGGTATGCGAAAAAAAGGCAAAGGCATGATCCGGTAGCAGTTGATCCAAAGCCACTTCTTTGACCCCCAGAATGAGGTTACATCCTAACAAATCTTCTTGCAGGATGCATCCTGCATCGCGGTATTGACTATCCTCGTAGCAACGAAAAGGCGAGGGTTGTACCCGAATTTCAGTCCCTGGAAAGGCTTGCATAAGGGCCCTGCAATCCTCCGGAACCATGGGGGCACGAAGATCATGAGGCTTTTTGGATTCTCGCAAAATTCCTAATCGGAAAGGCTGGCCAGGATTCATTCGCTTGCAGTGGTTTAGCGTTGCAGATGTTCAGGGAGCCCAAGCGGGAACAATTCCGAGAGGAGGCGTTGATCTCCGATTACATTTTTCAAGTTCCATAACACAAAGCGAATGTCTACCCCTATGGATCGGCTGTAGTCTGCATTCCATGCAAAGTCGTTGATGGTTGCTCCAAAAGCTCGGTCGAAATTCACTCCCACCAATTCGCCGTCGGCATTCATGACGGGAGACCCGGAATTCCCTCCGGTGGTGTCGAGATTGTACAAAAATGCCACAGGAATATCCTCCGATTTGGTTCTTGGTTTTTTGACTGTTTGAGTTTGATCCCTTGCGGCGTCCACCATGGTGATGGCCAAATCCCCAAATCGCTGTTCTTGGTTTGGCTGTTCGGGTGTTGGTGTCAAGGCCGGGTAACCTTGACGAATGGCGCGGTACAGGGTGGAGTCGATACGGTAATCGGGATGCTCCGTGGATGCTTTTTCGAACATGCCCTTCAGGGTCGTGAATGGCCGATGATAAACCCCATCTTCCGGCGAGAAACCTTGGACCTTGCCGTAGGTTAAACGCAAGGTGCTGTTGGCATCCGGAACAAAAGATTGGTTGAGCACCTGAAGACGTAAATCAAGATAGGCGGGTAGGTTGGCGCTCAATCGGGCCGTCCAATCGCTTTGTTCCTGCTTGATGCGTAAGGACAAATTATGCCAATAATTCCCTAGTACCTGCGTCCATTTGGATTCTTTTGGAAAGTCATTGGACTGCTCTATTTGGTCCAACCATGCATTCCACTTTCCCAATTGGATGTCCTGCGGTAGTAATTCCGGATTTTGGGATACAAAATACTGGAGAACGTCCCTTTCGAGGGAACCACGCCAGCTGCCCCGGTTCTTCTCCTTCCAAACATTCAATGCTTTGGTTTCGGCTTCGAGGAGGGAGTCTTTGGAGGGGTTGTTCTTCCATGCGGTGAGCCGGTCCTTCAAGTCCGCTTCACGGATCAAGCACTGCATCGCTTTGGACTGACCTGCAAGGTGTTGAAAATTTAAATGCAATTCAGCACGTTGATGCATGGCCTGATACAAGGAATCCAAGGCGTTCATGGCGATCAATGCATTCGCTTGACCCGCTTGACGGCATGCCTTGTCCACCGATTCAAATTGTGCAAGGATGGGGACGCGGCGAAGGCCTTGCAATTTACCTCGGTAATTTTTGGAGGTATTGGCCAGGGACTTGATTCGGGAAGACCATAACAACGATTCGCTTGTGGATAGCTCGCTTTGTTTTTCCAATCGCTGTATAAGCCAATCAAAATTCTTTTGGGTAATGGGGAGTAATTTTTCGGCTTGGTAGCGCAGATAAGAGGCCGGGTAATGGCGAAAAGTCCTGCCGGGATAGCCCATGATCATCACGAAATCATTTTCGGCAAGGGGTTTCTGGGCAATGGGTAAAAATGCGATAGGCTTGAAAGGGATATTCTCGGGGTGATACGACCGTGATTCCCCTTTGGGTCCTGTATAGGCTCTCAGGAAGGTATAATCTCCGGTATGACGCGGCCAAACCCAATTGTCGGATTCCCCACCGAATTCCCCTATGGCACGGGACGGGGCATAAACGATTCGAAGATCACGGAGAACGGTGTATTGAAACAATACATACGATTTACCCGGAAACATTTCCGAAACCTCGAACGTGGAATTGCTGTCTTTGGCCGCGGCGGTTTTTTCGAGGGTGGTCATGCGTTCTTTGATAGCTTTCTGCCGTTCTACAGGGCGGTCGGTACCGGGTAGGTCGGCGAGAATTCGTTCGCTGCAATCCTCAAAGCCTACGGTAATGCGAAGGCTGAGGCCTTTGGCTGGAATTTCGTCGGTCATTTTGCGCGCATAAAATCCTCTTTCGAGATGATTTTCCTCAGGGGTGCTGACTGCAGCCACGGCATCGAAGGCGCAATGGTGATTGGTGACCAGGAGTCCCTCCGAAGAAACAAAGGACCCTGAACAACCGCCCACCCTTACCAGGGCAGGGAGCAGTCCTTGGTTGCTTAGGCTCAAAACCAGGTTGGGATCCATGCGAAGGCCGGCTTTGACAAGGGCTTCCTTCTGGATGGCGAGGGGAGGAAACATCCCCTCATCTGGCAACGCGTAGGCTGCATGTTTGCCAAAGACCCCAAGAAGCAGCCCTAACAACATGCGCATTGTTAAACGTTGCGGTAGCATACCCTTAAGGTCAATAGGCTGGGAGCATTCGTAGACGGTATGGTTTTTCATGGTATGTATTAATCGTAGATTCAGGGAAAATGTTGATCGTAGATTCAGGATATTTCATGATTTAGCTGTTGCACAATGGCTTCTTGAACGGATTGCATCAAGAGTCTTGCCGCCTTTCCAACATGACCATCGCATTGTTGGAGGACCTCTTTGGAAAAGATCGAGGGGAGTACATCAAAGCGAATGGTTTGTCCAAAGGGTATGGGGAGGAAATTCCATTGAGCCAATCTCCAGGAATCGCGAATCGCCACAGGAACCAATTCCACTTGAGGATTGGAAAGCATCAATTGTTCAAGACCCCCGCTTCGGAAGACTGCGGATTGGCCATCACGAGCTCGCGTTCCCTCTGGAAAGTACAAAATATTTTCTCCGCTGCTCGCGATACGTTCCCCCAATTTTCGCATGGCTTCCAAAGATTGCTGCGGGTTTCGGCGTTGGATGGCAATCACGCCTCCGGTTTTGAAATTGTACGAAATGGAGGGGATTCCTTTGGACAATTCGGCTTTGGAAACCAAAACCAAGCGGAAAGCACGAAGCTTCCAAATCAAAGGAGGAATATCGTTGAGGCTTTGATGGTTCGCGACAAAGATGCGGGGCACGGGACGCTGAGCAATACCCGAGGTCGATGCCGAAATCGACAAGGCATCAGGGTGCCTATTCCATGAGATCCGACAGGCATTCAGCCACAATGCACCGTACAAAAGTCTATTCATCAGGCGAATCCCTTGCTGATGGGCTTCGTACCCAAAAACCAAATGAACCAAGCGCAGGCATGGATCAAAAACGAGAACAATGAGCCCAAAGGCCAGCAAATACAGGGGTGTTCCTAGCCACCCTAGCCATCGTGACGTTTTGGAATTCGGAGAAAAGTGGGTATTCATGGCTTCAAGGCCGAAAATACAGCCTGACCCGACCTTCCAAAGGGTTCTTGTGAATTTGGGGGAGGAGCTGGAACATTATTCGTTCTTCGGCGTTTTGTAGTTAATGAAATCGATGAAAATGCTGTTTATTGGCTTGCTTTTGGTCTTGGCTTTCTTGGCTGGGAGGCGTCTCTTGGCCTCCGAGAAGGTTCCTGAGCCGACCTTCAAGCGCTTGGCCAAATTGGGTGGGGGTGTGGAAGTCAGAGCATACCCGTCTTTGGTGGTGGCCAAAACGGGTCTGAGAAGCAATTCCTTGGGAGCCCCTGCCAACGAGGGTTTCCGTAAAGTTGCCCGTTACCTCTTTGGGGGGAATGAGCGTTCCGAATCCATGGCCATGACAGCGCCTGTGGTGATGGACATGGGCGAGCAGCCTTCCTTGTTCTTTTATATGCCCTTTGATCGTAGCGAGTCCGATTTGCCCGCTACAAGGGACCGTGCGATAACCTTGCAAACCCTTCCGCCTCGTACCCTGGGGGTCCTAAGGTTTGGGGGCTATGCCAGCGACAAAGATCTGAAGAGGTACGGGCGTCGCCTAAGGGAAATCCTGGAGCAAGAAGGTTGGCAGGTGGAAGGTCCCCTCTTGTACATGGGTTACAATGCCCCTTGGACCTTGGTGGGGCGACGCAACGAGGTCGCCTTTGAGGTGCGACGTTCCAAGGCTTAAATCATTCTTGGCATGGGGCCTGTTCCAAAAACAGATACCCCCGGGTTGTGGAGCTGCAGGGAGTTGAACCCTGGTCCAGTCAAGCCGATCCCCGACTTTCTACATGCTTATCCATCCCTTGATTTTCGACGGGATCCAGGCGGGCGGCGGGCCGAAGATCACGCTTAGGCTTTAGGGTTCTCGTTCCTTGGTCAAGCCTGCCTTAGAACCAGTTCAATGTGGTCGATGCCTCCATAGGACAGGCCATTGAGCTCACCTGTCCGGAGACAACTCTTGCTAATTCCTAGAATTAAGCAGCGAGTGCGTAGTCGTAGTTGCCGTTTAAGGCTTGAACCATCGGATTAACGAGCAACGGTTCCAGGCTCGGCATGCTTACCGGGTCATCTAAACAAGCTGTCGATTCCGTTCAGCCCCGAAATGCAAAAATACGATCTTTTCCTGAAATCCGCAAGGCGCATTATCGATTCCAAAGCCTCTGCCAAGCATCGGTGGCGCCAATGGTATGGTTTGAAGCGCTTTGGACTGTAGGGCTTTGGGTTCCTTGGGAAGAGGACTGGTGTTGTAACACTGCTGCAGCGATTGCGATTTCTTCCGAAAGGGAGAGTGGACTCCCTGATGCAGAGGACTCCCATGGCGGCAATGGGGTATCCAGGGATTCAGCACCACGAAAATATTGAGCAATAAAGCCGGTATCGAAACGGCCTTCCACAAAGGCGGATTGCTCCATGACCCAACGCCCAAAATCCAGGGTGGTAGCGGGTCCCGCAAGTTCAAATTCATCCAAGGCCCTTTTCATCCGAGCAATGGCGGCCAATCGATTGGGGGCATGCACAATGAGTTTGGCCAGCAAAGGATCGTAATGCACCGGGATGTCCATGCCTTCTTCGTAACCGGAATCCAAACGAACCCCGGGACCTTGAGGGGGTTGGAAGCGAATGAGCTTGCCCAGGTCCGGCAGAAATTGATTGCGAGGATCCTCTGCACAAATCCTTAGCTCAATGCTGTGACCGTTGATGCGCAAATCCTCTTGACGAAGCGTAAGGGGAAGTCCGGCCGCCATTTCGAATTGCAAACGAACCAGGTCCAAGCCCGTGATGCATTCGGTAACGGGGTGCTCCACTTGGAGGCGGGTGTTCATTTCCAAGAAGTAAAAGCGGTTGTCTTGGTCCAACAAAAATTCGACAGTACCTGCATTGCGGTACCCGCAGGCTTGGGCAACGCGTACCGCAGCTTCACCCATGGCTTTGCGGAGGTCTGCATCCAAACAGGAGGATGGGGCTTCTTCGACGAGCTTTTGGTGCCTGCGTTGAATGGAACATTCCCTTTCGAACAAGTAAACCGTGTGCCCGTAGTCATCGGCCATTAATTGAATCTCGATATGCCTGGGATTGGCGATGTACTTCTCCAAAAAGACAGCTCCGTCACCAAAGGCGTTGGTTGCTTCCGATATGGCCAAATGCAGGGATTCGTGGAGCTCTTCCAAACGGTTCACAATGCGCATTCCCTTTCCGCCACCTCCCGCAGCTGCTTTGATCAGCAAAGGAAATCCGATAGCTTGGGCGATCTCTGCCGCTTGTACGGGGTCTGAAACGGGATGATCGGTTCCGGGAACCAGGGGAATCTCGTATCCGGCAACGGCTTGTTTGGCGGCGACTTTGTTGCCCATGGCCTCCATGCTTCGGGAGCTTGGGCCTACCAAGACCAGGCCTGCTTCTTCAACCGCTTTGGCAAAGGCTGCATTTTCGGAAAGAAAACCATACCCCGGATGAATGGCTTGGCATTTCTGTTCCAAGGCAAGACGAATCAAAGACTCTCCGCGCAGGTAGGATGCCGAGGAGGGTGCCGGACCAATCGGAAAGGCCCAATCGGCATGCCGAACGTGGGGGGCCATTCGATCTGCCTCGGAAAACACGGCGACCGTTTCGATGCCCATTTCTCGGGCAGTGCGCAGAATTCGCCAAGCGATTTCGCCGCGGTTGGCAATCAGGACTTTGTGAATGGGTCTGGGGGCGTGAGCGAGGGCAGAGGGCATGGGCTAAATTTCGTCAACAAACGGACCTAAATTAGCCACCAATTCATGAAAGGCATGCAAACCGTTCGAACCATGCTCCTGCTCTTGCGGCATGAGTGGCTAAGGGAATGGCGTCAAGGGCAGTGGTTGGCAGGTTCCTTGCTGTACTTGGCCGGCGGCATCTTTGCTGCTCAATTGATGCTACGTCCAGCAGGCCCGCTGGCATGGGTGGCCATTTATTGGTTGTTGATGCTGTTCGCCTCGGTGTACGTCCTGTCGCGAACGTATTTGGGTTTGAGCAATGGATTGCTGATGTATTACAAGGTGTCAACCCCAGGGGTCACCTTGTGGATGATCAAGGTTCTAACGGGAACCCTTTCCCTGTGGGTGCTGATGGCCTTGGCCACGATCCTCATGGGTGTATGGATGGGTTATCCCATTCAAAATACAGGGATTTTTATCCTTACTCAATTGCTGGCCGGTCCATTGCTCGCTACGGTGCTGACCTTGGTTTCGGCCATGGCCCGCGGTGCCGCCAATCCCGCCCAACTCATGCCGGTTTTGGGATTTCCACTTTTGGTGCCCTGTTTACTGCTGGTGCACCGTCTCTCGCGTATGGCCTTGGATGGCTTGGAATGGTCGGTGGTTTGGCCGTATGCGGTGGCGATGTCAGCCCTTTTGGTCATGATTTTGGCCTTGGGGACCTTGTTGTTTCCCTTTCTTTGGAGGGATTAATGCCCAAGAAATTATCTTTGAACTTCCAATGAACTCGACCCGACCTCGCATATCCCCACTGCCTTTGGCCTTGAAGCTGATGACTCTACTGTGCATGGTCTATGTCTTTTGGATGGGTTGGATGGGCGAGGTGCCCCGCAAAGTGATTCTGAACGAATCGGTAAGAAATCTCTATTTCCATGTCCCGATGTGGTTCGGGATGATCCTGATGTTGTTGGGAGCGGCGGTGTATTCGTTGAGGTATTTGTTGTTTCAACACGATACCGATGATGCTTGGGCTTCAGCCTTAACCCAAATGGGAATTCTCTTTGGGATGCTGGGCCTTATCACCGGAATGGTTTGGGCACAGTTTACCTGGGGTGCCTGGTGGAGTGGTGACCCCAAACAAAATGCCTCGGCCATAGGTCTTTTGATGTACCTGGCCTATACCGTTTTACGCTCCTCTTTCGAGGACAAGCGCAGGCAGGCCCGCATATCGGCTGCATACAATATACTGGCATTTTTCTGTTTGATTCCTTTGCTGTTCATTCTCCCAAGGCTTACCGATTCCCTGCATCCCGGCAACGGGGGGAACCCGGGATTTTCGGCCTACGATTTGGATGGACGAATGCGTTGGGTTTTTTATCCCGCGGTGATTGCCTGGACCCTCATGGGCTGGTGGGCCGCCAATCTGTGGGCTCGTTATACTTTGTTAAGAAATAGAATTCCATCCTAAATCCTGGCCCATGAAGCAGTTTTTTCTGGTTTTGACCTTGATCATGATGCTTAGCATCGTTGGCCTCGCTGCAAGCACGGTCCAAGAGGTTGTCCCGACCATGAATGCGAACGAATCGGTGACCATGGCGGATACCCTGCGTAGCAACGGCAAAATCTTTGTTGTTTTGGCCGTTGTCCTGATCATACAGGCCGGTCTCTTCCTCATGTTATGGCGTTTGGACCGGAAATTATCCGCCTTGGAAGGCTGACCTTGGGATCACCATGCTGATCCACAGGTCCCTAGGTCGATCTACAGATTGCCACGCAGGGCCTGCTCTCGTTCGATGGATTCGAAGAGGGCCTTGAAATTTCCTTTGCCAAAGGACTTAGCTCCCCTGCGCTGGATAATTTCAAAGAACATGGTGGGTCGATCCTGCACCGGTTTGGTAAACAACTGCAAGAGGTAACCGTGTTCATCGCGGTCCAC
>RFMW01000042.1 GCA_009927485.1 Sphingobacteriia bacterium
CTAATACCCCGAGGGATGATTCATGTTTTTGAATTTGATGGGCCGGACAACCGTCTGCTCTACCTGGAATCCAATGACCCGCTGTACACCCCCAAGCGCTACCGCAATTGGTTTGGGCAATTGTTGGAACATTCCCCCTACTGCGAAAGGGACTATAAACTCCCCACCGAGCTGGAAACCCACGACCAGGTAGGTTCCTTTGAAATCAAAATCCGTAAGCAAGGCATCCTCCATTCGGTGATCTATGCCAGCCATCCTTTTGACGTGGTGGGCTACGACGGTTACAATTTTCCGTACGGCTTCAGTATCTACAACTTTGAACCCATCACGGGTCGGGTTCACCAACCGCCCCCGGTGCATCAAACCTTTGAAAGCAAAGGTTTTGTGGTCTGCAGTTTTTGTCCCCGCCTTTACGATTACCACCCGCTGTCGATCCCTGCACCCTACAACCATTCCAACATCGATTCCGAAGAAATCCTGTATTATGTGGACGGTGATTTTATGAGCCGCAACGATATTGGACCCGGTCAAATCACCTTGCACCCCGGCGGTATTCCCCATGGACCCCACCCCGGCGCCTACGAGCGCAGTATCGGCAAAACATCCACCGATGAATATGCCGTCATGATCGACACCTTCAAACCGTTGGCCATCACCCAAAACGCGATGGCGTTGGACGACGGGAAGTATTACCGGTCCTGGATGGAATCCGCCTACGAATAAACCTTTTCGCTCACTACTACCTCGCAACACTATGAACGAAACCTTGACCCAACCCACCACCGCCTCGGTCAACGAGGACTTTCTTCCGCTATTGGGTACAGACCATTTGGAACTTTATGTCGGCAATGCCAAACAATCCGCCTACTATTACCAGGCCGCCTTTGGCTTCGAATTGATTGCCTATGCAGGTCCAGAAACCGGGCTCAAGGACCGAGCCTCTTATGTTTTGCAACAAAACAAAATCCGTTTGGTCCTCACTTCCTCACTGCACCCGCAGACCGAAATCTCCAAACATGTGGACCAGCACGGTGATGGAGTCAAATTTTTGTCGCTTTGGGTGGACGATGCCACAGCGGCCTTCGAAGCGACGGTGGCCCGCGGTGCCCGTCCCCATCAGGCCCCCCAAGTGCTCGAAGATGCTCACGGCAAGGTGGTCATTGCCTCCATTCATACCTACGGGGATACTGTTCACCGCTTTGTCGAACGCAAAGACTACCACGGTCTTTTCCTGCCCGGTTTTGATCATCCCCGGTGGAAACTCCCGGTGGAGACTGTAGGCCTTCAGTACGTGGATCATTGCGTGGGCAATGTCGAACTCGGTGCCATGAACACCTGGGTTGAGTTTTACGAAAAAGTCATGGGCTTTCAATTGCTCATCACCTTTGATGACAAGGACATCTCCACCGAATATTCGGCCCTCATGTCCAAGGTGGTTTCTAACGGCAACGGGTATGTCAAATTCCCCATCAATGAACCGGCCGAAGGCAAAAAGAAATCCCAAATCGAAGAGTATATCGAGTTTTACCGAGGTGCCGGGGTCCAACATATCGCGGTAGAAACCTACGATATCGTGCATACGGTCACAGAACTTCGCCGCCGAGGGGTTGAATTTCTCTATGTCCCCGAAACCTACTACGACGACTTGACCGAGCGGGTTGGGGAAATTAAGGAGGACATCCAAATTCTCCGGTCCTTGAATATCCTT
>RFMW01000208.1 GCA_009927485.1 Sphingobacteriia bacterium
GGGGGATTTACCTTTCGAGAAGCCTGCGAATATACATCATTTGAGGCGATTGAGGCCCTGCAAAGCCTGTGGATAGCCCTTGCGAAGGCGTAGGCATTCCTTGTAATCCGCAGCAGCCTCTTGATCCTTGCCCATCAACTCGTAACATAAGCCACGATTCAGCATTGCAGGGAGATCCTGGGCATCCAAGGCCAAAACCTTGTCGTATCCCGTGATCGCCTCATCAAAATTCTTATCCAGCATATCCAAATAGGCCATGTTGAAGAGGGCATCCCGGTGTTGGGGCCTTACCTTCAACAAGTTTCGGTAATCCTGCCTGGCCGAATCCAAATAACCTTGTTCTTGCAGCAACATGCCACGGGCATAACAGGCCTCCACATGACCGGGTTTGAGCTGCAAGACGTTCGAGAAATACCGGTGCGCGGTCTGCGGATTCTTTTCCCTCAAACCCAGCTCCAGATAGGCCGCATACAAATTAGGATCCTGCTCTATGGCCGTGAGCCATGCCGATCGCGCAGCTGCGGTGTCTTTGAGCTCCAAATAGGTGAGCCCTTTGAGCAGATACCCTTCCGCCAAACGCTTATCCCTGCGCAATGCTTCGTTCAAATACCTGAAAGCAACCCCATGCTGGCGGTTAATCAAGGCAAGTTCTCCCCTACGCAAATACACCCTGACCAATTCCGGATTGCGAGCCATCGAAACCCTGAGCGCATCATCGGCTTCTGAAACCAAACCCAACCTTGTGTATATTTCCCCTAAAATACAGTAAAACAAGGCATTACCTGTATCCAATAAAAGCGCTGATTTAATATCCTGCAAGGCCTTTCGAAGGGCTTCGCGTGGCTCGTCCGGGCTTCCCATTCCCGTGGGGTCATCAGGACCGCTTGTTACAGCATCGCCTGACGAAACCATTGGGTTTTCACGATCTTGGGTGAGCCACCAATCCGCACGTTCTCCGTAGGCTGTGGCATCCGATGAATTCATCGCAATGCGGCGGTTGAGTTCTTGCAACCTACCCTCCGTGGTATTGGCCTCCTTGCTCTCGGCGGTCCGATCCGCATTTTGGTTTTGACGACAAGAAGCGGCCGCTAGCAAAAATGCTAAGCCCAACCCTATCCACCAACGTTGCCCTGAATTGACCATTAATTTTGTCAAAAATAGGGCCTCCATGCGCAATCATCAACTTTCTGGATCAGGACAAGCAGACTGGATTCAAAATACCAGACCTAATAAATTCATTCCATGGACTTTAGGCTTCTTTGTGCTCCTAGGCGCCTTCTTGGGTGGGCTAGCGATGGACATCAAGGCCCAAGATTCCTTGATTTACCCTTCGGAATTGAATTTTCGCAACGCCCGCATGCTAACGCGCGGTGGGGACAATGCCGAGGCGTATTGGAATACGGCTTCCAACCAATTGGTTTTCCAGAGCAATAACCCCGCTTGGGGTTTGGAATGCGACCAGATTTTTGTTTTGGATTCATCCCGCGTTTTGCCAACGCAGGGCCAAGCTTTGGGCGATCGCATCACCCAAAAACCGGTGATGGTCTCCACGGGCCAAGGCCGTACCACCTGCGCCTATTTTGTACCCGGTGATCAAAAAGTGGTCTGGGCCTCTACGCATGGTCAGCAAGAGGCTTGTCCCCCACCACCCGCCCCCCGACCCGACCGCAAATACCTGTGGTCCATCGACGAAGCCTACGATATTTATATCAGCGATTTGGCGGGAGGTCAACGGGAAGTTTTGGTGGGTGCTCCCGGTTACGATGCCGAAGCCACCTTTTCGCCGGATGGCCGCTGGATGGTTTTTACCAGTACCCGCGATGGGGACCTCGACCTGTACCTCATGTCCTGGCCGGATCGCAAGATTCGGAGGGTAACCCAGGAATTGGGGTACGATGGCGGGGCCTTTTTTTCGCCGGATAGTAAGCAGCTAATTTTTAGGGCATCCCGTCCGGGCACCCCCGAAGAAATTCGGGAATACCGGGAATTGCTGGCCCAAGGACTGGTCGCCCCAACCCGCATGGAGCTCTTTGTGTGCAACCTGGACGGCAGTGGGATGCGTCAAATCACTCAACTGGGCGGGGCCAATTGGGCACCTTATTTTCATCCCGATGGTCGTCGGGTCATTTTTTCTTCGAACCACCACAGCAAAAGGGGGTTTCCCTTTAACCTATTCATGATCAACCTGGACGGTACGGGCCTTCAACAGGTCACCTTTGATCCAACCTTTGATTCCTTTCCGATGTTTTCGCCGGATGGCCGTCGCCTGGTCTTTGCCTCCAACCGACGCAATGGAGGAACCCGAGACACCAATCTTATTCTCGTAGACTGGGTCGACCGTCCGTAACTTCGCGAAGATTACCGCTCTTAAGTCCATCGCTTATGCCTGTTTACCATCGCCTGGGACAAATCCCCCCCAAACGACACACCCAGTTCCGCAAAGCGAACGGGGAACTGTACTACGAGCAATTGTTTGGCACGGTGGGCTTTGACGGGATGTCCTCGCTGATGTACCACCTGCATCGCCCTACCATCATTCGCTCCTTGGGCGAGCCTTTGGATTGGAGACCCCAAATTGCCGTTCAGCATAACATAACTCCTCGCCGCTACCAGGGTTTTCAGGTTGAACCTGTTCAGGATTACCTCCAAAGCCGGGTTCCCCTATTTGTGAACCAGGACCTCACCATGGGGCTTGCCGCCCCCAGCGGGAGCAGCCAGGATTATTTCTACAAAAACGCGGACGCGGATGAATTAATTTTTGTCCATCGTGGGACAGGAACCCTGCGGACCCAGTTGGGGAATATCGCTTTCGAAAAAGGGGATTACCTT
>RFMW01000134.1 GCA_009927485.1 Sphingobacteriia bacterium
GGATTTGTGCCGTGGACCTCATATCCCCGATACCTCCAAAATCAAAGCGATCAAATTATTGAACACCGCCGGAGCCTATTGGAGAGGTAACGAGAAGAACAAGCAATTGACGAGGATCTACGGAGTCTCTTTTCCTACCGCCAAAGACCTGGAGCAACACCTCCACCTTTTGGAGGAAGCGCGCAAAAGGGATCACCGCAAACTGGGCAAGGAATTGGAATTATTTACCTTCAGTGAGAAGGTGGGCATGGGGCTCCCGCTGTGGTTGCCCAAGGGGGCCATGGTCCGCGAAGTCTTGGAGCAGTTTTTGAGAAGGCAGCAGGTCAGGGCGGGTTATGTGCAGGTGGTAACCCCGCATATCGGGCACAAGGAGCTGTACCAAACCTCGGGGCATTGGGACAAATACGGCCAAGATTCGTTCAGGCCCATACTTACACCGCACGAAGGGGAAGAGTACTTGCTCAAGCCCATGAACTGCCCCCATCACTGCGAGATTTACAAGGCCAAGCCCCGCTCTTACAAGGATCTCCCTCTTCGATTGGCGGAGTTTGGGACGGTGTACCGCTACGAGCAACACGGGGAACTGCATGGACTGACCAGGGTGCGAGGCTTCACCCAGGACGATGCGCATTTGTTCTGCAGGGATGATCAAGTCAAAGACGAATTCAAGAAGGTTATATCTTTGGTGTTGAAGGTTTTTGATGTTCTTGGTTTTGAGAAATACACCGCTCAAATTTCGTTAAGAGACCCTGCCAATCGCACCAAATACATAGGAACGGACGAGGCTTGGGCCAAGGCCGAACAGGCCATTATCGAGGCCACCGCAGAAATGGGGATGCAGACGGTAACGGTCCCCGGCGAAGCAGCCTTTTACGGCCCCAAATTGGACTTTATGGTGCACGATGCCTTGGGACGCTCCTGGCAATTGGGTACGATCCAGGTGGACTATAACCTGCCCGAACGATTTGACTTGACCTACGTGGGAGCCGACAATGCCAGGTACAGACCGGTCATGATTCACCGCGCACCCTTTGGCTCCATGGAGCGCTTTGTAGCCCTTCTTATCGAGCATTGCGCCGGGAATTTCCCTCTGTGGCTAGCCCCGGAACAGGTGGCTATTTTGCCTATTTCCGAAAAGTTTCAGGATTTTGCCCAAGAAATCCAAAGCATGCTGACTACTGCCGATATTCGCAGTATCATTGACCAACGAGACGAAAAAATTGGACGAAAAATCCGTGATGCCGAAGTTCAGAAGATTCCATTCATGCTGATTATCGGGGAGAAAGAAGTGGAATCCCGGTCGGTGGCTGTACGCCGCCATGGACAGGGTCAAGGGGAATCGTTGGGATTAGAGGCCTTTGTGGCGCTCTTGAATACCGAGCTTGATGCAGTCCGCTAAGTCATTCCCTATGGACTCTTCTCGATTATTTTCTTGATTCATCTTGATTTTTTATTTTTTTTAATTTAATTAAACAAAGGAGGTCCTTATCAATCAGCCTGTTCGTAATCCTAATTTTAACAGAAGGCCTCAAAGCCTGTCGACCCAATCAATGAAAACATTCGAGCGGAGCAGGTTCGCCTGGTCGGTGAAAATGTGGAACAAGGGGTCTATTCCTTGGCCAAAGCCTTGCAAATTGCCGAAGGGTTGGGCCTTGACTTGGTCCTAATCGCGGAGACCGCGACCCCTCCCGTTTGCCGAGTCACTGATTATAGCAAATTCCAATACGAGAAAAAGAAAAAGGAGAAGGAAATCAAGGCCCATGCCGCCAAGAATTTGGTCAAGGAGATTCGCTTTGGCCCGAATACCGACGATCATGATTTCCAATTCAAACTCAAGCATGCCAAAAACTTTCTTGAAGAAGGTTCCAAGGTCAGAGCCTACGTGCATTTCAGGGTAGGCCATTGTTTTCAAGGAGCGTGGTGAATTGCTTTTGCTCACCTTTGCTCAACAACTCGAAGAGGTAGGCAAAGTAGAAAGCCTTCCAAAATTGGAAGGAAAGCGTATGTTTATTTCTTTGGCACCCAAAGGAACCAAGAAATAAGGATACAAACCCGATCTTTTTTGCGTATTTTTGCGGTCCCTGAAGCAAGGCTATTCCTTGTCGGAGGGGCCTAAAACCCGCGTTATGCCCAAAATGAAAACCAATTCCGGTGCCAAAAAGAGGTTCGCTCTTACCGGAACAGGCAAAATCAAGCGCAAGCACGCCTACAAGCGTCATATTTTGACCAAGAAGAGCACCGTGCAGAAGCGCCGTCTGAGTCACGGAGCCTTGGTGGATACCACCAACGAAGCCCTCATCAAGCGTTTGTTAACCATCGGTAAATAAGCCCCCATGCCCAAATCGTCCAATAACGTCGCCGCCCATGCCCGTCGTAAGCGGGTTTTGAAATTAGCCAAGGGTTATTTCACCACCAGGTCCACCGTTTTCACCGTCGCCAAGAACGCGGTCGAAAAGGCCTTGACCTATGCCTACCGCGATAGAAAAGCCAAGAAAAGGCATTTCCGTAATTTGTGGATTGCCCGTATCAATGCCGCCGCTCGTCAAGAGGGTATTTCATATTCCCAACTCATGGGAAAATTGAACAATTCCTCCATTGACCTTAACCGCAAAGTCCTTGCGGA
>RFMW01000225.1 GCA_009927485.1 Sphingobacteriia bacterium
TTTTTAATCATCCGGCGATGCTCTACCTCACCGCCGGGCCATTCCAAACGAAGCAGGTAGGCTTGGGGTTGCCAATGTCGAACATCCGGTGACCAGAAGGCAGGGCCTTGGTACTGTCCTTCTTGGATACTGCGACCCGTCATATCCAGGAGTGTCCATTGAAAGGAAACGGAATCACGGCCCTCCCAATGCAGGTACAGCGCATCCGTGAAGGGATTGGGATACAAGGAGGTTTCTGTTTGACTTAACCAATCGAGCAGCAAGAATGGACTTGGAGCCCCCACACCCACGGAAGGGTTGGCAAGGGTAGCCTGCATACGGTTCCAAGCCGGCCTGGGACCGGAGAGGGCACGAAAGCGCACATAACCAAAGGCATCCGACTGCGGGTTCGAGGTCAGGACCCTAAGACCCCCTTGATCTGTAACATCAGGTTGCAGAATCAATCCTACCGAGTCTTTGCCCAAACCGTTGACATCCAGAACACGGATCCATTCGCCAAGGCCCAGGGTATCGTTCACACGAACGAGGGTATCCGATCCCGAACGAAGCAAAGACCCAACGCGGGGGACCGTGCTATCGGCACAACCTGTCGCCACTAAATTTGATGTAGAAGCCAAAGTGGCCCTCCAAGGGTACATGGAAGTCAGGCTTGCCCGCATTCTTGCCTTTTGCCCCAAGGTGAAAATATTCATGCAACGATCATCGGTATAATCCATGTAATTGGCAATCATTCGTGGTGGTGCTGGAGGGCAATCCACGGGGGGCGTTGTTGGGCAACCGAACAATTGCCCACTGCAATTGGGAGTATCTTCGACATCGTCATCGACCGAACAATCCCCGTCACCCCAGGTATGGTAGAGGTCCAGGTAATGCCCCATTTCGTGGGTCAAGGTCCTACCGTAGGCATAAATTTCATGAAGATTAAGGGGCTTACCCCCGGGTTTGAAATCCACGGAACCCACCATCCTTGACCCCAAGACAATACCGTCTTTGCGTAAAACATCCGGATCCCCTACGAGCATTGCCGGGAGATACGAATAACCCAATATGCCCAAGGTAATTTGCCCAACGACCCAGATATTCAGGTAACGATCTGCGGGCCAACGCGACAAATCTTTGAGGCCCAAGGACCCGTAGGGATGGGCATTGGACAAAGCGTAAGGAAGCCTGTTGATTCCTTTGTGCGATGCACCGGAGGGATCACGGCCCGCCAACACAAATTCAATGCGGGTATCCGCGCCCGCTGGATGGGTATTGAAGCCCCTGGTCCCCGCCTTGCGTCGGAAATCATAATTCAACGCCAGCATCTGAGCTTGAATTTGCTCATCCGAAATATTGGATCCCTGCCCAATCACCGAGTCCTCGGGCCTGTGCATCACGTGAAAAACGACCGGGATCCGAATCAAGGAATCTTGCGTTTCGGGGGAAAGACCAAGGCTCGTTAGGTCCCCACCCCTACGTTGGCGATGCTCCTGATAGTGCTGAAAGACCACACTATCCCGTTGCATTTGCTCAATTAACCGTGAATGACCACAGCGCGGTGGTCGGTTCTGCGGTTCTGCAATCAAACCCTGCGCGTTAACCTCGACCAACAGCTGGAGAAAGAAAAAAGTTGTTACAATCCATGTTTTCATAGGAGGGCGCGTCAAGATTAGGGCCTTATGGATCAATCCACTACCACGTATTGGTAAACATTGCCCAGATGTTGTTCAAACAATATTTGTTTGCCGGCAAGCAAACCGCTGCGCATTTTTTCCGATTGATGCATCAAGGTCCACAGGGACAAACATTCGGTCACCTGTATTCCAAAATTCGTCAAGAGGATGTCCTGAACGGGAAGCCGCTTGTAAGGATCGTTGTCCACGCAGAGACTGAAGGATACCGCGGTGTGGCGGGCCAGGTTGGCTTTGAGCCCCTGGTCGTACAAAGCTTTGTAGATCATGGCCAATCCTTCCTCACCGACGAAAGAGAAATCCTTCGAAACCAGTTCCAGCAAACATTGATTTTTCTTAACAATCACACAAGGTGAGAAACGGCCTTGGTCTTGCATTTTCCCAATAACGGTGCCACCCTCGTCAGGATTCAGAAAGGAACGAACCCGCAGGGGGATGCCTTTGTTCTGCAAGGGCTGTATGGTGCGTGGGTGAATTACCGAGGCCCCGTAATAGGTCATTTCCACCGCCTCGCGGTAGGTCAAGGAAGGAAGTATCCTCGCCATGGGGAACAAACGGGGATCGGCATCCATCACCCCCGCGACATCCTTCCATACACAGACTTCGTGAGCATCAAGCGCATAGGCCAATACCGAGGCTGTGAAATCCGAGCCCTCTCGGCCCAAAGTCGTTCGTAATCCACTCACCGCATCTTGACCCATAAAGCCCTGGGTCAGTACACAGGTCCCGGAATTTGGAGGAGCCGCCTCACGATGCAAGGCATCATAGGCCTTAACCTTTGACACTGTCGCCTCCCATTGAATACGAGCATCACGCCAGGTGGCATCGGTCACCAACAAATCGCCTGCATCAACCCAGGTATGTGCGAAGCCTTGAATTTCGAAATAAGCCGAAACCAAGGCCGTCGAAATCAATTCGCCATAGACCACGATTTGATCGTACAAACAATTGTAGGGGACCTGCTTGGCCCTCATACCCTCCAAGTCCGCTTTGAGCTTGGCCATCCAATACTCCAAAACATCCATTAATCGTTTTGAATCCGCGGTATTGACAGGCAGTGGAAGAATTCGGGCCTGATGGGCTTCGTGCAATTGCCCCAGTATTTCCATGGCCTGCGGCCACTGCTCCCGATGGACCGCCTGAACCAAGGTCTCGAGTTGGTTGGTGGTTTTGCCCATCGCCGAAACGACCATCCACAACGGCCCCTCACCGTATTTGCAGACCAAACGATGAACCCTGGCGATGCCTTCCGCATCCTGGACCGATGCCCCCCCAAATTTGAAAACGCGCATGGTTCGAATTTAGGAGGATTGATACCGTTGAAGGTTGGAACCACTTAGGCGATAAGGCCACCAATTACGGAGCTGATCCGCGCCCATTGCCGTATAAAAAGCATGGGCCGCCTCATTCCAATCCAAAACCATCCATTCCACCCGGTCCATTTGCCGGTCAGCGGCCAGGCGAAAGACCTCCTCGGCCAATAGCTTGCCCACCCCCTTGCGGCGATGTGCTTGTCGTACCACCAAATCTTCCAAAAAAAGGCAAGGCCCGCGCCACGAAGAATACTTGGTGTACACCATGGCCATTCCCAGGACCCCATCGGTTGGTGATTCCGCCAAGACTACTTCAAACAATGGGGGGCTCTTTTCGAATCCGTGTTGTAACAAATCTTGGGGAGTAAGCACAAAGGCCTCGGGCTCCCTCTCGAAGGCCGCCAATTCAGCGATCAGGGAATGGATAACCGGGACATCGGCTGAACAAGCCATCCGCAAGCTGATTACGCTCATGCCCATTGTATTTCGGGCTCTAGACCGGTACTGCTCAGGTGACCCCAGGTTTTGTCCCGTATATAATCGCAGGTCACCCCCGGGGCTCGTTCCAAGAGCACAAAACCCTCTTGATCAAAGCCAAATACGCCCAACTCGGTCACCACTTTGCGAACACAGGCCAGGCCGGTGATGGGCAAGGTGCAACGGGGTAGCAACTTCGACTCCCCGGCTTTGTTGACATGCTGCATCGCGACCACGATATTGCGGGCCGAAGCCACGAGGTCCATGGCCCCTCCCATGCCTTTGACCATTTTGCCGGGAATTTTCCAATTGGCTATATCGCCGTTTTGCGCAACTTCCATGGCCCCCAGGACCGTAAGGTCCACTTTGCCGGAGCGTATCATCCCAAAGCTCATAGCCGAATCAAAGAAAGAAGAACCAGGCAGAGTGGTAATGGTTTGCTTACCAGCATTGATGAGATCCGGATCCTCCGAACCCTCCCAAGGGAATGGCCCCATGCCCAACAGACCGTTTTCCGATTGCAATTGGACTTCCATTCCTTGGGGAATAAAATTGGCGACAAGAGTTGGGATACCAATGCCGAGATTGACATAGTACCCGTCTTTTAATTCCCTGGCGATGGTTCGAGCGATGCCGTTTTTGTCCAACATGAGTGAAAATTCTTAGTCTTTGGGGGAGGTGAAACCGATAAGCCGTGAATGGAAAATCACGAAAGCGGGGTTCGGACGGTTCGCTGCTCGATACGCTTTTCGTATTGAGTGCCTAACACTATTCTTTGTACATAAATGCCCGGAACATGAACGGTGTTAGGATCCAATTCACCCGGTTCCACCAATTCCTCCACCTCGGCCACTGTAATTTTGCCGGCCATCGCCATCAAAGGGTTGAAATTGCGGGCCGTCGCTTTGAAAACCAAATTGCCCATTCGATCCGCTTTCCACGCCTTGACCAAGGCATAATCGGCATCAAAGGCCATTTCCAACAAATAGGTTTTGCCCCCGAATTCCCGGCTTTCCTTGCCTTCGGCGACCTCGGTGCCCACCCCTGCAGGGGTGTAAATGGCCGGCATACCGTAGCCTGCGGCCATGCATCGTGTGGCCAGGGTTCCTTGCGGGATGAGCTCTACTTCCAATTCCCCGGATAGGAGCTGCCTTTCGAATTCGGCGTTTTCGCCCACATAACTGGAAATCATTTTGCGAACCTGACGCCCTTGGAGCATCAACCCTATGCCAAAGTCATCCACACCGGCATTGTTGGAAATGCAGGTCAAATCACGGACACCTTTACGCACCAACGCCGCAATGCAATGCTCCGGGATTCCACAGAGCCCAAAGCCACCCAGCATCAGGGTTGCCCCATCTTGGATATCGGCAAGCGCCGCATCGGCATCGGTATAAATTTTGTTCACAGGATTAGGGTTTAAGTTCCGTGTTGAATCCCAAAAATACGAAGCGCCATCAGCCCAAATCCACCCAGGTCCATCCGGAGCCTCCGGCCTCCATCGGTGCATCATTCAGGCCTTTGACATGGTGTTGCCGCTTGAGGTAGTCCCGAACCCCTTGACGGAGGGCCCCGGTACCCTTGCCGTGCAGGACATAAATGCGGTCTTCTCCCGCGACGACAGCCCTGTCCAGGCGCTGTTGCAAAGGCAATTCCCATTCGTGCATCCGCAGACCCCGCAGATCCACCACCTGATTCGGCAGAGGACCCGCTTCAACGGCCTTGTGAGCCCAGGATTCAGCTTTGGGAGCCCAGGATTCGGTTTTGAGATTTCGCTTGGACAAGGCCTTGAAAGGGTTGTTGACCGTGAACGGGGAGGCAGGAATTAAGCGAGCGGTTTCGGTTCGCATCCTCACCGATTCCACCATCCATTCGGTTTCCTTGGCATCGCTGTTCAAGACTTCTCCACGAAGCTGCCCATCCCTAAACTTGACCAATTGACCCACCTTGAAGGCCGACCCAAAATCTTCTGCGGGGGCCTGGTCTTGAACGGCGCCTTGATTTTGACCAGCCTCATTGTTTTGACCAGCCCCATGGGGAGGATTGTTAAAGATTGTTGATTCCAATAATTTATTTTCCATGGACTGCAATTGCTGGGCCCCCTGCTCCAAGGCTTGCAAGGCCTTGTTCCAAGCGGCACCGGGTGCATTCATCGGACTGACGCTTCGGAGGTCTTTGCGCAATTCGTCCAAATCCGTTTTGAATTGTTGCAACACAAATCCCATGGCTCGGCGTTGCTCTTCCAGGAGCCGGCGACCTTTGTTGCGCAGGTTCTGACTTAGTTCTTCGCGGTGGTGGTGGGCCTCTTGCTCCGCCAGTTCTTGCTTACGGAGAAGTTTGTCCAAGAGTTCTTCTTTGTATTGGCTAAGTTTGAGCAATTCCTCAGCCTTTGCTTTTGGTCCATCCATTCCACCAGCAAGTTTTCGCTTTGAAGATCGGTGGTCTCGGTCAATTCCGTCGCTCTGGCCAAGACCGTGTCCGGCAAACCTGCTCGCCGTGCCAGTTCCATCGCGTACGATGACCCGGGAGCCCCGACCAAGAGTTGATAGGTGGGCTTCAAGGTGGTGGTGTCAAAGCCCATGCGGGCATCCTGCACCGTAGGCCACTGCGAGGCAAGGCGTTTGAGATTTCCGTAATGCGTGTTGAGCAATACCTTGGGTCCTTCACGCAGCCACGGCTCCAACAGGGCTTCGGCCAAGGGACCGCCCAGCGCCGGATCGGTTCCCGCCCCGAACTCATCCAAGAGAATCAGGTGATCAGAACCTGCAACCTTCAAGGCATGGGCCATCAATTGCAAATGCGCTGCATAAGTGGACAAATCCTGGTGCAGGTCCTGCCTATCCCCCATGCCCAGAACCACTCCTTGCATCAGGCAGGATGCACTGGAGGCATCGCAAGGCAAGGGCCAACCGCATTGGAAAAGGATTTGCAAAAGGCCGACCGTTTTGAGAAATACTGATTTGCCTCCTGCATTCGGTCCGGAAACCACCAGAAAACGTTGCTCTGGACTCATGCGCCAGGAATAAGGCCAAATCTTGACCCCTTTGCTTTGACCTTCCAGCCATAACAAAGGATGATATGCGGCCATCCAATCCTGAACACCGGCCTCCAAACGTGGGAAATTAGCTTCAGGAAATTGCAAGGACCAGGAGCAAACCGCTTGAAGCACATCCCATTGGTACACCAACGACGCCCATTGCCGTATCCCCAAGGCATGCGGTCGAATTTGCTCGCTTAGCTGGGCAAGCAAGCGGTATTTTTCGCGTCGTATCGCCCATTCGCATTCCCTGAGGTCATTGTTGTAGGTAGAAGCCTGGGCAGGTTCAACGTAGAAATGCTGACCTGAAGCCGACACATCGTGAACGATTCCATCCACCTGTTTGCGACCCTCGGCATTGAGCACCATGACATAACGATCATCTCGGAGGGTAACGCCCAAATCCGTTGCCCATCCAGACTCCCTTGCCTTGCGCAGGAAGGCCTCCATCCACTCGCGGGCTTCTTGCTGTTTGCGTTGCAATTGCACGGTCAATCTTGCCAAGGCGGGGCTGGCCTGGGGTGAAAGGCGGCCATCCTGACCCAGAACCTCCACCATCGCCTTGTAGGCAGGCTCGGGACTGGGCAAAGACCGTAATTGGGCGCGCAATTCCGTCAGGGCCTCCGCATGCTTTTCGGCAAATTGAAGCATCCCCAAGGCTGTGCGTACCGCAGGCCACAATTGCGCTGTTTGATCTTCATTCAACACATACCCCTCGGTTGCCATGTAAGGCCATATCGAGTCTTTCAGTTCCCAATGCAGGGATGGCCAGGCGGAGCCACGCTTTAACCAAGCGAAACATTCTTGGTAGGCCTGTCGCCGCTGGTCCATTCCCCTTCTTCGGTCAATGGAATCATCCATGCATCCAGCAGGTCTTGGCCACCGGCGGTGCTGCAACGATTGGCCACCATCTGGGCTATCCCATCCAGTTCCAAAGTGGAGGTGGCCGATTCCGGATACAGGAGGAATCCGCTATGCTCTTGGTCCTCTCCGTCCTTGGTCATCGTAATCCGATCAAACGACGTTGG
The DNA here is from genome assembly GCA_009927485.1 of Sphingobacteriia bacterium. Taxonomy (GTDB): domain Bacteria; phylum Bacteroidota; class Bacteroidia; order UBA7662; family UBA7662; genus SYHX01. The sequence goes on from RFMW01000225.1 coordinate 7,529, forward strand.
AGAATTGACTCGCAAGAATCGTACAGGGCCTGCAAGAGAACCGGCTCCTTGTCGAGCAAGTCGCGATACGTTGCCTCGTAACGGGCCGAACTAATGCCCAAAGGGGCCAGAGCCTTGGCATACAGCGAATCCATCATAGGAGGATTCGCCGTAGCTCCTGCATTAAGCACATAGTAGCGTGCCCGATAAGCTTCTGCTAATTGTATGCGCAACATGGCTTCGACCATGGAATCCCTGGGCAGGGCTGGTTGTTTGGGGCTTGGTTCGGCAGGGTTGGACGGTTCGTCCGCAGGCCTTTCTTGAACGGGGCCTTCCTGCTCTTGGGCGGGGTCTTTTGGTTCCCCACCAGGACCTTCAGGTTTCTGTCCGCACCCTGCAAGGCCAATGACCATGATCGCCATGGTGAACACGGTTCGAAATGCAAGGGCTGGGCGGTGGCGATGGGTATCTTTGGTCATGATCGAATCAGCGGTGGCGTTAGGGGAAACGATATTCTTGAAGGAAACAAAAAAGTTGCCCCTTTGTTGCTCCTAAGGTTCCAAAGATAAAATAGCAAGTGCACGAGCCTCTTCATTCTTTACGACTTCGTTTAGCGGCCTATCCTGCAGCACAATTGATTGCCGTCACCAAAAAGCGACCTCTCCAGCAAATCCAAGCCTTGTACCATGAGGGCCAAAGGGCCTTCGGAGAAAATCACGCCTTGGAAATGCAGGAAAAGGCCAAGGCCATGCCCCCGGATTGCGAATGGCATTTTATAGGCCACTTGCAAACGAACAAAGTCAAAACCATTGCCGCGCATGTTCATACCATCCATTCGGTGGACAGCATGCGCCTTATGGATGAAATTCAAAAGCGAGCCGCAACGGCCCAACGCAAGATTCGAGTCCTTCTGCAAGTGCATATCGCCCAAGAGGAGCATAAATTCGGAATACCGCCCGAGGCCCTGGGTGATTTTATGCATCAATTGCAGCGCATCGAGCATCCCAACCTCATTGTCTCCGGCCTAATGGGCATGGCCACCCAAACCGAAGATCCAAACCAAATCCGCCAAGAATTTCGTTTGCTTCATAATTTGTTCCAACAAATCAAAACAAATTTCCGAAGCCTGGATCCCGACTTCAAAGAGATTTCCATGGGCATGTCAGGCGATTACCTCCTTGCTTTGGAGGAAGGCAGCACGATGCTGCGCATAGGCAGCCTCCTGTTCGAAGAAGGCGCTTAAGGCCTTAGTCCTCCTGCCAAGCTTGCCAACGACGAATCAAGGCTGCAGAAGAAGAATCCAAGCCCTGCACAGGGTCCTGCTGCACCTCCTCGAGAAGAGGTAACAACTTGCTGGCGAGAACCTTCCCTAACTCAACCCCCCATTGATCAAAGCTGTAAATATTCCATACCAGGCCTTGCACCAAGATTTTGTGCTCGTAGGCTGCAATCAAGCTGCCCAAGGCATGGGGTGTCAACTTTGGGCACATCAGGAAATTGCTGGGGCGGTTGCCTTCGAAAACCTGGTAAGGAGACAAACGCTGAATTTCATTTTCGGAGCGACCTGCTGCCGAAGCCGCGGCCACAACCTGTTCAAGATCCCTCCCCTGCATCAAGGCTTGGGCCTGGGCAATGGCATTGGCGGTAAGGTATCGATGATGAGGCCCCACCGGGTAATGAGATCGTGCCGGCAAGATAAAATCACAGGCCACCTTGGAGGTCCCCTGATGGATCAGTTGGTAAAAGGCGTGCTGGCCGTTGGTCCCCGGTTCACCCCATAACACAGGGCCGCTTTGGTAGGTTAAGGGCAGCCCCTGCCGATCCACGCTTTTGCCGTTGCTCTCCATGTCCGCTTGCTGCAAATAGGCCGGGAATCGCCCGAGGCATTGATCGTACGGAAGGACGGCCAGGGATTGGATATCCAGAAAATTGCGATTCCACAAGCCCAGCAAGGCCAAGGTCATCGGAAGATTCTGCTCCCAAGGGGTAAGCCGAAAATGCCGGTCCATCGCATGGGCCCCGGCCAGCAGGGCCCTGAAATGCTCGAAACCTACCGCCAAGGCTACCGAAAGTCCGATGGCAGACCAAACTGAATAACGTCCACCGACCCAATCCCAAAAAGGAAACATCCGGTCCGGCGATATCCCAAAGGCCTTCACCGCCTGGGTGTTGGTGGACAAGGCCGCAAAATGCAAGTCCACCCCGTCCTGCCTTCCTGTTTGTTCCCAAAACCAAGCCCTGGCCGATACCGCGTTGGCCATGGTCTCTTGGGTGGTAAAGGTTTTGGAAGCGACCAGGAACAACGTGGTTTCGGGATTCAGTTTCTGAAGGGTCCTTTGCAAATGCGCTCCGTCCACATTCGAGACGAAGTGAATCCCCAGGGAATTTCGATACGGCGAAAGGGCCTCGCAGACCATCAAGGGTCCCAAATCGGAGCCTCCTATTCCGATATTGACCACATCGGTAAAAGGCAAGCCCGTGCAGCCCCTCCAAGTGCCGTCCAACACCCCGTTCACGAAGCCTTCCATCCTCAACAAGACTTCCTTGACCAATGCACCGGGAACGCTGCCATCCGCCAAACGAAGCGAGGCAGATGGATCCCTTAGGGCTGTATGCAAAACCGCCCTTCCCTCGGTCTCGTTGATCATCGCACCGTTGAACATCGCCTCGATGCCTTCTTGAACCTTGCACTCTTGAGCCAAACGACGCAACCAAGCCAGACCCTGGCATCCAACAAATTCTTGGAATAATCCAAATACCAGCCCTCGGCCTCCATGCTCCAACGTTCAGCCGATGAGCATCGGCATCAAACAAATGCTTCAAGGTATGCGCCCCCCCTTCCCTGAAACCCAAGGCATGTTGTGTTAGTTGTTTCCACGCAAGAGTTTCTGTGGGATTGATTTTGGGCAATTGATCTTGCATATTGCGAAGTTTAAAGAGAATCCGTGAGCAACAATCGGCTATCCGACCCCCTCAAAAATAAGGCTACAGCAGCCATGGGGGAAAACATGGCTTGCGAAAGGCTGCAAAGGCAAGGATGGCATATTCTCCATCGTAATTGGCGATCAAGTCCCTACGAAGTGGACATAATCGCCACCTTAGGACCGATCCTGGCCTTTGTAGAGGTCAAAAGCAGCCGCAGCCATCGCCATGCCGAACCCGCCGGCAGGTTAAATACCATAAATTCTTGAACCTTTCCAAAGCGGCTTATCGTTACCTGCAAGAATTTCCCCATCGTGGGGAGATTCGATTTGATCTTATGGAATGCCGTTGGCAGAAGAACGGGGTCTTGGACTGCCTGCATTGGGAAGATTTTTGGAAACCGGATAACCTCGGTCTTCAATCGCCTAACCTGGATTCCTTTTGGCGCAATACCGGCCGCCTCGATTCTGCTTCGTGAAGGGTTGAGAGGAGTCCTTCGAAGCTACCTTCGTCACATGAGACAAGAACACCTAACAGACCTTCGGGAACGCCTTGAGGCGTTGAGGAGGTTTCTTTGACCTCGATGCGAAGATTGCTCGAATCAAAGATGTAGAGACCCGATCCACCGCCCCAGGATTCTGGGACGACCCGGTAGCGGCCGAAAATTGGTTGAAATCGGTCAAAATCCCCAAACAGTGGGTTGAGGCCTATCAGCAACTCCATGAACAAATCGAGGAGCTGGGAATTTATTACGAATTTCAACAAGCCGGGGAAATTACCATGGAAGAATTGGATGCAACCTACGACCAATGCGTCGAGGCCACCGAAGCCCTGGAATTTCGCAATATGTTACAGTCCGAAGAAGACCCCTTAAGCGCCATTATCGAAATCAATTCGGGGGCTGGAGGCACCGAAAGCCAGGATTGGGCCTCCATGCTGGAACGCATGTACCGCATGTGGGCCGATTCCAAAGGGTACCGAATTCAAGAGCTTGACCGACAAGACGGTGAAGAAGCCGGGATCAAGTCCGTGTCCTTGGAAATCACCGGGGATTTCGCCTACGGTTACCTCAAGGGCGAAAACGGGGTCCATCGCCTGGTCAGGATCTCCCCCTTCGACTCCAACGCGAGGCGACATACCTCCTTTGCCTCGGTGTATGCGTACCCGGTCATTGACGACAGCATCCAAATCGAAATTCATCCCAACGACCTGGAATTGCAAACAGCCCGCTCCGGGGGTGCAGGCGGTCAGAACGTGAACAAAGTGGAAACCAAGGTGATGCTCACCCACAAACCCACCGGTATCGTGGTGGTCTGCCAGGTGGAACGTAGCCAATCCGCTAACCGCGAACGTGCCATGCAGATGCTACGTTCCCAACTCTATGAATTGGAATTGCGCAAACGCAACGAAGCCCGTCAAAGCATTGAAGATTCCAAAAAGAAAATCGAATGGGGATCGCAAATTCGCTCCTATGTCTTGCACCCCTACAAGCTGGTCAAAGATGTACGCAGCGAACACGAAACCTCCAATGCCCAAGGGGTTTTGGACGGGGATTTGGATCCCTTTATCAAGGCTTATTTGATGAGCGAACAAGGCTAATCCACTCGACTTATGAATTCCAACACCCAACAAATCCCGGCGTGGTGGCAGGACCTGCAAAGGAGCAACCCCATCTTGGCCGCAGAAAATGCCAGGGAACGCATCCAGCGATTAATGCGCCTTCGTGAGGCAATCCTTGAATCCGAAGAGGCAATACGCCAAGCCCTCCACACGGACTTGGGTAAACCGGCCATGGAAAGCAACCTCACCGAATTGTTACCGGTGTACAACGAAATCAAGCATTTCAAAGCCAACCTCCATCGCTGGATGCGGAACCGAAATGTAGGCCCCCATTTTCCCTACCTTCTGTCCAGCGGACATATCCAATACCAAGCCAAAGGTTGCGTGCTGCTGATTGCCCCTTGGAATTATCCATTTCAGTTGGCGGTCATGCCCTTGATTGCGGCCATTGCAGCGGGGAATACGGTGGTGGTTAAGCCCTCGGAGCATGCCCCCGCAACCACGGCTTTGCTGTCGGAATTACTCCCCAAAGCCCTGGGGGATGATGTGGTCAAAGTGGTTTCCGGTGATGGCCATGTTGGCACCGAACTCTTGAAGTTGCCCTTTGACCATATTCTTTTTACGGGTGGCGAACGGGTTGGCAAAATTGTGGCCCAATCGGCAGCGGCTGAACTGATTCCCTATACCCTGGAATTGGGGGGCAAATCCCCGGTCTATGTGGACGAATCCGCTCCTTTGGAGGCCACGGCCGCCAAAGTCTATTGGGGCAAATGGCTCAACGGAGGCCAAACCTGCATTGCCCCGGATTACCTGCTCATGAACCGCAGCATGGTACCGCTCATGGCCGAGGCTTTTCGAGTGGCTTCGAGCAAAGTTCAAGAAGGCGAACAGGCAGGAGGCCCATCCCTTTGCCAACAAATTCATGCCCAGCATGCAGACCGTATTCGGGATTTGTTACAGGATGCCGTGGCCGGCGGCGCTCGCATCGAAGTAGGCGGACGTTGGGACGATCAAGGTCTTCGCCTTGAACCCACCGTTTTGTCGGGGGTGACCCCTGGCATGCGGCTGATGAACGAAGAAATCTTCGGCCCCATTCTGCCCATTGTCGGCGTGGATCATCTGGAAGAGGCCCTGGCTTTTGTTCGCAACAGGCCGAAACCCTTGGCACTTTATGTCTTTGCCCGAAACCCCAAGGTCATGCAACGTTGGGCTATGGAGAGCAGTTCGGGCAGCATGTGCTTGAACGATGTGGTGATTCAAATTTCACACCCCGACCTGCCGCTGGGCGGAGTGGGCGCTTCGGGCTCGGGCTCATACCATGGTCGTTACGGTTTCGAAACCTTTTCCCATGCGAGGGCCGTGCTTAGCAACCCCCATTGGCCCAACCTTACCTCTTTCTTCTATCCACCCTATACCCCCTTCAAAGCCAAACTTGCCGGTTGGCTAATGAGTTGGATGCGTTAGTTCTTGGATGAAAGTCAAAAAAATCAATCGAAATCGCTGAAGCCGTCCGGGTCCTGGTTGCTGGGATCCTGGTCGCTGGGGTCCTGGTCGCTGGGGTCCTGGCGATCAGCATCATCCGATCCGGGATTCTCTTCGCTATTCGGATGGGTTTGGTCTTCGGGATGCAGGGTGCGCCATGGATTTTCCTCGACCAAGACGTCCCGTAATTCCACCAATTCCTTGGAGGCTTCTTGTTTACCGGATTCGGAATACCCGTGAATGAGGTTGTTCAAGACTCGGATGACGATGTCATGGTGGGTGCACGGTCTGAAATACCGAGGGTTGGCCGGCAGATGAATCAATTCCAGAAAACGTTCGATTTCCTTCTCGCCGAAGACCATGCCTTTGTTGAAGGCGTTGATGTAGAACAGGGCCTTGGGTACGGAAATTTCTTCCGTAACATCATCCAGATAGGCTAAAATAAAATGTTGCGGAAGATTGACCCCCACCACCGGCATCTCCATTTTGGTTGCCAACCACATGTAGATGCAACATAGCACGATGGGGTTCCCCTTGCGGCTCTCGAGTACCTTGTTCAGGCAAGAATTCTGAGGATCGTTGTAATTGGCGGTATTGCCACGGTATCCATGGATCTTGAACAAAACGTGGTTGATGACCCTTACCTTCTCCAATGCCGTCATGCATGGATTCATTTCCATCCATATCTCAATCCGCAGGCTTTCGAGGCGGTTGCGTAATTCACTCTCGTCCAGATCGGGGTAACGAATCCGTGCAATCCAAATGAGCGCGGTGAGGAGATCTTCTTGGTCACCAAGATTCCATGCCAACAGAGCTTCTTTGCATTGGTTCCATTGGATTTGGTGGATGAGCTCTTCGATTCGCTCCCTGGCAATCAATGGCAAATCCCCAATCCAAGCAGATTCCAAAAAGGGAACCACCAGAGGACCGCGGAGCAGCAGGGCCTTGCTCACCTCCTCGACCACTTCCTGGTCGGTATCATCGAGCAGGCATATCATGGCCTGCAATTCACTTTCGGAGGGGAGGGCGTTGGTTTGGGGCATGCGTTGAGACGAATTTCGTTCAGCGACAAGGGCATTCCCAAATTTCTTGGAACAAATTTATCCCCCAATTTTATCCACCGTAACCAATGTTCTGCACGTTGCTCGGGGACCTTCAGGATTTGGATTTGGTTGCGGCCTTGGATTTGGTTGCGGCCTTGGGTTTGGTTGCGGCCTTGGCGGGGTTCTTGGCCTTGGATCTGGCTGAGAAACGACCGGGTTTGGGAGGCGGGGCCTGTTCAATCCATTGGACGCATTGGGCTTCGTCGGCGCTTTCAAAGTCCGCACCTTTTGGAATACGGTAGTTTTCTCCGTCCCGGGTCAGGTACGGCCCCCAACGGCCTTGGATCATTTGAATTCCGCTGTCCGGGAAATCCTTGAGAAGGCGGGCGGCCGCGGCTTGTTGTTTGGCGATGATAAGTTCAACAGCCCTTGCGGGGGTAAGGGTTAGCGGATCTTCTTCTTTGGGAATGGACACGAACAAATCACCCCATTTGACGTAGGGACCAAAACGTCCTGCACCCACCGTCATGCCCTGCCCCTCATGCTCCCCCAAGGTGCGCGGAAGGCGAAACAAATCCAAAGCATCGGCAAGGTCAAGCTGTTCCATGATCATCCCGGCCCTGAGCTTGGCGTATTGCGGTTTGGCATCCGGGTCCTTAGGGTTGGTACGGGCCACCACGGGGCCGTAACGAGCCATCCGAACGGAGTACATCAATCCGCCGTCCATCCCCAGTTCGCGCTCGCCGTTGACACGCTCGCTTTCTTCAGTAGCTTTGGTAACCGTCTGATGAAAAGGCTGATAGAAGGTATCAAGCATTTGGGTCCAATTCATTTGACCCTCGGCGATGCGGTCAAAATCTTCTTCCACTTTGGCCGTGAACCCAAAGTCCATCACCACTGGAAAATGCTGCAACAAGAAATCGTTGACCAGCATGCCAATATCCGTAGGACGAAGTTTGTTTTTGTCGGCGCCGGTAATTTCTTTGAGGGTTTGCCTCTCCAAAGAAGTATTCGGCTTTTGTTCCAACACAAGGTATTGCCTTTCGACACCCTCCAAGAGGGTTCGTTCCACATAGCCACGGTCCTGAACTGTGCCAATGGTGGGGGCGTAGGTCGAAGGACGGCCTATGCCCAATTCTTCCAATTTCTTGACCAAACTCGCTTCGGTATAGCGCGATGGTGGTCGGGTATAGCGTTGGGTTGCGAGCAAGCGATTTACCGGGGTGAGGTCCCCTTGTTGAAGGGCCGGCAAACGAATTTCTTTGTTGGGTTCGTCTTCGTTGCCGTCTTGATCTTCCTCATCCGCACTTTCCAAATACAATTTGAGAAAACCATCGAAGAGGAGCACCTCGCCATCGGCGATAAACTCTTCTTTCAAAGAAGGGGTGCTCAGGTTGATGCGGGTTTTCTCCAATTTGGCTTCCGCCATTTGGCTGGCTACGGCACGTTTCCAAATCAATTCGTAGAGGGCTTGTTGGTCCTTTTCGAGTTCAGGGAGCCGTGACTTGGTAAAGTCGGTGGGACGAATGGCCTCGTGGGCTTCTTGGGCGGCTGCAGATTTGGTTTTGAATTGGCGTCGGTGGTAATAAGCTTCTCCGTAGGATTGCCGAATGGCTTGGGCCGAAGCCTCCAAGGCGGTTTCCGAGAGATTGACCGAATCGGTACGCATGTAGGTGATATGCCCTTCCTCGTAAAGCCGCTGGGCAACTCGCATGGTTTTGGTGACCCCGAACCTCAATTTGCGGGATGCTTCCTGCTGCAAAGTCGAGGTGGTGAAAGGCGCAGAAGGGCTTTTGGTGGCCGGCTTTTTCTCGACGGCTTTGACGGTCCAATCGCATTGGCCTGCTTTTTGGAGCCAAGGGCTTACCTCTTCTTCGTGGTCAAAACGTCGGTTGAGTTCGGTTTTGAAAGGCGCCTGTACCGCAGCATTGGTGGATGCGGGTTGAAACCAACCGTTAACCCGAAAGGCTGCCTGGGGCTTGAAGGCCGAAATTTCTCGTTCTCGGTCCACGAGAATCCTGACGGCTACGGACTGTACCCGTCCTGCGGAAAGCGACGGCTTAACTTTGCGCCACAACAAAGGGGATAATTCGAAGCCGACCAAACGATCGAGGATACGACGGGCCTGCTGGGCCATGACCAAATCCTGGTCGATGCGACGGGGGTTGGCTACGGCTGCGGTAATGGCCGGCTTGGTGATTTCATGAAAAACAATGCGTCGTGTTTTGGCCTCTTGCAATTCCAAGACTTCTTGCAAATGCCATGCAATGGCTTCTCCCTCGCGGTCTTCATCCGAGGCCAGCCAGACCAGCTCGGCTTTTTTGGCTAATTTGCGGAGTTCGGCAACCATGGCCTTTTTATCGTCCGGTACGGCATAGGTGGCGGCATATCCCTCCTCTACCTTGACAGCATGATTGCCTTTGACCAGGTCCCGAATATGCCCAAAGGACGATTTTACCAAGAAATCATCCCCGAGGTACGAACCAATGGTTTTGGCCTTGGCGGGGGATTCGACAATCAAAAGGTTTTTGGCCATAAGGGATTTTTCGTAGGCAAAGTAAAGGCCAAGTATCCCCGCAAGGATATTTTTGGTTTGATTTGCGTGGAATTTGCAAGTTGAATCCCAGAAATCCCTTCGGCTTACTTGCTCCCAACAACCCACCACCCTTAAACTTGGTCCATGCCTTCAGGCCTCAGTATTTTGGTTCCTGCCTACAACGAGGAACATACCATTGTTTCGATTTTAGAACTTTTGTTTCAAACGCAATTGCCTGATAACATGAGTAAAGAAGTCATTGTGGTCAATGATTGCTCCACCGACAAGACCTCTGCCCTCTTGGATGATTTTGCGAGCAGAAATCCTGAATTACCCCTGCGGATCCTGCATTGCCCGCGAAACCAGGGCAAAGGAGCAGCCATTCGTCAGGCCATCGCAATGGCCTCTATGGAGTACCTGGTCGTGCAAGATGCAGACCTGGAATACGACCCTGCGGAATTCAAGGTTCTGTTGGCCCCATTGATCGCAGGCAAGGCCGATGTCGTGTACGGCTCGCGTTTTATGGGGGGCAAACCGCATCGGATTTTGTTTTTTTGGCATACGGTGGGCAACAAGTTCCTGACCTTCCTGAGCAATGCCTTGACCAACTTGAACCTAACGGACATGGAGACCTGTTACAAGATGATGCGGACTTCGGTGGCCCAAGGCCTGAGGTTGCAAGAAAACCGATTTGGCTTTGAACCGGAGGTAACAGCGGCTTTGGCGGGCATACCGGGGATCCGTATTTTCGAGGTGGGTATATCCTATTACGGCCGCACCTATGCCGAAGGCAAGAAAATCAATTGGAAAGACGGGTTCAGGGCCATTTATTGCATTTTGAAATACAACAGTTGGGCCAAGGTTTCTTCGCATTGAGCAGATACGCCGCCGTACTTTGGTTGGCTATGTTGGCCCTGGGTGTGGTGATTGCGGGCATTGGGGTCGACCTCATGGAGGTCGACGCGGCCCAGTACGCCTCGATGGGGCAGGAGATGAACGAGACCGGTCTATGGGTGCAGCTGCATGAGCACGGAGCCCTGTACCAATCCAGGGGCTATCCCGACAAACCGCCTTTGGTGTTCTGGGCCGCCGCCCTCGGCACCAAGGTGCTGGGGGCGACCAATGCCGGCGCCAAAATCATCTCCGTCATGGTGGGTCTGCTGGGCATTTGGGCCCTGGGTCGTTGGGCCTCCGAATTGCTGGGACCCTCGGCATTTTGGCCTGCCCTTGCCTTCTATGGGGCCAATGTTGGCATGGGCCTGATGCTGCAGGATGTGCGCACCGACACCCTTTTGGTGGCTTTGGTTTCCTTGGCCGGTTGGCAATCCCAGGTTTGGAAAAGAACGGGGGCTTGGATGCCGGCCATGTTAGCCTTTACCTTTCTTGGCCTGGCCATGCTGGCCAAAGGCCCCTTGGCCTTCATGGCCCTCACGGCAGCCTTGGGCGGTCATGCCCTTTGGAACCGCGATTACCGCATCCTGAGGCGGGCCTCCTTTTGGGGTGGTTTGGGCCTAATGATCCTCATCCTCCTACCTTGGCTCTGGGGCCTTTACCAGCAATGGGGTTGGGATCGAGGCATACGTTATTATCTGTGGACACAGAACTTTGGAAGGATCACCGGGGAAAACCCCTGGGCCCATCGCGCGGATTATAGCTTTGTCCTTCACAATTTGTTATGGACTTTTCTGCCCTGGGTTGTCTTCTTGCCCTCGGCCTTGATTTGGGCCCTCCGCAACCCATCGCGGAACCGAGAATTGTCCTCCATGAGCCTGACAGCCTGGACCTTGTTGGTCGTGGGGCTCAGCATCAGCAAATTCCAGTTACCCCATTACGTTTATATCCTCTGGCCCTTTCAAGCCCTTTTGATTACCCAATGGTGGATTCAGGCTCCCCCACCTCGTCCTCTCCAAACAGTACCTTGGAAACTCATGAGCCTGCTGGGATTGCTTTGCTGCATGGGGGTGGATTACGCTTGGTTCGGTGTTCCATTGGCCACTTTGGTAGGATCCCTAGGCCTTGTCATTTCCTGGGCCCTTCACGGTCGGAACGCCTTGTGGATGGGGGCTTCGGCCCTGCTTCTGTCCCTGCTGGTATTGAATGCTTTCTTTTATCCCAAACTCCTGGCCTATCAAGCCTCCAGCCGCCTTGGACAATGGGCTGCAGACCATGACGTTGCCCCCAGTCTTCAGCGAATGGGTTGCGACAACGAGTCCATCCATGCCCTGCACTTTTACACCCACAGGGTAATCCCTGAATGGTCCGCGGGTTCCGCTATTCCCGGAAATTCCTACATCATTTATAGTTCGAAGGCTTGTGCCGACTCCCTTCGCACCCTGGGCATGAAGGTCGAACCCCTTCAAGAAATGCCATCGATCAAAGTCACCCGATTATCCCTTTCTTTCCTTGATCCAAGGACGCGAAACCAACAGGGCACCCTTTCGGGAATTTACCGGGTTGTTCCTTAATTTCGCCGCCCTTCCACACCATGAGCTTGATCGGACTGGACGCCATCCTGAACCTCCCTGCAATTCAAACCGCTTCGCAAACCGCTGCCAGGCTGAAGATGCCTTGCTACTTGGTTGGGGGAGTGTTACGGGATGCCTTGTTGCATCGCCCCATCAAGGATATTGATTTGTTGGTGGTGGGCAACGGCCCCGATTTTGCCGGCGAATGGGCCAAGGACTTGAAGGACCAACCCAAGGTGCACATGTTCAGGAACTTTGGCACAGCCATGCTCGAGACCGGGCAGTTGCAATTCGAAGTCGTGGGGGCCCGTCGCGAATCCTACCACAGCGACAGCCGCAAGCCTGTGGTGACCGACGGAACCCTCGAAGATGACTTGTCCCGCAGAGATTTCACCGTCAACGCGCTGGCCTACGAATTGTACCCCCAGCCTGGTCAATGGATCGACCTCTTTCAAGGGATTCACGACCTGGAGGACGGTATTCTCATCACCCCTTTGGAACCGGACCTTACCTTCTCGGACGACCCGTTGCGCATGATGCGGGCGATACGCTTTGCCGCTCAACTCGGCTTTGAGGTGCATCCTGAAACCTTGGCCGCCATCACCCGCGGTGCCGAACGCATTCGGATCGTTTCCATGGAACGAATCACCGAAGAGTTCAACAAAATTCTGCTCAGCCAACGTCCGGCCAAAGGCTTGGGTCTCCTTTACGACACCGGGCTGCTGGCCCTAATTTTCCCGGAATTAACCCGCCTTCAAGGGGTCAAAATTGTCCAAGGCAAGGGCCACAAAGACAATTTCTACCATACCCTGCAAGTGGTCGAAAATTTGGTGTTACGGTCCGAAGACTTGTGGCTTCGATGGGCTGCTTTGCTCCACGATATCGCCAAACCCCAAACCCAACGATTCGAAGACGGTGTGGGATGGACCTTTCACGGCCACGAAGAATTGGGAGCCCGTATGGTCCCCAACATCTTTCGTCACTTTAAACTGCCATTGGACAGCACCATGACCAAGGTCCAAAACCTGGTACGTCTTCATTTGCGGCCCATCGCCCTGACCAAATCCAAAGTGAGCGATTCGGCCATGCGCCGCCTGTTGTTCGAGGTTGGGGAAGACATCGATGACTTAATGGAACTGTGCCGCGCCGATATCACCTCCAAAAACGAAGCCAAGGTCAAACGTTACCTCCAGAACTTTGAAGACCTTGACCGTCGATTACGAGAGGTTAGCGAGGCCGACCGCATGCGGCTCTGGCAGCCACCTCTGGGAGGTGCCGAAATCATGGCCACCTTCGGTTTGGAACCCGGCCGACAGGTTGGGCTGATCAAGAACAAGATCCGTCAAGCCATCCTGGACGGAGCTATCGAAAACGACCCGGAACAGGCCACCCAATTGATGCTTCGCCTGGGCCAAGAACTTGGGCTCCAGGTCCAAAATCCACCCTCGAATATCCACCAAGTTTGATTTCCTGAAGGTATTGACAAAACGAATTTCCTTCTTGAAATTAGCAACCTTCTAAATACCACTTCGCCACCCCCTTAACAACCCTTATGTCCGTTTACCGCTTCAAGGTCATCATCGAAGATTACGAAGATCTTTTCAGGGAAATCGAAGTCAAGGCAAGTCAGAGTTTCGAGGATTTGCACTTTGCCATTCTCAAGGCCTTTGGTTTTGACCTCAAACACCCGGCATCGTTTTTCTACAGCGATGACCTCTGGCATATGGAGGACGAAATTGCCTTCAAGGACATGCCCTACAGCCTGACGAGCAACGGGACCCCGATGATATCCACCAAGCTTAGCCAATATATCGACGACCCGCATCAACGCTTCATCTACATTTATCAATCCAACGAGGATGCCTGGGCCTTTCTGCTCGAATTGGTCGCTGTAGGAGCAACGGCTTCCGCTGAAGTGGTTTTACCCCGTGTCGTGAAGGCAGAGGGTGAAGCTCCCAAACAATACAATCCCAAGGCCGCCTCAACAGCCAAACCTGGCTCGCCTTCTTCGGTCCCTGCAACCGGAGCCGCAGGGGTCGCTGCGGTCAATACCGACGAAGATCAGGAACCCGATCCCGATGACTTGCAAGAAGATCAACTCTTTGAACAAATCGAGACCATGGGTAAATCCCGTAAATCCTCCTCCCTTGATTTGGCAGGTGCTGCCACAGCCTCCGAAATCCCGGACGGCTTTGTGTTGGATGATGACTCGGATTCAGGTTTATCGGATAGCGAGGACGATGAGGACCAAGATCGGGATGATGATGAGGACGAAGATGGAGACGACGACGATTACCGTGGCGGAGGACGAGGTCGCTCCGGTGATTATGACCAAGACGATTACTGAACCTGCCCCTGACGCAGGTCTATCCCTACCCCAAATCCTTTTGGTGGTTGGCCCCACCGCTTCAGGCAAAACCGCATTGGCCTTGGCCTTGGCATCCCATACCCATGGGATCATCATCTCGGCTGATTCAAGGCAATGTTACAGGGAGATGGCCATAGGCTCAGCCGCCCCCACGGCCGATGAGATGCAAGGTATTCCTCACCGAATGGTCGCCGATCGCTCCGTGCATGAGCACCTTAGCGCAGGACAATTCGAAAGAGAAGCCTTGCAGTGCCTTGCCGAGGGGATGGCTACGGGCCAACAAATCATTGTTTGCGGCGGGGCAGGTCTTTTCCTGAAGGCCCTGGTACACGGCCTGGATGATCTGGGTAACGAAGACCCCCTGGTACGGACCTACTGGCAACAGCGCTACCGTACAGAAGGTTTGGTTATTTTGCAACAAGAAATTCTTCGTCGCGACCCCGATTATGCCGCGCAGGCCGATATGAACAACCATCAACGTCTCCTTCGGGCTCTTGAAATCATGGACAGCCGGGACAACGACTCTCGGAACTGCGGACCCAAAGCGCCAAGGACAGGCCTTTCCGTTGCTGCTGGATCGGCATTAATCCTGAACGCGCGTGGCTTCATGAGGCGATTAACACGCGGGTTGACCAAATGGTGAGCCAAGGATTGGAGCAAGAGGCGGCAGCCCTGTACCCATGGGATTCCATCAAAGCCTGCCAAAGTCCGGGGTACGTGGAATGGGAAGGTTACTGGAATGGGAGCATCGATTATGCCACTTGCGTCGAACATATCAAACAGCATACCCGACAATTTGCTCGCCGTCAATTGACCTGGTTTCGTCGAAATCCCAATATCCACTGGATACCCTCTGAAATCACAGACAACCCATCACGCCTTGAATGGGTTCTTCGTAATTTACCGATCCGCTAGAACGGGATAAACCTCCGCCATGGAAACCTATTTCTTTGCAGCCTTATGCCCCGAAGGTTCCTTTGTGCTTAGCGAGGAAGAAAGCAAACATTTGGTCAAAGTGCGACGACATCAACTCGGGGACCGGGTCCGGATCGCCAACGGTCTTGGACTCCTTGCCGACTGCGAGCTTACCGAAATTCGTTCCTCTCGCGCCACCTTACGGGTGCTTCATTCCACCCAACATGCTTGGCCAGAACCCCGTATTCACCTGGCCGTTTCGCCTTTGCACCACGAGGACCGCTGGGAATGGCTGCTCGAAAAGGCGACCGAACTCGGGGTGTACCGAATCAGCCCTGTGCTCTGCGAACGCACCGAGCATTATCGATGGAAGCTTCCTCGTTATTCCCGCATTTTGGAATCAGCCCTCAAACAATCCTTGCGGACCCATCTACCCATCTTGGATCAACCCATGCCACTTTCTCAATTTCAAGCCGAATCGAATAACGTGACCTACGTTGCGCATTGCGATGAATCGGCCGATGCAAGGACCCCGCGCATTCCCTTGGACCGTGTGGACATTTCCCGTAACACATGCCTAATGATAGGTCCCGAAGGTGATTTTCACCCCTCAGAAATACAACAGTTGGTTGACCACGGGGCCCTACCCCTTTCGCTTGGTGCATTGCGCCTTAGAACAGAAACTGCGGTCATTGCAGGCCTAAGCCGCTTTCTGGGCGGGAGCATGCAACGTGCTGGCACTGTCTTGCTGACCGTGCTGCTGACCGTGCTGCTGAGGATGCCGATGTACGTTCTACTGCCCTTGGCCTTCCCCTTGCTGATCCCAATCACCCCGGCTTTAGCCCAAAGCAACAACCAACGCAGCAACGCCACCCCGGTACGGACCGGGCATATTGCCTTGGGTCGCCTCAAATACCAGGGTGGAGGGGATTGGTATGCCAATCCTACCTCGATTTCCAATCTGGCCAAATTTTGCAATGCAGGTTTGGGGACTTCGCTTTCGCTTCAAGAAGAAGTTGCCGATGCGGGGAGTCCTGACCTCTTTCGCTTTCCATGGGTTCATATGACCGGGCATGGCCGGGTCGTCTTCAACGAACAAGAAGCCCGTAACCTTCGATCCTATCTCACCGGGGGTGGCTTCCTCCATGTGGACGACAATTACGGCATGGACCCCTACGTGCGCAGTGAGTTCAAGAAGGTCTTTCCGGAACTGGAATGGACCCGCCTCCCGGACAATCATCCCGTGTACCTCAAACCTTATCCGATGGCGGCAGGATTACCCAAAATCCACGAGCACGACGGAAGACCGGCCGAAGGCCTGGGGCTCCTGTGGCAAGGTCGCTTGGTGGTCTATTATTCCTACCAATGCGATTTGGGAGACGGTTGGGAAGATGCCTCGGTCCATCGGGATCCGGAAAACCTGCGCACCACCGCCCTGCAGATGGGCGCCAACCTGGTCCGCTACGCCTTCGAGCAGTAGATAAATTATATTTCTTAGTTTTTATGCTTTTAATAGTTTTCTTTGAATTTCAGGCAACAAACTATCCATTTTGCTAAAGGCAAAACACTTTAACCCCAAGTCTTTAAGACTGGCTCCAATATGAAATAATCGTTCATGGTCTATTACCAAAAACCGATCATGACTACTTGAATTTGGAACAAAATCGATGGTAGGGTATTGTCGGTTATGTTTTTCTAAATCCCGCAACAAGGAACTTCTTGGTTTGTAATATATTCGGCATGTTACTCCTTTCTTCCTTTTACTAAGCAACAACAGGGTAGATTCATCGGCATAATTATCAATCAAAGCAATGTTTACCTTGGCTTGCCGAATCAAACTGCATATCCATACATGCGCATCAAATAATTCACCCTCAAAAAAAATTCCCTGCATGGGTTCTTTATCTTTCTCAAGGGCACATAGTATTTTTTCCAAAGAAATATCTGTTCGAATCTGTTTATTTTCAAGAGAATCTAACCTTTGTATAACTTTTTCAAAGGAACCAATTGTTTTGCGCATTGCCACAAAAGCTTGAATAATTTGAATGCTAACCATCACGGCCACGTTGCTCCTAAGTACAGCCGATAACATAGCGAACCCTTGCTCTGTAAACACAAAAGGTAAAAATCGCGTGCCCCCTCGACCCAACTTTGAAGTCACAAATTGTGATCTCATATCTTTGGTTTCTTCTTCTGTCAATTGAAAACAGAATCCATCAGGAAATCGATTAATATTCCTTTTGACCGCTTGATTGAGTACCCTTGTTTCGACCTGGTACATCAACGCCAAGTCACTATCCATTAAAACGTGTACCCCACGGATGGTGTGTATTCTATTTTCGATTGCGTCCAAGGTTAATTTCATCGAGGTTCCTCTTTATTGTACTGAGGAACGATCAACCATTGATGAAATTAACCTAAGAACGAATAGCCGAGGCTATTTCGCCGACCAAAGCCGGGCCACGGTACACCAAACCGGTATACACCTGCACCCAGGAGGCACCGCCATGCATGCGTTGGATGGCATCCTCGCCGCTCATGATACCACCCACCGCAACCAGCGCGGGCAGGAAGCCCTCTTGCTCCCCGTATTGACGCATCGCCTCCAGGAGGGCCGCTGCCTTGGACGCCAAGGGAGCACCGCTAAGTCCCCCATTCCCAAGGCGTTCAAGGTCCTCGGGGCTGGTCTTCAACCCGGTACGGTCCACGGTGGTGTTGGTCAAAACCAAGCCCGAAACACGATGTTTCCTCAACACCTTCCACAGCGACTGCCACTGAGCAGGCTCCATATCCGGGGCTAATTTGATGCAGATCGGACGAGGTCTTGTTTGCTGACAAGGCAAATCGTGAAGGTGCTGTAACAACGAATCAATGAAATTCGCCTCCTGCAATTCCCTAAGCCCTGGGGTATTGGGGGAGCTCAAATTGATGGTGAAATAATCCACCCACGGATGCAATTCCTCGAAGCACTTGAGGTAATCACCCAAAGCATCCGTGTTGGGCGTGTCTTTGTTTTTGCCAATATTGGCGCCGACCACCAGATCCGATGGACGATGCTTCAGCCTGGGAATGGCCGCAGCAACGCCACCGTTGTTGAAGCCCAGACGATTGATCAGGGCCTGGTCTTGCAGCAAACGAAACAAACGAGGCTTCGGATTGCCAGGCTGTGGCCGTGGGGTCAAGGTGCCTACTTCCACCGACCCAAAGCCCATGGCTTTCCAAACATGGAGGTAGCGGGCATCTTTGTCAAAGCCGGCGGACAATCCCACCCTGTTGGACCAATGCAGGCCCAAACCTTCCCAAGGATCGTGCACCTTGGGCCAAAATTGAGCCCATAACCGGGCCATCCCGGGGATTCGCAACAAAACCGAAGCCAAGTTAAGGGTAAGATGATGCGCCCTTTCGGCATCCAATTGGAACATGACCCGGCGCAATATCGAATACATGCCCCAAAGATGCGGAAGACCTTGCGGAAAATCAGCCTTTGACCGCCCTGAGCATTTCCCTTTTGCCTGGAGGACCGGGCAATCGCTCCACCAACAAGCCCGCTTGCAGGAGGTGACGTCGGAAGGCACCTTGAGCGCTGTAGGTGACCATGACCCCACCCTTGTTCAGACGCTGGGCTAACAAGGTTACCGCTTGCTCACCCCATAATTCCGGCTGGGCAGAAGGACCAAACGCATCGTAAAAGATCAGGTCAAAAGTCTCTTCCAAAGGCTGTACCCATCCCTGTGGCCTTACCTTCATTACCATACGACTTTCCTTGGATTGCATTCGAAAGGATGTGTTTTCCTCAGGCCCTTCCCCAACGCATTCCGAGCCACCAGACTGATGGGAAGCCTCCAAAAGAGTTGGGTACATTGCCCTGTAGCCTGCAAGCCAATCCTCCCATGCCCCATGATGCAGATGCGCTTCATAATTTAATTTCTCCAACAGCAAAGGATCAAGGGGGTAAGTCTCCAAAGCCGTGTACGACCAATTCAAGGAACCATGCCCGCTGGAGGGAATGTCATCACCGTTCTTGCTCTTCGATCCCAACCTACGGCGCCAACCTTCCAAGACCAAAGCAGCGTTGAGCCCTGTCCCCAAACCCATCTCCAAAACCCGCAGGGTCGTTGGCGCATGGGCATGGGCATGGGCAGCCAACCAACAGTCCAAACCCATCTGCTCAAAGACATGCCTGGACTCGGTAATCGCTCCATGGCGGCTGTGGAAGGTCAGAAGGCCATCCTTCGAGACCAAGGTATGGGAACCGTCCGTCGTGGGAATAATCTCCCATGTTGGGGGGGCGCCATTCATCCCCTTAGGTTCACCGATCTCGAGCATGGTCGCAAAGTAAGCCATGAGCGGGGCCACAGGAGTTTATCTTTAGCGTTCAAGACGGTTTTCCATGTACGACATGCCCCTGGCGGAGCGAATGCGCCCGCAACGCATCGAGGATTTGTTGGGCCAGGACTCCTTGCTCAGCCAGGGAGGTCTGCTGACCGGCATGATCCAGCGAGGCACCCTTCCCTCGATGATCCTCTGGGGACCGCCGGGCTGCGGCAAGACGACCCTTGCCAAGCTACTGGCCGCCAGCACCAAGCAGCCCTTTCACCCGCTCAGTGCGGTGGATGCCGGCGTCAAAGAAGTACGCAATGTTATCGAACAAAGCCACGGCCTGTTCAAGCCTTTGCTTTTCTTGGACGAAATCCACCGCTTCAACAAAGCCCAACAAGACGCTTTGTTGGGTGCCGTGGAACAAGGCCGCATCACCCTCATCGGGGCCACCACCGAGAATCCCTCTTTCAGCTTGAATCCCGCCTTGCTGTCCCGTTGCCAGTTAATCGTCTTGCAACCCTTGTCCCCGGATGACCTGCTCCAACTCGCACGAAGAGCCCTGGACCAGGACCCTGTCCTGGCCAGCCGTCCTGTGCCCTTGACCGAATGGAATGCCCTGCTTCGGCATGCCCAAGGGGATGCCCGGCGTTTGCTCAACCTTCTGGAAATGTTATGGAACGCCGCCAAGGGCCCGGAGGCTGTTCTTGACGATGCGTTGGTGGCCTCGGTGCTCCCGCATTTTCTGGTCTACCACGACAGGGACGGAGACCAGCATTACCGCCTGATTTCAGCCCTTATCAAATCTGTTCGGGGTTCCGATCCCCAGGCCGCCGTTTATTACCTGGCCAGGTTGGTGCAAGGCGGTGAAGACCCTGTCTTTATTGCTCGAAGGTTGCTCATTTTGGCCGCCGAGGATATAGGTCTTGCCAATCCGCAAGCGATGATCTTGGCGCAAGCCAACATGGAGGGTGTGGCCAAAATAGGCTATCCGGAAGCCCGCATCTTGCTTAGCCAAACCGTGCTTTACCTCAGCCTCAGCCCCAAAAGCAATTCCGCCTACCTGGCCATCGACAAGGCTTTGGATTTCATTCGCAGGGAGGATAGCCTTCCCCCGGTTCCCGAAGCCCTACGTAATGCCGTAACCAACCTGGACCGCCAAATGGGCTTTGGCCAAGGCTACCAATACAGCCACGAAGGCCCTCACCATTTCATCCCCCAACCATTCATGCCCGATGGCTTGCACGGCAAAGTCTTCTACGAACCCGCTTCCAACCCCCGCGAAGACAAGTACCGCAGCTGGCTTCAAAGCCATTGGCCTGGCTATGATTTATCGCCAAGTACCCCAGGGCCTTGAGGGATCCCCGTGTCCTGGGGGCAACCCCTGGGGCATGCCCATCGGATGAGGTGAATCGGCGGGAACATCGCGGGGTGGACGTCCAAAATTCCGGAAATTGTAGGTGAACGTGAGCATCACAAACTGTCCCAGAGCTGTGTTACGATTATCCTCCAAATAAACTTCGTTGATCACCCGATTCACCGAACGATTTTGGCCCAACACATCAAAAATCGAAATGCGGAATTCCCCCAAACGGTTAGGCAATACCTTGGCTGCCAAAGACATATTCAACAAGTGCACGGAAGCGTTGAAGCTTTGGTCCAAACCCCCAAAGTAGGTCCAGGAATAATCGCTCCCCAAGACCCAACGCTTGCGGTAGGTGTATTGAGCCCGAGCATTGGCGGTATGCGTCCAATACACCGACCATGGGCCTTGGTTGCGAAAGCGGTTCCAGCCCATATTCAACGAGATGTTGTAATCCAATTGCTCCAATTGGGAGCTGCTCAGACCCCATTGACCGCTAAGCGATTGGGTCACCACCGTTGAATTTACATTGTTATTCCGAACCGGTTGACGTTGCAAGGACCCCATCAAGGTCCAGTTCAAATTGGACTTGATGCTCGTCACAGGATGCGCATAGGTCCCATAGAAGCGCAATGCAGGCATCCTGCCCAGATTGGCGGGCCTGCTCAATTGACTTCCGCGAGCCAAGCCCTTCCCCGTAAGGGTACTGCCTTGGCCCGTACTGCCCAAGTCCTTCCAATCCACCCCATAAAGCGCTGATCCACCCCAGGCCTGCCACCATTGGTTCATGAGGCTGGTATCGCCCGGCACAACCAGGGTTTCGTTGCCCATGGCATTCTCGGTGATGGATCCCGATGCAAACACAAAACAGGATTTGCCCTGGGTCGCCTGGGTCCAACGCCAGCGACCTCCCACCGTATGGCTAACGGCCTGGTCAAGGTTGGGATTCCCAAGAACCAAGGCCAGGGGATTGGAATTATCCAACACCTTCTGCATTTGCTGAGCCGAAGGCAATTGCGCGGAAGACCGGTAGAAGACCCTGTACTGGCTGCTGCGGTTGGGGCTGAACCTCCAAGAGGCATTGGGAAGCCAGGCCCTGAAGGCCAGAGGACTTGCCGCCGCCATGGTTTGCATCTCGGTAAGAACCCTGTTGGTCAAGGCATAATCTTGGCGCTGTATGCCGAGTGTCCATTCTTGCACCTCATCCCCCAGGCGGTAGCGAATGCCGTACTGGGCTCCCCACAGCTGTTGTTCCATGTCTTGGCTTAACAAAGGCTTGATCGCAAGGCTATTCGGTGCAGCAACATCCTGGCCTACCGTTTGCCTTTGCCATAGGGGGGCCAGGTTGAATTCCAACAAAGAAGCCCGACCCAAGGGCTCAATGAAATTCAAATCCCAGCGGCTTCTTAACAAATTTCTGCTTTGGTTCAACCTCTGCTCGCTGGTATCGGCGCGTTGCCACCATTGGGGAGGCATCACCGGCGCTGGCCCTACGGAAAGTATCAGAGAGTTTTGGTCACGCGGTGTGGATTGATCCTGAAAGTCCATGGCCCAATTGACCGAATAATTCCGCCTTGCCTTGGCCAATCGCTGGCGAAACAACAGATCCAATCCCCCTTGCCATTGGCTGTTTTCGGTGCGGCTTTGCAAACGGTTCTCCGAGAGTTTCATGGTGCTGTCGGTTGTCGCCGTTTTCCAGGCAGAATCCGAGGCAGTCATCGAGGATGCCAGGGTCAAACGTTGGCTAAGGTTCATTCGAGGGGTCAGGATCAAGGCCCTGTTGCTGTCGGGATTCCATTCCAACCTGGCAGTCCATCGTTGTTGATTGGACCTTTGAACTTGTCGGCTGCTGTCGGCTTGGGCCAAACCGCTTACATTCAGCCATGTCCGACGTGCCGAGGCATTTTGTTCGTTCAAGGTGGAATTCCCCACCAGGGCCGATGAAATTTTCCAGCCCCCTTTCCATGCGTCGCTGTAATTCAGTGCCAAGGATTGTGTTGCTGTCAAGCCTCTTTGGGTGGGATTGCTTAGCCCCATATCGACGCCCGATGGCATTCCTCCACCACTGCCTCCACCTGCACCTCCGGAACCTCCCCGGCCCATCATCCGCATGCCGCCCATTCCTCCGCCCATGCCCCCGGCTGCTCCGAGCAATCCCGAAATCTCGGCACTGGAAAAATTCTGCTGATTGATATTGTTCGCGAGCAAGGCGGCACTGATACGACGTTTGCCCTTGAACCAAGATGTGTTACCGCCGCTCATGTACCGAGCGCCTTCGGAAGGGAGCAGGGGCTGAAAGGTCTGACCGTAAACGTCGAAGGGCAGGGCCCGGAAAGGCTCCTCCCCCTGGACTTGCTCTGGATCACTCAAGGCCCCCATGCCTCCGTACACTTTACCGAAACGGCTGCTGTTCAAACCGGTACGCGTTATCAAATTAAGGGTTTTCTCGGTATTGCCATCGTTGATCCCGCTGAACTGGGCCTGATCGCTGAGGCGGTCGATCAGTTGGACCTTATCGATCGCATCGGCCGGGAGGTTACGCAAGGCCGCGGTGGCATCGTTGCCGTAATATTCCTGACCATCCAGGAGGACGCGACGAATCTCCTCGCCTTGGGCTTTGAGGGTTCCGTTCTCCACGGTGATCCCGGGCATTTTACGAATCAGTTGTTCAGCATCCGCATCCGGTGTCGTCTTGTACCCGGCGGCATTAATCTCCGTCGTATCGCCCCGCTGTTCAATGCGTTTGGCCTGGGCCTCGATGCCCACCGAACCCAATTGCGTCGTTAACGGGGCCATCAAAAGATTGCCAACGCTTTGGGACTCCAACCAACGCTGGAACTTACGGTAAGGGGCATATCCAACGTAGGTGCATTGGAGCATGTACCCCCCTGGCCTGGGCAAGGTGAGCACAAAGCGACCTTGGGCATCGGTAGAAACCCCTGAGCGCAATGCGCTGTCCCTTGCCCCTACCGCGACCACATTCACTCCCGCCAAACCCTCCCCGGTCAGGGAATCCAAGACCCGCCCTGTAATCATAGGCTTCAAATCGCTCCGATCCCCACCTCGATTCCCTTCGTTACCACGGCTTTGCGTCCATCCTATGGAGGTCTGCAGCAGCATCAAGGCCAAGGTCAGCACACCTAAGCGGATGGTTAGAGGGAAGAGGTTCATGCAGTCAGGACTTTTATCAGGGGTTGAACCAACAAAAATGCGCATGAATGCGTTCTTTGGGTACGAACTTTGACGCATGAAACGATCTGCCCTGTACCTCTTGCTTTTGGTCGGCACCGGGCTGGCGATCCTCGTCAGCACCTTGGGCGAAAGCAGTTCCTACGTGGACTTTGCCGAAGCCGCAGCCAACCCTGACCGTAGTTACCATGTGGTCGGACAATTGGACCGGGGCTTTCCGATGGTGTACAACCCGACCCAGGACGCTAACCTGCTTCGGTTCAGGCTACGAGATCAGCAAGGCCTGAGCATGTCCGTGGTGTATTACGGCGCCAAACCCCAAGATTTCGAACGCTCCGAACAAGTCGTCATCGTTGGCAAGGTCGTTCCCGGCCCATCCAAGCAAGAAAACAAGTCGGTCTTTGTGGCGGACCAGATTCTGACCAAATGCCCTTCCAAATACACCGAGGATAAGGTTCCCACCGCCTCCACCAACCCTTAATCTTCGAATTGATCGCGATGGAATATGCAGGCGAATTGCTTTGGCCCGGCCATTTGGGGCATTTTGCGGTCATTGTATCGTTCTGTGCCGCTTTGATGAGTACTCTGTCCTACGGGCACGCCCTGAACGGACATACGCTATCCCGTGGTCGATGGGAACAGTGGGGCCGCTGGTCCTTCGGGATCCATAGCGCTGCGGTGTTCACCATCATCGCTACCCTTTTTGGGATCATTTATTTTCATCGTTACGAATATCATTACGCCTGGTCACACGCTTCCAAGGCATTGCCGACGCATTACATCCTCTCCGCCTTCTGGGAAGGTCAGGAGGGAAGTTTTCTGCTGTGGATCTTCTGGCATACCGTGTTGGGGTGGATATTCCTGGCGGTCAGCGGAAGACGTTGGGAAGCGGGCGTGATGGGCGTTCTTTCTTTGGCCCAACTTATGCTGAGCAGCATGCTCCTGGGAACCACCTTGGGGCTACCCGGGCTTATGGAATGGTCAATTGGTAGCAGCCCCTTCACCCTCCTGCGCGATACCCTGCAGGCCCCCATTTTCAACCGTCCGGATTACCTCCAATGGATCACGGACGGCAACGGACTCAATCCGTTGTTACAAAATCCCTGGATGGTGATCCACCCTCCGGTGTTATTCCTGGGATTTGCCTCCTGCACCATACCCTTTGGGTATGCGGTAAGCGCCTTGTGGACGCGTAGGTACGAAGATTGGGTGGGTCCTGCCCAGGGTTGGACCTTGGTCGCCATCCTAACCTTGGGAAGCGGCATCGTGATGGGGGCTGCTTGGGCCTACGAATCCCTGAATTTCGGTGGGTATTGGGCCTGGGATCCGGTTGAAAATGCCTCCTTGTTGCCTTGGCTCCTGCTCGTTGCCGCCTTGCATGGCATGCATGCCTACACCAAAAGCCGTTATTCCCTGCGCTCCACCTTCATCCTCGTTCTGCTAGGGTTTTTGATGGTTTTGTATGCTACTTTTCTGACCAGGTCAGGTATCCTTGGCGAGAGTTCGGTGCATTCCTTCACCGATCTGGGCTTATCAGGTCAGCTGTTGATCTTCTTAGGGGCCTTTGTGCTGCTGGCATTGATTTTGCTGCTTCTTCGCTGGAGAGCAATCCCTGCCCGCGAAACGGATGGAGAAGAAGCCGGGAGTTCCCGGGAGTTTTGGCTTTTCGCAGGAAGCATGACTTTGGTTATCAGTGCCTTGCAAATCCTGTTCACCACCTCCATCCCGGTATTCAACGCCATCGCTGGCAGCAACTTAGCCCCCCCAGCCGAGGTCGTCTCCTACTACAACCGATGGCAGTTGCCCATCGCGGTAATCATTCTGTTGTTAGGAACCGTAGCCTTTGAACTCCGCTTCAAGAAAAGCGATCCCGGACCGGTCTTGCAATGGATCATTCAAATCACCTTGATCGCCGTGGCAATGACCTTGCTTGTGGCCTATACCATGGGCATCGGGTACTGGTCCTATATCCTCTTGATTTATGCGTCCTGCTTCGCCTTGATCGGTAACCTCCATCAACTGTATCGTCGTCGTCATAAAATCATGAAGCAAGGAGGCCTGACGGCGCACCTTGGTTTTGCCTTGATGATGCTGGGGGTTTTGGTCTCTTCCTCCCGCAAAGAGGTGGTTTCCTTGAACCTCAACAATACCCCCTTGGGACCGAATTTCTCCCCGGCACAGGCCCGCGAAAATGTCTTGCTTTACGCGAATCAAAGTCAATCCATTGCGGGGTATTCCGTGCGTTACCAGGGTGATTCGGTTGTAGAACCTAACCGCTACTACAAATTACTTTTTGAACAAAAGGATGAACAAGGCAAGGTGCGATTCAGCCGTACCCTCTACCCCAATGCCCAAATCAACCCCAAGATGGGTTTGATCGCCTCACCGGCCACTATGCATTTCGTGGACCATGATTTGTACATGCACGTAACCCAGGTTCCGGATCCGGCTTCCTTGCAAGCCACAACGCAGGAATACAAGGAACCCGTTTTGCATTACCTCAATGCCCGCGGTGATACCTTGATGCTGCAAGAATATTTGCTGGTCTTCGAAGGACTCAAGACCAACCTGGATTCCGCTTGGTCGGCCCAAAGCTCCGGTGCGGAGGTTGCGGTCGGCGCTCCTGTCCGGGTTCAACGCGTTGATACCACTTTCTCCTTGATGCCGGTTTACATGATCCGAAACGGGGTTGAATTTCGTTATCCGGACCAAAGTGCTGAGCCCGGCATCCGCCTGCAATTGCAAAGCATAGACCCTGGCCAACAACAAATTGCGCTCGCGGTACAAACCACCCCTCCTCCTCCACGACCCTACGTGGTGCTCAAGATGCTTCGCTTTCCATGGATCAACGCGGTATGGTATGGTAGCTTTCTTCTGGTGTTGGGATTGAGCATGAGCATCGTGCATCGAAACCGTCAGTACCGCCATGAACGAATGGCCGACTAAACCTGGAGGCCGTGTGGCCATCGCAGGGTCCGGCCAAGCAGCTTGGGCCTGGGGCCTGGGCCTTGCGCATGCAGGCCTTCGCATCACCCAAGTTTGGGGCAGGCATGCCGGTCGAGGCAAGGCGCTTGCGAATCGTTTGGATGCTGAATACCAAGAACTTACCCTTGAAGGTCCTGCACCCTGGGATGGGGATGTCCTGGTGATTGCGGTGGCCGACCAAGCTGTAGGAAAGGTCGCGAAGCAATTCATCTGCGGGCCTTCGCAACATATCGTACACTGCGGGGGCACCTTGGCGATGGACGTCCTGGCAGCGCATCCCAGTCATGGGGTCCTTTGGCCGCTGATGAATTTGAGCCAAGCGCACGAAAGGCTCCTGCAAGGTGTCCCGGTCCTTCTCGAAACCAACAACCAAACCCTGCTCGATATCCTGCAAGCCTGGTGCCAGGACCTGCAAGCCCTTGCCCTACCCTCCACCTTGGCCCAAAGGACCGCCCTGCATCTGGCGGCCGTCATGACCGCCAACTTCAACAACCTGCTCCTTCATTGGGGGCACCGCATTCTCCAAGGCCAAGGGGAACACCGCCTGCTCTTGCCAATTTTGCAAGAACAATTGCGCCTCTTTGCCAAAGATCCTGCAGACCCCCTGGTCCGTCAAAGCGGCCCCGCCCAACGAGGTGATACCGAAACCATGGATAAACACCTTGCTCTGCTGGAACAAGACCCCGAAGGGCAAGCTTTGTACCGGACCCTTAGTCGCCTGATTGCTCAACAAAAATCCAAAAAGGGACATGACTGATTCACCCCCTTCGAATTCGGCGGTTTGGCGATCGGTTTGGCGGGGCAGCCGCCCGCTGAATCTCCTTTTGCTGGCATGGGCCATGGTATCTTTTCGGTTTTTTTTGATGTTACCGGTGCTCGAGACCCGTCTGCTCAATTTTGGGTTGGATCATCGTGATTTCTTGATGATGGTCTTGGGTGCAACGATTATCGCCGCTGCGGGTAATTTGATCAACGACTTTTTCGACCGAGAATCCGATCGACACAACCACAAAAGTCGTCCCGTCCTCCCCGAGAATGTCTTCTGGACGGTGTATTGGAGCATGAACGGTGTGGGGCTCAGCCTCTGCGCCTGGTCTGCTTGGCAAGCCGGCCTCGTGAACCTAACGCTCCTGCCTCTTGCCGCAGTTTTTTTGCTCTTTCGTTATTCTGAACATTGGAAAAAGCAAGGCTGGTTAGGGCCCGTGGTCATTGTCTTTCTATGCATGGTCTGGGTGGCCTTGCCCTGGCTCTACGAATTCAAGGCCATGGGTATTCTCTTTCAGTATTACAGAGCCGATTCGAAGGTACTCCACCAAACCTGGTTGATTTATCTGTTGTTCTGCGCCTTGGTAACCCTAAGCAGGGAGCTGCTCAAGGCCTGCGAGGACTATGCCGGTGACCTTGTTACCGAAACCCACACCGTCGCCGTTCTTCATGGCCCTCGATGGACCGGCAGGATTGCCCTGGTCCTCTGGGTCTTGGTTTGGGGATTAAACACCTTCATTACCTTCTACCAATGGTCCAACCATGCCATCCTGGAAGCCGCCTATTCCTCCGTGGCCTGGGGATGGTCTTCATTCATCCTGTGGAAGCTGCTGACCTTGAGCAACGGAACCCCGTCCAAGCATGTTTACCGAAACCTAAGCCTGTGGATCAAAATCTATTTTGCCATGGGCATCCTCTCCATCTGGATTTTTTACATGATCTTTCTGTATGGGACCGCTGCAACTTAGCCACCGTCTGCTCTTAGGTTCAGGTTCACCCCGTCGTGCAGCCCTTTTGAACGGGATTGGCCTGCCCTTCGAATTGCGGGTTGCCCCTATTGACGAGGAGGCGCTGCATCACCCTATCCTCGAAGAAACGGCCAAGCATTTGGCTAGGCTCAAATCACAGGCCATTACCATAACGTCCAACGAATTGTTGCTGACCGCGGACACCACCGTGATATGCCAAGGTCAATTGCTGGGCAAAGCTCCGGATCGGGAATCGGCCATCGCGATGCTGCAACAATTATCCGGCCAAAGCCATCGAGTGGATACGGGCGTTTGCCTTCGCACCGTGGACAAGGAAATCCTTCTGCAATCCACCACGATCCTGGAATGGTACCCATTGGAAAACCAGGAAATCGAATGGTACGTGGATCATTATCAGCCTTATGACAAGGCAGGGGCCTACGGAATTCAAGAATGGATGGGCCAGAGGGCCATTCGAAGCCTTCAAGGTTGCCCGCTCAACGTGATGGGCCTCCCGCTTCCTTTGGTTTACGAAACCCTTCGTTCAGAATTCAGCGTGTAAACCGGCATGGTCCAATAAAAGGCTGTTCCTCGCTCATCGGAATAGGCTAGCCCAAGACTACCCCCGTGTTGCTCCGCGATTTTGCGGGACATGGCCAGCCCCAATCCCAGGCCTTCGCTGCGGGTTGTGAAATTGAGTTCGAACAAACGTCCTTGCATTTCCTCCGAAATACCGTGACCCTGGTCCAGCATTTCCAAGACCAATTCATCTCGAACCAAATCCAACCGAAGACGGACCTCCGCTTGGTCTTTGCCCGGTAATTTGGCTTGAATGGCATTTTGAAATAAATTTTGGAGGACGCGCTGCAATCGGTTCGAATTCCCCAAGACGTACATCGTTGCAGCCTGAGGGGAACAATGCCAATCAAAGGCCACCTGCTCTCTAAACCAGCCCGCAACCTCCTGAACGAAATCACTCCAAAGGATGGGGGACTTTTCTGCCTCCGATTCCCTGGAGAAATCCCTGTAGGTGTCGGCAATTTCGGTCAACAAATCAATCTGCTGCAAAACCGATTGGGCATCCCTTTCGAACTTTAAATCGAAGGTAGTAGGGTTCCCTTTGAAATCCCGTAACAACTTCTGTAAGCGAAGTTTCATCGGGGTCAAAGGATTCTTGATGTCATGAGCAATTTGCCTTGCCATTTCCTTCCAGGCCGAATTACGCTCCGCCTCCGCCAGGCGTTTTTCGTTCTCGGTAAGGGATTGCACCATTTGATTGTAGGACTTGAGCAAGAGACCAAACTCTCCCCCGCTCATCTGCTCGTCCAAGGTAATCTTCCGGCCGGATTTGGCCTGCAACATGGCCTTGGTCAAGGCTTGAATCGGAGAGGCCACTCCCTTGGCCAGCCTGTACGCCAACAGGATCGACAGCAACAAAACCAAGGTAAAGACTGAGATCACCCCTGCCAAGTACTCATTCAACTCCGGTGCCCCACGGGGTGCCTTGTTGACGAAGGGTAGATTGACAAATCCAATCAAGTGACCATCCGCATTGCGCAACGCATGGTAGGCCGACAGGTAATCCACCTGACCAATTTTCTCTTCGATCAATTGAAATTGAAATTGCCCTTGCCCAAACGATTTCCACAAAGCATAAGGCATATAATCCGATACCAACCCCCTTTCGAACCACAATCCCCTGGACGCTGAACGAAAGCGACCGTCCATATCGTAAAGAAAAAAGTCAATATCGGTCAAGGCCGCGCGATCCCTCATGGCACGGACCACATTATCGGTGAGCGCCCCTTCGGCCGTTACCAAAGCCTGGGACATTTGATGAAATTGCCGTAATTGTGCGGTCAGCGAGGCCTGGGATTCGTTGCGATACTGCCGCGTGATGAAGTAGATGGTGAAACCCACCAAAGCGCTGATCACCAGGATCACCAAGAAAGTGGTCGCCCATTGCACCTTGGTTTGAAATCGAAGGGCGGCCCACTGCAAGGAAGCTCTCAGGTTCCTTGTGGAATTCCCATTCGAAAGCCTCAAAAACCACCACATGAACATGGTTATCAATGCGCCCAAGGATAGGGGCAACAGAATGGAGGGCATGTCAAGAACCTGCACGGCTACCTGATTTTGCTCTTTACGAAAAATCAAGGCCGGCCTTCCCTCTTCGCTGATCACCCAAGACCAGGGTTGACGTTGGCCTGTGGTGGACCATCCTTGGGGCAATCGATAGGGATAAGGAAACGGACCGCTCTGAAAAATCAAAGCCCCCTTTTCGTACATAGCAAGTCCTGAACGCCCCGCCAAGCTGGACCATGCCGTGCCCGTTCCCAAGATGCTGGGAATTGGCGAAAAGCTGGGGAAAAACTTTTGGGCCAAAATCACAACCAAGGTATCCGGCAGCCCTTTGTTAAGCCCCAGCCCAATCCGAAGCCTGTAAGCGTTGCGTCCCTTGCTCTGAAATTCTTGAACCGAACCCTTCCATGCCGTTCGAAGGTCCGTAATGACCGCCTCCCTGCTTCCCATGGAATCCAAGGTATTCAGGCAAAGCTGCGAACTTAACAAATCAAAAAATGGACTTAAATTGGAATAATGTTTGTCCAAAATGCTCCTACGCCGATCCTCCAACGATAAAGAGGAACTGTCCAACCAAGCCGCGTCGCCTCGCAGGGAATCGATGAAGGGATGAAAATACGTGTAGGCTTCCAAGGGTCTTGGCTCCACCAAAGTTGCCAACTGCCCTTGTGCTGAACTTACCTGAATTCTCCAATGCTGGGCATAGATCAGCAACGAACCCAACAAGCCCATCAAACCCAAAACCATGTTCAATCCCGAGGGCCGATGCGCATACCGCTTCCAACACCAACCCAAGAACATCCATGCCGCGTATCCCAAACCCAAAATCCAACCCCATAACGTCCAACCCGCCCATGTTCCCCATAACACGATTCCAATAATACCGAGTATGGTAATCCCTACCAGGACTAACGGTTTTTGGTCCTCCGATTCGCTCCCCACAAACCTTTTCATCCAATTGGCTGCCAGAACCATGATGACCAACAAGGCCAAAACCCAGGCGCCGTCATCCCAAGACCAAGTCAATGGATTGGCCCAACCCAATTTGCCCCTACCCGAATCCAAGAGCAAAGCCCAGGCCAAATACAATCCGCTCCATGCCGTCCATATCCCCCAAGTTCCAATCCGTGAACTGAAAACCCGCAGGCCCAAAGCAATCCACAACCCGTTGTACAGGATGCCTCCCTGGCTCCACAACCTCCAACCCATTCCGTAAACCGGTTCAAAAAACCTTGATCCCCCAAAATCAGAGACCCATAACCAGTAATTGCCCACCATCAACCCCGAGACCCACAAGGCCCCTGCAAGCCATCGCTTGGACCCGGATGCATCCACCAACAAAGTCCATAACAACAACCATAACACCATCAACCCATGAAAAATACGTTGTTCCAAGCGTTGAGTAACCTGTTGTCGACCCGTGGCTTGTATCCTGAACCAGACCTTGCCCTGGGAGCGAACCGCCTGCCCTTCCGAGCCCTCTTGGGGTGAAATAGCGCGTAGTTGATCCCCACCATCGAAGGGAACCAACATCCCAAAGGGCATGGTCCCGGTGGTCAATCCGTAGGCATATTCCAAACGAACAAAGGCCACACGACGACCAGCGGGCGAATCCTTTACAAAAGCTAATCCACTTCCGCTGAGCACCTTGACCCAACCATCTTCCTTCAAATTCTGAAGCACCTTGTCATCGCGCGATGTGAGGTCATTCCCTTTCCACTGGATTCGACAACCGCTACGATCCCATGCCACTTCATCCCAGTCGCTCTGAAGGGACTCCTTATCTGCAGGCTCAACCAGCTCTTGTTTTTGTTTCCAGGCGTTTGCTTCTTCCAAAATCATGGGGAGTTGCTGTTCCCAATGCCCCACCGCTTCCGAGACCAACTTGGAAGATGACCATTGCCGATTGGTGGAGGACAGCAGGGTGGCTAATCCCATGAAGATCCATAACAACCAATAAACCAAAGGCTTGGATCCTAGCTTCTTTCCGAATTCGACGAAGGTGGTTGGACCGGCCATGGCCTAAAGAAGGGATGACCGATTCAATTTGGAAAGTTCTTTCCGGTAATAATCCCAAACCCCATCCCCAAGACTTGTGAATGAAACCGGACAATGCAATCGCTGCAGCCATGCCATGTCGGCACAGGTATAGTACTGGTATTGTGCACGCAAGTGCTCCGGGGTCTCCACAAAGTCAATGCTAGGGTCCAGCGACATGGCTTGAAACAGCGCCAATACCAAGTCTTTGAAGGTCGAGGCCTTCCCGGTACCCAGATTGAACAAACCGCTGTGTTGACGATTTTTCATAAACCACAAACAAATTTCCGTAACATCGTCCACGTAGACAAAATCTCTTCGCTGCTCACCGTCTTTGTAATCAGGATGATGGGACTTAAACAAGCGGACCGTCCCATCCTGCATCACCTGCTTGGAGGCATGCCAAACCACGGAGGCCATGGGGCCTTTGTGGCTTTCGCCGGGACCATAAACATTGAAAAACTTAAGCCCCACCCATTGCAGGGGCTTGCTTTCGCTACTGGCCATCCAGCAATCAAAGCGATGTTTGGAGTCCCCGTAGGGATTAAGCGGTTGCAATTGACTCAAAATGGAAAGCCCGTCTTCGAAACCATGTTCCCCCAATCCATAGGTTGCCGCTGAGGAGGCATAAAGCAAAGGCAAACCCCAACGCGTGCACGATTGCCACAATTCTTGGGAATATCTCAAATTGAGGCGGTCAAAAATGGCCACGTCATGAAGCATGGTGTCGGTCCTTGCGCCCAAATGAAAAACATACTGAACCCAGGCATGGTGTTCATCCAACCAAGGCATGAGATGATCGCGATGAACCAAGCTCGAATAGATCAGGCCTTGAAGCCTGGCTTCTTTGCCGCCCCCAAAATCATCAACCAGGACCAAATCCTTAAAGCCCTCCCTGTTCAGGCGGGCAACCAAATTGGATCCAATGAATCCACCAGCACCGGTTACAATTATCATTGCCCAAAATTAAGCCTTTGTATCTTTGCACCGCTTATGATTTTGGTAACCCGTAAGGCGCATTTCAATGCCGCCCACAAACTTTGGAACCCCAACTGGGATGAAGCCCGCAACGAAGAGGTCTTCGGTAAATGTGCCCACAAGAATTGGCACGGCCATAATTTTGAACTTTGGGTCACCATTGCCGGCGAAGTCGATCCGGATACAGGCTTTGTTTTGGACTTGAAAGTCCTCAAAAGGCTCATTCAGGACAAGGTGATTGAACCCCTTGATCATTCCAATATCAACCTGGACGTACCCTTTATGCAAGGTCGATTGGCCTCGACCGAGAATTTAGCCATCGCCATCTGGGATCAACTTTACGAGGACCTTCTGAATCCTCGCTACAGGCTCCATTGCATACGCCTTGCCGAAACCCATCAAAATTCCGTGACGTATTACGGCCCACAGGCCATGACCCTCCTCCAACCATGAGAGCATATTTATTTCCGGGACAAGGTTCCCAGTACCCCGGAATGGGGAAGGACATCCTCGCTTTGGGCGAGAAAGCAGCCCTAAGGATGCAGCAGGCCGTCTCCATCCTGGGTTTTCCCCTGGATGAGTTGCTGTGCAACGGTTCTGAAGAGGACCTTCGGCAGACCAAGGTGACGCAACCTGCCATTTTCCTGCATTCCGTGATCCTTGCCGAGGTTATGGGGGATCGCTTTGAACCGGGGATGGTTGCAGGGCATTCCTTGGGTGAGTTTTCGGCCTTGACCGCAGCCGGAGCCCTTGGCTTCGAAGACGGCCTACGCCTGGTTTCTTTGAGGGCAAGCGCCATGCAGAAGGCCTGCGAAGAACAGGTCTCGACCATGGCCGCGGTGCTCGGCCTAGACGACGACAAGGTGGTGGCCCTATGCGATGAGGTGAGCCAGACTGGTCAAATCGTGGTCGCTGCCAATTTTAATTGCCCAGGGCAGGTGGTGATCTCCGGAGTACCCGCCGCAGTGGAATTGGCTGGAATCAAGGCCCTCGAAGCAGGTGCCCTCAAAGTGGTTCCCCTTGCGGTAGGGGGCGCCTTCCACTCCCCCTTGATGCAAAGCGCTGCAAGCGCCCTCCAAGGCGCCCTTGATGCCACGGAAATCCTTGCCCCACGCTGCCCGATTTACCAAAATGTTGCACCGACAGAAGGCCGGCTGGATCCAGCCCTCATCCGTGATGGATTATCCAAACAACTCACAGGCCCTGTCCTGTGGACCCAGAGCATACGAGCTATGCTTCAAGGAGGCGCCACGGAATTTACCGAAGTAGGTCCTGGCAAGGTCTTGCAGGGTTTGTTACGAAAGATCGATCGACAAGCGGTTTTCGTGCAAGCCTAGCCCTGCTTCCGGATTCGTAACATTCTGTTTTTCCCCTGCATATCTTGGCGCATGGTCCATTCCAAATTCGGGGGAGTTCCCCACCTTTGGGGATTGGCGATATCCAAGGCGTAACGCGGGTTGAGTTCCAACCATAAACACTCCGAGCAGGGGGATTCCAGGAAGGCCCCAATCAAGGTGCGGTAGACATCCATTGGATGCGAACCCGGTGCAAACAAGGCTTTGGACGGCTCATAATCCATCACGTGCTTGTCCAAGTCCTGGGCCTCCTCCGCGCCGATATAAGGCGGATTGCTGACCCAATATCGGGCGCAGGGTGCCTTCCAATCGCTGGACATGAAATCCGATTGTTCAAGTTCAACCCTTGAGGCCACTCCCCATGCTTGGGCATTCTCTTGGGCAAATTGCAAGGCTTCTGCCTCGCAATCCAAAGCGATGACTTTGCCCATGGAGTCACCTATGCCCATGGAATTACCTTTGGCCAAGGCCAGGGCAATGCAACCGCTACCGGTCCCCAAATCCAAAAAGGTGGCAACTCCCGAAACCAATTCACGATCCGACAAAGGCTTCAGCAGAGGATCCCCAAGCACCCATTCCACCAGCTCCTCCGTTTCGGGTCGAGGGATTAACACCCCGGAGCCAACCGACAAGGCCTTGCCCATAAAATAAGCTTTGCCTAACACATATTGAATAGGCTCACCCTGTACAAGCCTGGCCCAGGATGGATGCATCCCACCGGGCACATCGGTGGCCAGTTCCTCCGATACGCTACCCAGATCCAGCCATAGCCTACGCATGGCTTTGATTTCTCCCTCAGGATACAGGCCATGAAGGAGCTCCAACCACTCCTTCTCGGAACAAGCGCCGGGAGCTCTATGCATAGTCGACGTAGGTGAATCGCATCAATTGCGCGCAAGTTATGAAATTCAAGACAGAGGGCTTCACCTAAACCCTATTTTTGGGTTATGGGTTTCCAAGAACCATCCCCCCCACTGCCGCAGGACTTTCCGTGGATGCGTCGTTGTTTGGAGATTGCCCGTGCCCCAGGTTCTTCGGTCAACCCCAACCCCTTGGTGGGCGCATTAATCGTTCAAAACCAGAAAATTGTAGGCCAGGGCGCTCATTTACGGTGGGGGTCTGCGCACGCCGAAATCCATGCCCTGCAACAATGGCTAATCCATGGAGGGTCCATGAACCCTGCCTCAGCCAAGGAGGATTTGCCCACCCTCTACGTCAGTCTTGAACCTTGCAATCATCATGGTAGAACTCCACCCTGCACGGAGGCCATTATCGATGCCGGCATTCCAACGGTGGTTTTCGGGTGCACCGATCCCCATCCATTGGTTAGCGGGGCAGGCATAGCCAGGCTGCAGAAAGCAGGAATCAAGGTCCGCGGTCCCGTTCTCGAAAACGAATGCCGGTGGATGAACCGTCGATTTGAGACCGCCTGCCGCAGCAACAGACCCTATGTTATCCTCAAATGGGCTATGAGTGCGGATGGTTTCTTGGACAAGGGTGAAACTGGACCGGGACCGCGCATCAGTGGCCCTATGGCCTCCCTCATCACCCACCAATTGCGCAGGGAACAAGCCGCCATCCTGGTGGGTGCCCGTACTTTGCTTCAAGATGATCCGGATTTAAGAGCTTGGCGACTGGGTGACCCTCATCCCAGGGTGGTTATTGCATCGGACGGGCGATCCCTGGGTGGCACCCACCGAGTCTTTGCGAGAAATCCCGGGCCCCTTGTTTTGTTTTGGCCCATGACTTGTCCCGCAGAGGATCTGGTCCAGGCCTGGTGCAGTACCCTCATGGATCAGCGTCTGCATTCCATCTTGGTGGAAGGGGGTCGAAATACCCTGGATATTTTCCTAAGCACCGGGGTTTGGGACGAAATCCATGTGTTCCAAAACCCTGCATTGACCCTGCACCAGGGTACACCGGCACCCCATGTCCCTGGATCCCCGGTCAAGGAGGAAAAAGTGGGGCAGGATTCTTACCGAATCTATCAAAATGACCTCTATCTTCGCAGCCCAAGCCTATTTCAAATCCCTTCCCCATGAACCACAAAACCCTAATCGCTGTCCTGCTTTCCACTTCTTTGTGGTCTGCTTCCTGCAACGCCCAAAACAAAATGAAAAAAGAAGACCTCAAAACCGAACTGGACACCGTTTCCTACAGCCTGGGTGTCAACATTGGCAGCAACATCAAACAACAAGGTGTCAAAAACCTCAATCTCAACGCCCTCATGAAAGGGATGGAACAAGCTTTGGCCGGGGACAGCACTTGGCTGAACGACCAAGAGGCCATGAGCGCCATCCAGGGATACTTTACCAAAATATCCGAGGCTAAAGGTGCCGAAAGCAAAAAAGCGGGAGAAGCCTTCCTCGCCGAAAATGGCAAGAAAAAAGGCATCACCACCACCGCTTCCGGTCTTCAATACGAAGTCATCAAAATGGGCGATGGCGACAAACCCTTGGCTACTGACGAAGTCACTGTGCATTACCACGGTACCACCACCGATGGTCAGGTTTTTGATTCCTCCAAAGATCGCGGTGAGCCTGCTACCTTCCCACTCAACGGCGTGA
The DNA here is from genome assembly GCA_009927485.1 of Sphingobacteriia bacterium. Classification (GTDB taxonomy): domain Bacteria; phylum Bacteroidota; class Bacteroidia; order UBA7662; family UBA7662; genus SYHX01. The sequence continues at coordinate 45,405 of RFMW01000225.1, forward strand.
TTGCAGGCTGGACAGAAGCCCTTCAATTGATGCCCAAAGGTTCCATCTTCAAACTCTACCTCCCCAGCAACCTAGCCTATGGCGAACGCGGTGCCGGTGAGAAAATCCCACCTCATGCCGTCTTGATTTTTGAGGTTGAATTACTGGATATCAAGAAGAAATAATGGAGCCCACTCCGTAAACCAGCGGCCTTGCATTTGCAGGGCCGTTTTGGTATTGAGGCCAACCCATTTCACCCCCAATGCAAGTTGAATTGCTGCTTATGGGCAAAATCAAGGAGGATCATATCCTCCAAGGCACCCGTTATTACAGCGATAAGCTTCAACACTTTTGCAAGCTCACCATCCACGAACTAGGGGTTAAGGAGTCCAGCTCCAACCCCAGTCAAATAATCGCCGCAGAATCCGAAGTTCTCCATGCTCGCCTCAAGGATGGCCATGCCCATATCCTTCTGGATCAACGGGGACAAGAGGTGGACAGCCCTGGTTTGGCCCGCAAACTGCAGCATTGGGAATTGCACGGTCCCCCTCGTTTGCAGTTTATGGTGGGAGGTGCCTACGGGGTCAGCGATGCAATTCGCCTCCAAGCAGATTGGGTATGGTCCATCTCCGATTTGACCTTTCCACATCCCTTGGTTCGCTTAATTTTGTTGGAACAATTGTACCGCGCCTTCACCATTCGCCACCGTATCCCCTACCATCATGGATAAACCCGGTTCCCTGCACCGCCCCCAACGCCGTGTTCTTCTGCTCGGATACAGCGGAATGGTTGGCTCTGCCTTGCTAGAGCAATGCATACGCAGCGATCAGGTTTACGAAATCTTGTGTTTGGGACGCAAAGAACCGGCCTTCACTCATTTCAAAATGCGTTGGATCGCCTCCGATCTCCTGCAACCCGGCCAGGATGCCCCCCATTATGTGGCCATCGATCGGGTATTCTGCGCCCTGGGGACCACATTACGGCAAGCCGGTTCGGTGGAAGCTTTCAGGCAGGTGGATTACCAAATGGTGGTGAATGCTGCAGCCTTGGCAAGTCAATGCCAGGTGCCATATTTCGGCTTGGTTTCTTCCGTCGGAGCCAACCCGCAAAGCCTCCTTCCCTATGCCAAGACCAAGGGGGAATGCGAAGAAGCGTTGCGACGCATGCAATTCCAACGCTTGAGCATTTTCAGACCCGGATTGTTGTTGGGTCAGCGGACGGCCTCAAGGCCAGCGGAAGCTTTGGCAAGGTGGACCTATCCGCTGTGGGATTGGGCATTACCTCGTTCGGCTGCGTCGGTGCATGCCCAAACAGTTGCCTGCGCCATGCTCCTGGATAGCCTCAAGGAAGATCATGGCGAAGACATCTTCGACAGCCAACAAATCAAAATCTTGGCCAAACTCCTGCCTCGCTAGCGATTGCTCGGCTGGTTTGCCTCCCCTGTTGCCTCCCAATCTATCCTGCTAGGCAATCCCTCCACGGGCTCCCATCCACGTTCGTTGCCCATCCTAATTTTCACTTGCAAACCGTTGGTGATCATCAGAAAACGAGCAGGCCGCTGATGCTGATAACACAAGGCTTGCCACCAGACCTCCTCGTCCAATTTCTCCGTAGGCGCCTTGCATTCCACCAAGATCAAAGGAGCCCTATCCCGACCCAGCACCATCAAATCATAGCGCCGGCTTGAACGGCCTTGGCCGATCCGATGCTCCAGCATCAAGCGAGTGGCAGGATAGCCCAAATCATTGCTTATATAATGGGCCGCATGCTGCCGAACCCATTCTTCAGGTCCTGACTTGACCCATTTCTTGCGAAAGGAATCCCAGACCTGGATTTGATTCCTATGCTGACGCATGGGCAGATTCACTGCTGGGAAGATCAACTGGGGTGCTTGGTCCATAGGGAATAGGCCTGTACGTCAAAGCTACGGCCATGGTTACCTTTGAATACGTTAGCGTATGAAAACCAAAGCTGAAATTGTCAACGATTGGCTGCCACGGTACACGGGCAGGCCCTTGGAGGAGTTCACCCCCTATATTCTTTTGACCAATTTCAGCCATTATCTGGACCTTTTCGCAGCTCAGCACAACTTACCCGTTAAGGGATTGGACAAACCCATTGCTTCGGTCGTAGCCGGGGGTATAACTATGCTCAACTTTGGTATGGGTAGCCCCATGGCGGCAACCGTAATGGACCTTTTGACGGCGGTTTCGCCCAAGGCAGTCCTGTTCCTGGGCAAATGCGGTGGCCTCAAAAAGAAAAATTCATTGGGCGATTTTGTATTGCCCATCGCAGCAATCCGAGGTGAAGGGACCTCATCGGACTATTTCCCGCCGGAGGTGCCGGCCCTACCTTCCTTTGCCCTGCAGAAAGCCATTTCCACCACCATCCGCGATCAGGGCCTGGACTATTGGACCGGGACCGTTTACACCACCAACCGACGGGTCTGGGAACATGACAAAGAATTCAAAGCCTACCTTCGTCGGATCAGGGCCATGGCCATTGACATGGAAACAGCTACTTTGTTCAGCGTTGGCTTTTACAACGGTATCCCCAGCGGCGCATTGTTGCTGGTTTCGGATCAACCCATGATACCCGAGGGCGTCAAAACCAAAGAAAGCGATACCCACGTGACCAAATCTTTTGTGTTAAAACATTTGTCCATCGGTATCGATGCCTTGAATTATTAATCAATAACGGACTTACTGTCAAGCATCTACGATTTTAATGGCCGCTATCAATGCCAGGGAACTGGCCTCTCAAACCGATGCCATCAACCAATGGAACTCTTGTGTTCTCTTGCAAGGCGAAGAACCCTATTTCCTTGACAAACTCAGCGATTTTCTGGAAGAACATTGGTTAGACCCAGCCTCCAAGGACTTTAACCAGACCGTGCTTTACGGCAAAGAAACCCAGGCGGAACAAATTCTCAGTGCTGCCAAATTATTTCCCTTCATGTCCCCACGGCGTTTGGTTCTGGTCAAAGAGGCCCAGCAAATGCCTGACAAGGAATGGGATAAACTCCTGCCTTATTTTCAGAATCCTCTGGATTCTACCCTTCTCGTTATGGTATGTCGAGGCAAGAATTTGGATCGTCGCAAAAAGTCCTTCAAAGCCCTGGAACAGAAAGGCCGCATTGTCCAAAGCGATCCCATCAAAGACCATCAACTTGCAGGTTGGGTGGATCAAATGATTCAAGCCAAGGGTTTTAGGATCAGTCCGCCCAGCAAAGCCTTGCTTCTTGATTATATCGGGAACCAACTAAGTTTGATGGATGCCGAAATTGAGAAACTCGCCCTGAACCTGAAACCAGGCGAACAAATTGAGTTGGAACATATCGAGAAATACGTTGGAATATCGAGGGAATACAACGTTTTTGAGCTACAAGACGCGATTGGTCAGGAAGATGCGGCCAAAGCTTACCGATTGGCCTTGCATTTGGGCCAAAATCCCAAGGCCTCGCAATTCTCCTTGCCCATGTGCGTTGGTACCCTTTATTCATTTTTTCAGAAAATTAGCCTGGTTCATGAATCAGGAAATCTTCAATCCCAAGCTTTAGCCGGTCTGCTAGGGGTGCATCCTTATTTTGTTCAATCCTATCAGCGCTACGCCAAACGCTATTCACCTCAGAGAATTCGGCGATGTATTCGTGTTTTGTTGGATTATGACCTTAAAGCCAAAGGCCTGGGGCAAGGGGGGCATTTAGGCGAAGCCGAATTAACCCAGGAACTGGTCATGGCCCTGCTCTACACCGGATCGGCGCAGGCTATTGACCGTCGAAGTACAACCTAACCCTGGATTCGTCCAATCGGATTTGGGCCTGCAATTCCTCCAACGAATCAAATTTACGGTCATCTCTCAAACGGCTTAAGAAACGTACGCTCATGCTTTGACCGTAGAGGTCCTCGCTGAAATCCAGAATATTGATTTCGACAACGGAAACGCCATCAGCGTTCAAAGTTGGGCGGGGACCGATATACGCCATACTCTTGAGCCAACGATCCCCAACCCGTGCATGGGCGGCATAAATTCCGGATTTGGGGATGAGTTTATGCGGATCTTCAACACGCAGGTTGGCCGTGGGGTACCCCAATCGCCTGCCCACTTGGTCACCATGGACCACATTGCCGCTAAGAGTATAGGAATAACCCAAAAACATCTGTGCCAAGGCCACATCGCCTGAATCCAAGGAGATTCGAATTTTGGATGAGGAAACCGCCATCTGATCCAAGGCATGCCTCCCGATTTCTTGGACGGTAAAAGGCAAGGCTTTGGTTTGTTCGAGCAAGAAGGTATAATCGCCCTCCCGGTCTTTGCCAAAACGATGGTTGTAGCCAATCACCAAATGAGAAACGCCCAATTGATTCACCAACAAGTGCAGAAATTCCAAGGCCGATTGATTGGAAAAGGCTTTGTCAAAGGGCAACACAAAGAGCAGGTCCAGGCCCAGGGAGGCCATTTTGGACGCTTTTTCTTCGGCCGTACTGAGCAGCTTGAGTTTGTCCGGGTCTTTGTTAAGCACCATCCGAGGATGCGGGTCGAAGGTCATCAACGCGGCCAAACATTGGCGCTCCTTGGCCTCGCTTACCAACGATTTGATCACCTCGGCATGGGCCAAATGCACCCCGTCAAAGGAACCCATGGTCAACGCCAAAGGCGCCGTTCGGCTGTATTCTGACAAACTATGGAAGATCTGCATGCAGGCTTTGCGTATGGATGTGCAAAAATGCGTCAAAATCGTGGAGATGAAACGCCTGCGATGCATGAATTGTTCCAATGGCCGTGCGCTTCAGGTCCTTGAGGTAAGCACCGCATCCCCAAAACTCTCCTAAATCCCTGGCCAAGGAGCGGATATAGGTTCCTTTGGAGCAATGAATTCGAAGGGCCAGGTCATTCCCTTTGCGATAAAGTTGTTCAATTTCCTTGATTTCAACTTCACGGGCCTTGAGTTCCATGCTCACTCCCTTTCTGGCCTTGGTATAGGCTCTGACCCCGCCAACTTTGATGGCGGAATGGGCAGGCGGTATTTGCATGATCGTACCGCTCATCGCCTTCAAGCCTTCCTCCACCATGGTTTCGTTCACCAAGGTAGGATCTCCGTAAGGGCGAAGTTCCGTTTCAAGATCGTAAGAATCACTGATTTCACCCAATCCCAATACGGCCTCGTATTCCTTGGGGTGACCCATCCATCGATCAATTTCTTTGGTTTTGGCCCCGATGCAGAGGATAAGCAAGCCCTCGGCCAAGGGGTCCAAGGTCCCTGCATGGCCCACTTTGGCGCCTCCCAAACGGTTACGCACCTTGCGCACCACATCAAAGGAAGTCCATGTTTTGGGCTTGTACACCGGAATCACCGCCCCGGCCTGGAGCTCTTCCAAGGTTGGCCTTGCACCCTCCTCTTCCGAATTGTTTTCTTGAACGGTAGCTTTCAACCAAAGGCCCTGACCCCCATTCAGCCAAAATTCAGTGCCCGCTTTCATGCCTTGGTTTAATCCAATCGCAAGCTACCCTGCGCATACAAGGCCAAGAACAAAAGGCCTATCAAAATTCGATAGTAACCAAACTGCTTGAAGCCATAATGTTGGACCCATTGAACAAAGACCTTGACCGCCAGCAGTGCGACCACAAAGGCGATGGCAGCCCCGCTCAAAAGCATAGGCCAAGCATTCGAAGGAATATGATCATATTGCTTCAGTAAATCATACCCAGTAGCGGCTAGCATGGTGGGCAATGCCAAAAGGAAACTCAATTCAGCCGCCAAAACCCGGTTCAAACCCACCGAAACACCGCCCAAGATGGTGGCCGCAGCTCGTGATACTCCGGGGACCATGCTTATGCACTGCATCAACCCTACCGCCAACAGCGAGGTGTAGGGCATCTCATCCACCGAAGCAAATTTGGAACGTTCGCGATCGGACCATCGGTCCACGAAGACCAAGATGACCCCACCAACCAGCAGGGAGAGGCTCACGGTAAGGGGATTAAACAAATAGGCTTTGATGGTGTCGTAAGCCAGAAAACCAATGATCCCGGTTGGCAGAAAAGCCACCGTCAATTTCAAATAAATGCGAGGACCCACCAAGAACCTGCGGTAATACAAGCTCAGGACGGCAAGGATTGCCCCTAATTGAATAAAAACTTCAAATAACTCTAGAAAAGGTGTTTGTTTCCAGCCCATTAAGGAGGAAGTCAAAATCATATGCCCGGTTGATGAAACGGGCAAGAACTCGGTGAGCCCTTCGACAATGGCGAGGATCCAAACGGCAATCCAGGACATGCCGTCCTGCACGTGATGCATTAGGATTTGGGGCGGTACAGAATCGCCACCAACTCCACCAAATAACCTGCCGCGATGATGATGGGGGCCAAAGTTATTTTGGTAAACGAATAAATATCTTCCTTGCCAATCATCAGGGCATTTCCAGCAACCAGCAACACCAAACCAAGGACCATCAAACGATAATTGATAGGCTGAAACAGGGGTTGACCTTTGTGCTGGAAGATATCTTTGAATCCAAAGGAACTACCCGGTTTGGTTACTTTGGGGGATACAGTGGACTTCGTCGCCATGGGAAAAGTTTTAATGAAATTGATCGGAATCGAGGCGAAGATACTTGTTCAAGGCCGCAAAATGGCTCAGCCAACCCACCAACAAGGCAAAAAGCCCCAGGCCTAAGACCAACCAAGGCAAGGCCGCATGGGATTCACGATGGTGAAAATCCGGGGCCCATTGGGCTATCCAAACAGCAGTTATGGTTATGGCCAACAAAGCCACCGCAAAGCTCATCCCTGAACCCATCAAAGCCGACCGCAAATACGGACGACGGATAAATGCATCCTCCGCGCCCACCAATTGCATGGAACGAATAAGATGCCGGTCCGCAAAAATGGCAAGGCGAACCGACTGATCAATGAGCAACCAGGTCACCAAAAGGAGGATGCCACTCAAGGCCAACATGACCAAGGCCATTCTCTGAAAATTCTCCTGCAACGAGGTCAATAAACGTTGGGGATAGACCACTTCACTCACCACCGAATAGGAACGCAGGCGACCCACCAGGGCTCGAAAGGGGAGCTCTTCCCCGTAAGCGTACCGAACCTTGACTTTGACCGAAGGCATCAAGGGATTCTCACCGAGAAAACTCACAAAATCTTCTCCCAAATCACGGCTCAATTCCTTGGCAGCGCTGGAGGCGCTTACATATTTTGCTTCTTTGACTTCGGGTAAGCGTCGGACCTCCATCATCATGGCACGAACGTCGCTGGCCTTCGCCTCTTGGCCCAGAAATACCTGGATTTCGATATTCTCATGGAGATGCTCCACCCATAATTTGGCTTGCCAAAACCCGTAAGCCATCAAGCCCAAGAGGTAGAGGACCAGGAACTGCGAGAAGAACGCCGAGAAACGGGACCGGGAAACGGAAGACTTGAGCAAGGAAGAACCTGAGAAACGCATCTTGGCTCAAAAATAACCCGTACACCCCTTGTGCTTGGCGCTTACCTTGGAACTAAATTCGCCTGCGTTCGCTCATTCAATTTTCTAAACCCAACCCTTCCCTTGAATTCCCCCAACACGCTCGAGGAAATTGACCGTAAATGGCAACAACATTGGTTGGCAAACGGCACCTACCGGACACCGGAACCCACACCCGGTCGCCCCAAATACTATGTGCTGGATATGTTTCCCTATCCCTCCGGTGCCGGGCTGCATGTGGGTCATCCTCTGGGGTATATTGCCTCCGATGTCATTGCTCGGCAGAAGAGAATGCAGGGGTTCGCGGTCCTTCATCCCATGGGCTTTGATGCTTTTGGATTGCCCGCGGAACAGTATGCGATCCAAACCGGCCAGCACCCCCAGATCACGACCACTGTCAATGCCCAACGCTACCGCGATCAACTGCAACGTATCGGCTTCAGTTTCGATTGGGAGCGTCAAATAAGCACCTGCGATCCAACTTATTATCGCTGGACCCAGTGGATGTTTTTGCAGTTGTATGACTCCTGGTTTGACCTGCAGCTCAACCGTGCTCGACCTATCGACGAACTCACCAAGCTCTTCACCCAAGGTGGCTCAAGCGCTGCACAAGCCAAGTCCAGCGATCATGCGGAGCCCTTTAGCGCTGAAGCATGGAACAAGGCGGATAGCGCCACCCAAAGTCGATGGCTTATGGCTTACCGTTTGGCCTACCGGGCCATGGCCAGAGTCAATTGGTGCCCTGCCTTGGGCACCGTACTCGCCAACGATGAAGTCAAAGACGGGTTTTCGGAGCGAGGGGGCCATCCAGTCGAGCAGCGCATGATGCCGCAATGGATGTTACGGATTTCGGCCTATGCGGATCGCCTTTTGGACGAATTGCCTGCCTTGCAATGGTCGGAATCGATCAAAGATCATCAACGCAACTGGATCGGAAAGTCCGAAGGCGCTCAAGTTTATTTCCAGATTCAAGCGGGTCAAGGCTCCGGATCCTCCACAACCCTGGAAGTATTTACCACAAGACCGGATACGTTGTTCGGTGTTAGCTTTCTGGTGATTGCCCCCGAACATCCTCAATTGAAGGAGCTGACGACCGCAGAGCAGCATTTGGCAATTGAGGGTTACCTTGCTGAAATTCAAGGCCGTAGCGAGCGCGAACGTCAAGCGGAAACCAAGAAAATTAGCGGCTGCTTCACGGGATCTTACGCGATACACCCCCTTACCGGGCAGCCTATTCCTGTTTGGACGGCTGATTATGTGCTGGCCGGATACGGAACGGGGGCCATCATGGCCGTCCCTGCAGGAGATGAACGTGACTGGAATTTTGCCAGGCATTTTGGCCTTCCTGTACCGGGTATTTTCGTAGGCCAAGACCCCAATCAAGGTGCTTGTGTGGACAAATCCGCCATCCTTCAGGAATCTTCGTTTTTGGACGGTTTGACCGGATCCCAGGGTATAGCCGCGATGATCCTTCATCTCCAGGAACTTGGCCTTGGTCGTGGAATTACCCGTTACCGTTTACGAGACGCGGTGTTCTCGAGGCAACGCTATTGGGGAGAACCCGTGCCTGTCGCCATCGAACACGATGAAGTATGGGCCTTACCCGACACCGCTCTCCCCCTCATCCTTCCTGAAATTGAATTGTATTTGCCCACCGCCGAAGGTGAGCCCCCCTTGGCCAGGGCCACCGACTGGACCTACCAAGGCAAACCTTTGGAAACGACCACCATGCCCGGCTGGGCAGGTTCATCCTGGTATTTTCTGCGCTACATGGATCCCACCAACGAGGCTCAATTCGCAGATCCTCAAGCCATGGACTATTGGGGGCCGGTGGATCTGTATATCGGGGGTTCGGAACATGCCACGGGACACCTCCTGTACGCCCGCTTTTGGAATCATTTTCTGTATGACCGTGGTTGGGTTCCTTTTCGCGAGCCCTTTACAAAGCTGGTCAATCAAGGGATGATCCAAGGCATCTCCGAATATGTTTTCCGATCCCAATCGGAGCATGGCCTCGACTTTTGGATGTCCCGCATTCATAACATTTTGCAGACCACCCCAAACAACTCCAACCCCCCGGAGGGCGATCCCCGGACCCAAACTTTTCGGGATGTAGGGTCCAAACTCCAGGAAGGGATTGAGGAATTTTCTCAAATTTTCTTGAGTGAAGATTTGATCTTGGCCCTTAAGCGCATGGATAGCTCCGTCGAAAAGTTCGGATACCGAAGCTCGGTGGATATACGCTTCGTGGATCGTAACCGTTTGAACATTCCTCGCTTGTTAAGCGACCCGGCAGAGGGCTTGGCTTTTCAGCATGCTTTGTGGTTGGGCCTCGAGGGCTGTTCCCTTCAGGGGAACTTTTATGCGTGGAACCATGCTCCCATGGACTTGAGTGAAACCGATTTTTTTCATACCAAGCCGGAAGTCGAGAAAATGTCCAAATCCAAGAGAAACGTGGTCAATCCGGATTCGGTAATCGATCAATACGGAGCCGATACCCTTCGTTTGTACGAACTTTTTTTGGGACCGCTCGAAGATGCCAAACCATGGGACACCCAAGGCATCGAAGGGGTTTCCCGCTTTTTGCAAAAGGCATGGCGCTATTACCGTCAAACCCCCATTTCCGATACTCCCCCAAGCGAGGCCGCCCTCAAAATTCTGCACCGTTGCATCAAAAAAATTAGCGATGGAATGGATCGAATGGCGCTGAATACTTGCGTTTCCGGTTTGATGATTGGCCTCAACGAAATCCAATCCGCTTCCATTCAGCACCGAGATATACTCCGTGATTACGCCTTGCTTTTGGCCCCTTTTGCCCCCCATCTTGGGGAGGAACTGTGGAGCATTTTGGGCTTTGAACCATCCATTCACCATGCCCCATTTCCCGTATGGAACGCTCAATACCTGGAAGAGGATACCTTTGCTTACCCCGTCCAACAAAACGGGAAATTGCGTTTTCAAATTGATTTACCCTCCAAGGCCACCTCAGCAGAACTTACCCAAATGGCCCTGGAACATCCACGGGTCATCGAATGGTTGGCCGGGAGACAAGCCACCAAAATCATTGCCGTCCCCGGACGCATTTTGAATTTCGTACTCCCAAACTAAAAAGTTTCATTTAAATTTTTCGTTGTTATGAATATCCATAAAATCACCAAGCCTTATATGGGCATCCTCCCCTTGCTGATGTGGAGCCTAACGCTCTCCTCCGTTCAAGGCCAACGCACCCTTAACGAAGAAATGTTATGGGATCTCAAAACCCCCTCTGCCCCCAAAGCCGACATCAACGGCAACAAAATCCTCTACGGGGTTCGTTCCACGATCCTGGACCAAAACAAATCGCAGACCGATTTGATGCTTTTGGACCTCAACACCGGGAAAACCACTTCTTTGACCCAAACCCCATCTTCCGAGGTCGATTATCAGTGGTCAAATGACGGGGCATGGATCGCTTTTCTCTACCCGGTCAACGGGGCCATGCAATTGCACCGTATGCGACCCGATGGATCAGGGCGCGAAGCCCTGACCCAATTGGAAGGGGGTATTGACGGCTTCGGATTATCCCCATCCGGCAAGCATTGGTTCTATATCCGCAAAGTGCGTTTGGAGCCCACCATGCACGATCGCTACCCCAGCCTTAGCAAGTCCACAGGTCAAGTTTTCGATCAATTGATGCACCGCCATTGGGACAGCTGGCATGACGGTACCTACAGCCATGTTTTTGTGCAAGGCATGTCGGATGCGCGCCCGGTGGGTGAGGCCAAGGATATCATGCCGGATGAGCCTTGGCACAGTCCTCTACCCCCCATGGGGTCATCCTCTGAAATCGTCTGGTCCCCCTCCGGTCAAACCCTGGTCTATCCCGCCAAGAAAATGAAAGGCAACGAGGCCGCTGTGTCCACCAATTCCGACCTCTATGCCTACGATGTCCCTACCGGTCTTACGGTCAATCTCACCTCCTCGAATCCCGGCTACGACACCGATCCGCAATTTTCACCGGACGGACAGTACCTCAGTTGGTTGAGCATGGCCCGCGATGGATACGAAGCGGACTTGAACAGGGTGGCTTTGATGAACTGGAATACCCGACAAACCACCTACCTCAATACCGAACTGGATCGTTCTGCCTACGAAATGTCCTGGTCCCCGGATGCCAAAACCTTGTATTACGCAGTTTACCACGGTGGTTTTACCCAAATCATTGCCCATTCGTTGCAAAGCCCGGTACAGGTTCAACGCAGCAAGCCCACGATGAACAGCACCGCCGTCCTGCCTTGGACCGTGATCACCCTCGATACCGCGCAATATTCCGGCCTCATGACGGTGGCTGTGCCCCCTTCCAAATCATCCAAAAAATCCTCGCCCCAAGCCGATCACTGGATTTTCTACCTCAAATCCACCATGCTCAGGCCATCCGAACTATGTGGCCGTTTGCGATCCAGCCTTGCCGAAAAAACCTTCAGCTCCTGCAACGACAGCCTATACCAAAACCTGCGCCTGGCCAGGTTCGAAAGCCGTAACATTCTATCCTCGGATGGCCAAACAGTCCAAACCTATATCGTATATCCGCCTGATTTTGATCCGCTTAAATCCTATCCCACGCTCTTGTATTGCCAAGGAGGTCCTCAAAGCATGATCGGTCAGTCCTTCAGTACCCGTTGGAATTTTCATTTGATGGCGGCCAAAGGGTATATTGTTGTGGCCCCCAATCGCCGTGGCTTGCCGGGCTTTGGTCAGGCATGGAACGAACAAATTTCCGGAGACTGGGGCGGTCAGGCCATGAAGGATATGTTATGGGTCACCGATTCCGTCAAAAAATTACCCTTCGTGGATGCCGGGCGCATGGCTGCGGTGGGCGCATCCTTCGGGGGCTATACGGTTTATTGGTTGGCGGGCAACCACGATGGGCGGTTCAAGTCCTTCATTGCCCATTGCGGCGTTTACAATTTGGAATCCATGTTTGGTCAGACCGAAGAGATTTTCTTTTCGCAATGGGACATGAAAGGTCGCCCTTGGGATAGACCCAAACCCAACTCCTACAATTGGTATTCACCTCATCGCTACGTCCATCAGTGGAATGCTCCTATCCTTATTATTCACAACGAGAAAGATTACCGCGTCCCTCTGGCCCAAGGTCTCGAAGCCTATACGGCCGCCCAATTGCGGGGTATCAAAACGAGGATGCTCTATTTCCCGGACGAGAACCACTGGGTGATTAAGCCCCAGAATTCGGTCTTGTGGCAAAAGGTGTTTTTTGGATGGCTGGACGAAACCCTGCGATGAATTGAACGCGCGATCGTCCCTTGCCGTTGGAACGGTTAAGGTCGGGGCTCGCCTTCGAGAACCTGGGCATCCACCCCGTCGCGGTACTGGTCAAAATTCTTGATAAAAGCAGCCGCCAATTGCGAGGCTTTGGCATCGTAGGCCGCTGGATCAGACCATGTTAACCGAGGATTCAAGATCTCCGAAGGAACCTGAGGGCAAGACTTTGGCATCGAAACCCCAAAAACCGGATGGTTTTCAAATTCAACCTGGTCCAATTGACCTTCCAAGGCTGCGGTGATCATCGCCCGGGTATAGGACAATTTCATACGACTCCCCACCCCGTAAGGTCCCCCGCTCCATCCGGTATTCACCAGCCAGACCTGAACGCGATGTTCCTGCATTTTTTGACCCAGCAAGGTCGCGTACTGGCCAGGGTGCAACGGTAAAAAAGCCCGTCCAAAACAAGCCGAGAAGGTTGTTTGGGGCTCGGTCACCCCGACCTCGGTGCCCGCGACTTTGGCCGTGTACCCCGATATGAAATGATACATGGCCTGGGCCTCGTTGAGGCGGCTAATCGGAGGCAATACCCCAAAGGCATCCGCGGTCAAAAAGAACAAATGCTTGGGATGAGACCCCACGGAGGGAACCATGGCGTTGTCAATGTAATGAATGGGATAAGCGCAGCGGGTATTTTCGGTTTTGGAACCGTTATCGTAATCCACAATCCGGGTACCCTCTTTGAAAACAATATTCTCGACAATGGAACCAAAACGAATGGCTTTCCATATTTCGGGCTCCTTTTCGGGGGTCAGGTTGATACACTTGGCGTAGCACCCCCCCTCAAAATTAAACACCGAAGTATCGCTCCACCCGTGTTCATCATCCCCAATCAGGCGACGGTTCGGATCGGCCGATAAAGTGGTTTTGCCCGTACCCGATAAACCAAAAAACAAAGCCGTATCCCCTTGGGCCCCGCTGTTGGCGGAACAATGCATGGACAATACTTTTTTGTGATGAGGTAGGACAAAATTCAGGACCCCAAAGATGCCTTTTTTCATTTCCCCGGTATAACCGGTACCCCCGATCAGGATCACCTTTCGGGTAAAATTCAGTATCGCAAAATTGTGTTGGCGGGTATGGTCCCTATCGGGCTCGGCACGGAAACCCGGAGCGCATACAATGGTCCATTCCGGCTCACCGGCTTGGGTTAATTCTTCGGCCGTTGGGCGCAGAAAAAGATTGTGGCAAAAGAGATTGGAATAGGCCAGTTCGGTAATGACCCGAATATTCAATCGATGGTCAGGATCAGCACAAGCGTAGGCATCCCTGGCGTAGACGGTTTTGCCTGCCAAATACTCGGCAACACGCTCGTACAATGCATCAAAATGATCAGGACCAAAAGGGATGTTGATATCTCCCCACCAAACCGCATTTTCGGTGATTGCATCCTTGACCACAAAGCGGTCTTTGGGCGAACGGCCGGTAAATTCCCCGGTATCCGAAGCCAAGGCCCCGTTGTCGCAGAGTTGACCTTCGCCCGAGGCCAAGGCAGATTCGACAAGCTCTGCTGGACTCAAATTCCAAAAGATTTGCTGAACACCGTTCAGGCCGCTACGTTCCCAATGCAAATTCAACGGTGGGTGTCCCAGGTGTTTCATAACTTACGAAGGTTTTTGGTTGGTCAAATGGGTTAAGAAACGGCAAAAGTAAGGCCCAAAACCCCAAAGGCCTACAAGCCCACCACGGGCTTGTTGCGGAGGTGTTTGACCCGAAAACCCCATTCCAAAGCGCGTTGGGCCTGGGGTTCCAGCTTCAATTCCCAGCGAACCAGCCCAGGAATAGCGGTTTCGGGGGCCGTGGGGAATTGAGCCCCTTCGGCGGTTAAATCCAAAACTTCCAGGTCCTTTTGGAGGCTCACGGGATACTGGTCCTCCAACCGAATGCGCACGGTCTGAGGCCGACTGTTCCTCAAATCCACCCGATAACCGTAGTGGCGAACGACCCATTGATCCCATCGAGATCGCTGATTTTTGAAAATAGCCGCGGGGCGGTATTGAACCTGAATCAACTCATCCGTACCCAACGACAGAGCTACCGAATCGGCCGCATGGGCCCAACGAATTTGTTGTTCTCCGACTCGGTTCCCGTCCACCGAGATGAGGCAAGGTCCATCCACCCAATCCATCAAGGAGGAATCCCTTAGGATGCCCATCAGGTAAACCCGGGGTTGTTGACGGGGTGCGGCATAGCGCAAGAGTTCCACCTCCACCGTGCGGGCATCCAGAGGTTGCCAAGACTCCCCCCCCGAAACAAGACGAAAGGTTGAGGTGGGCTTGTACACAAAGGCTGAGCCTTGAATACTTCGTTCCACGATGGGCACACCCGATGCCTCCAACTCGCTCCACGTCATGGCCGTGGCCGGTTCCGCCGCATCGGACATAGCGCGGGATGGTTGGGAACGGTTTCTGCTTTCTGAGGAAATGGTTTCGATCCGATCAAAGGATTTGACCATAGGCCGATAATAGTCCAAATACCACGGGTTTAAGACCGGCAATTCCAAACCCATCGAAGGGGTATGTGTCAAAAATTCCACCGGTATCCCCTCCCAATCCTGGCCGCTTTGCTGATAGGATTGAGCACCCAAACGCAGGGCCACCTTGGATTGGTTCACATCAACATCCATTTCATACGAAGGATTCCATCCGGCTTGGGGACAAAAAACCTCCAAAGCCACTTGCCCCGTCTTCCCGTCCACCGCAGGTATTGCCTCCAGCTGCAAAACCAAGCCTTGCTCCGAAGCCTGAATTTTGTCTCGCCAATAAATAACCTTGGACTCCAAATCCCCTGAACGACGAGTCAAGGAATCCAAACCCCGTTGGCACTGAAGTTTGGCTCGCCCAACCTGGGCCATGCGTTGCCGGAATTGTTCCGAACCCTTAAGCCATTCCTGGCTGATCCGGTTTCGGCGACGTTAGGCGATACCGTCCCCGCTGGACCTTTGCCTTGGACGGCCGTTCTTCCCAACAAAACCATCATGTACTGCTCCTCGGCCTGCAGTGCTGACATATCCACTTGCTTTTCTTCCAAGACCCGCCGGTTATCGGCCATGGCACGCTCAGCGGCATTCAACGAATCCATCCAAGCCTCGGATGCCGGTAATTTTTCCCATCGGTAATCGGTCATCCTTAAACCGCTTGATGATTTGACACGCAGGGATGCGGCATCAAAAAACTTGGCCCAACCCCCCAACACCCAACGTTGCGAACCGTTGACCACTTTGCCGCTGGCCGAATAGCGAAGAACGGCCCCCGAACGAAACAGCTGCACCTGCTCCAAGCGGAGGATTTTGGTTTCGGCGGCACGCAATGGCTGTGCCCGGAGTGGAATCAGCAAACTCCAAGTTCCAAGGATAGCGACCAGGATCCCTAATCGTTGTAGTGCATTGGTCATGAATTGGATGTTTAGAGGAAGGCAGATAACAAATCATGCTGGGTCAAAATATGCCAGGAATGATCGGGCATACGGACCATAATAGCCTCGGAATCAGGTCGTATAAGCGGTAGTAGGCGCTGAACCTTGGTAGAGGATTCGACCTCAGCAAATGCTGTTTCCATATGATGCTCAACCTGTTCCGCAGAAAGATGCGGGTGAGATAGGAGTTTTTGTAACAATTTACGTTCCGAAAGCGCTCCCACCCAGTTTCCTTCGGCGTCCTGAACCGGTACCTGCGATATTTGGTGTTTGCGCATTTTGGCAACCGCCTCCCCGACCGTTTCCCAATACCCTACTTTGACCAAGGGTACCTGTCCCCTTCTCAAAACCAAACCTGCCGCATCCTCGGCCGTATCGCTCAGGTAGCCCCTCTCCCGCATCCATTCATCGTTGAACATTTTGTTCAGATAACGGGTCCCGTGATCGTGAAAAATCACCACCACCACATCCGTTGGCTTCAATTCATGCCCCAATTGCAACAACCCGGCCATCGCCGAACCCGCCGAATTACCCGCAAAAATTCCTTCTTCGCGAGCGATTCGACGCGTCATCAGGGCCGCATCCCGGTCCGTAACTTTTTCGAAGAGATCGATCAAATCAAAGTCCACGTTGGCCGGCAAAAAGTCCTCTCCGATACCCTCGGTAACATAGGGGTAAATTTCTTGTTTGTCAAAAATCCCGGTCTCTTTGTATTTCTTGAAAACCGACCCGTAGGTATCGATCCCCCAGACCTTGATTTGGGGATTCTTGGATTTCAAAAAACGCGCTGTCCCTGAAATGGTTCCGCCGGTACCCACCCCCACCACCAGATGGGTCACCCGCCCCTCGGTTTGTTCCCAAATCTCCGGTCCGGTTTGCTCAAAATGAGCCTGGCGATTGGACAAGTTATCGTATTGGTTGGCCTTCCAAGCGTTGGGGGTTTCAAGAGCTAAGCGGGACGAAACGCTGTAGTAGGACCGGGGGTCTTCGGGATCCACATTCGTGGGGCAAACAATGACTTCCGCCCCCAGCGCACGCAGTGCATCCACTTTTTCGCGGGATTGCTTGTCGGTGGTGGTAAAAATGCAACGGTATCCTTTGACCACGGCGGCCATCGCCAACCCCATGCCGGTATTCCCGGAGGTTCCCTCAATGATCGTGTATCCGGGCTTCAGCAGTCCGGCGGCCTCGGCGTCTTCAATCATTTTGAGGGCCATTCGGTCCTTGGTGGAATGCCCCGGGTTAAAGGTTTCCACTTTGGCTAGAACCGTTGCCGGCAGATGAGCACAAAGGCGGTTAATTCGGACCAGGGGCGTATGCCCGATGGTTTGTAAAATATTTTCGACCCACATGCCTCAAATTTAGAGAGCATGAGGATGCAAGGCCTACACATTGCCTTAAAATCTCTAAATTGCAGGAACTTTCCATGCCCCAAATCACCGTGATACCTTTGCTGTATTGATGCCAATCCGCTATTCCTCCATCCTGTTCACCCTAACCAGCCTTCTGCAAAGGAGCGTTTTGCATGGGCTCTTATTAATCTTTCCCTGGGGTTTGCCCTTAACGGAGGTCACCGCGGAAAACCTCAAAGCCCCAAAGGAGTCTTTGTGGCTGGATTCCAATAAGTTATGCAGAATATACCGTTTTGAACTTCAAGACCAGGTGGCCCCTCCCTTTTGGCGCAAAGTCCAAATGGCCTTTGCGGAAGCCCAAGAGCGAGAGGCTGACCTTGTGCTTATCCGCCTAAACACCTACGGTGGGCAAGTTGACTTGGCGGACAGCGTACGCACCCGGCTCCTTCGAAGCAAAATACCCGTCGTGGTTTGGGTCGATAACAATGCCGCCTCTGCCGGTGCCCTGATCGCTTTGGCGGCTAACCGAATCTACATGGTTCCCAGTGCCAGCATCGGTGCCGCTACGGTGGTCAACCAAGAAGGCACCCCCGTACCGGACAAATACCAGTCCTATATGAGGGCCACCATGAGGGCCACCGCCGAAGCCCGTAACCGTAATCCCCGCCTTGCTGAATGCATGGTGGACCCCGGCCTCGGGTACCCCGGCGTTGTGGATTCCGGCAAGGTCTTGACCTTGACCAGCTCCGAAGCCGTCCGTTTGGGGATCAGCGACGGTACTGCTGCATCCGAAGAAGAGGTCCTCCAAATGCTGGGGGTCCGTCGTAAGGAGATCGTTCAACAGAAACTCAGCGCCTTGGACTACTTCCTCCAATTTCTTTTGAATCCGGCGGTCAGTGGCCTCTTGATTTTGCTGATGCTGGGGGGCATTTATTTCGAATTGCAAAGCCCAGGGATTGGTTTTCCCTTGGTGGCCGCCTTGGTGGCTGCTGCCTTGTATTTTGCGCCGTTGTACCTGGAAGGACTGGCCACGAATTGGGAAATACTCCTTTTCATCGCAGGTTTGCTGTTGATAGGCCTCGAAATTTGGGTTATTCCCGGTTTCGGATGGGTAGGCGCTCTAGGCCTTGCGGTAATCTTTCTGGCCTTGGTCGGCTCCATGCTCGATAACGATGGTTGGTCGTTACCCCAAAGCGAAGGCAACGCTGGCGGAACCCGATTGGTGAGCGCCGTGCTCGCGGTTCTTATCCCTATCCTTGGCCTTGGAGTCATGTTCCTGCTTTGGGGGGAGCGCATGTTTACCCAAGGACCTTTGCGCAAATTAGTGCTCCACAACCCGGAACCGGAAGCCTCCGACGCCGAGCAGTGGGTGGGATTGGAGGGAATCTCCAAGACCAGGCTTAATCCGGTTGGCAAAATTCTAATCCAAGGTCAAAGCCTGGAAGCCCACTCCGAGGACGGTTGGATCGAGGCCGAAACCGCCGTCACCGTATTGCGCAAAGAACAAAATCGGCTCTATGTTCGTAAATCATAATGAATCAAGGGTTTAACCTGCTCTTTAGGGTTTAAATTTCTTGGATACGACAATGCCCCCGAAGGCTTACCTTTGAATCCCGTAGAAACATTCCTGTTGTGGCCAAATATGTATTCGTTACGGGTGGAGTAACCTCCTCGTTAGGCAAAGGCATTCTTGCCGCCTCCCTTGCCAAATTGCTTCAAGCCAGGGGCCTCAAGGTCACCATCCAGAAGTTGGATCCCTACATCAACGTGGATCCCGGCACGTTGAACCCTTATGAACACGGTGAATGTTATGTTACAGATGACGGTGCCGAAACCGATCTAGACCTTGGTCACTACGAACGCTTCCTGGACATCAAAACCAGCCAAGCCAACAACGTCACCACCGGCCGTATCTACCAAACCGTCATTGACAAGGAACGTCGCGGGGATTATCTCGGCAAAACCGTTCAAGTCATTCCGCATATCACCGACGAAATCAAAAACCGAATTTTGCTCCTGGGCAAAAGCAAAAACTTTGAGGTGATCATCACCGAAATCGGTGGTACGGTGGGCGATATAGAATCCTTGCCTTACGTCGAAGCCATTCGACAACTTCGACTCGAATTGGGCGAAAGTCGTTGCATGGTATTGCACCTGACCTTGCTTCCCTATTTGAAAGCCGCTGGCGAGCTCAAAACCAAGCCCACCCAACACTCTGTCAAGATGTTACTGGAAACAGGCGTGCAACCTGATGTGCTCATTTGCCGCACTGAACAGCCAATTACCCAAGAAATTCGACGGAAAGTGGCCTTGTTCTGCAACGTTACCCCGGACTCGGTCATTGAAGCGTTGGACGCATCGAGCATCTACGAAGTACCCCTCAAAATGGCGAAGGAAAAATTGGATCAACTGGTCCTTCGCAAACTCAAAATCAAAAAGAGCAAGGCTCCTGAACTCAGCGGATGGAAGAGTTTTGTGCAAAGTTTGCGATCGCCCAAACATCAAATTGACATTGGTTTGGTCGGCAAATACGTCGAACTCAAAGATTCCTACCTTTCCATCTCCGAAGCATTGATTCATGCAGGCGCAACGCTGGGCGCCAAGGTCAATGTACGTTGGATTCATTCCGAAAAATTGGAGGCCTCCACCGTTCACGATGCACTGGCCAATCTTGACGGCATTCTGGTGGCCCCGGGTTTTGGGGCAAGAGGTTGGGAAGGCAAAATTGCTGCAATCCACCATGCCAGGACTCAAAGGATTCCCTTCTTTGGAATTTGCCTGGGCATGCAATGCGCCACGGTTGAATTTGCCCGAAATGTAGCCGGCATGAAGGATGCCGATTCCACCGAAATGAATCCCCAAACCAAGTATCCGGTGATTGACCTCATGGACAGCCAGGTGGGTATCCTCAACAAAGGGGGTACCATGCGCCTTGGGGCCTACGATTGCCGAATTGAGGCAGGTTCCTTGGCCTCCAAGGTTTACGGGCGTTCCAAAACGGTGCACGAACGGCATCGCCACCGCTACGAAATGAATAACCAATACCGAGCGCGCCTGCAGAAAGCAGGCCTTCGCATGTCGGGGATAAATCCAGACCATGATTTGGTGGAAATGATTGAAGTCCCCGAACATCCCTGGTTTGTGGCCACCCAATTTCATCCGGAATATTCCAGCACCGTCGCCAAACCCCACCCCCTCTTTGTATCTTTTCTAAACGCCTCCCTCCTTAACCGATCGCAACGTGTCCAATAATTCTACGCTTGACCGTAACACCCTTACTGGTCTGTTTTTGATGGGGCTTATCTTGGTCCTTTACTCCCTGTGGTTTCCTTCCAACAATCCTGACCCCAAGGGTAGCACCCAAGGACCATCCATGGATACCCTGTTGGTGAGCAAGGATACCGCGGCCAAAACCTTGCTCCAAAACCGAAATTCAGAGGCTCGCCCTACCGAAGCCGGCACCACGGAATCTCCCATGGATTCGGCCACCCTGCTCAGCCCTTTTGGTCAGCATCTTCAAGGCAAACCTGAAACCTATACCCTTCGCAACCAACACCTGGAGCTTACCTTCAACGCCAAAGGAGGCGCCTTGAATCAGGCCAAAATCTTGGGATACAAGACCTACGCTGGAGATTCCTTGAAACTTTTTGACGGCAATAGCCTGAAGATGTCGTACGCCATGATTACCGGCGACAAAGTTTGGAACAGTTCGCAACTCTATTTCCAACCTGTCCACGATGCTGATCCCCGATCACTCACCCTGCAGGTCGATTTTGGCCCCGATAAGTCCGGTGCGCCGCAGCAAATCCTCCATCGATATCGTTTGGACTCTGCCGGCTACCGCCTGAATTTCAGTGTACAATTCGTGAACATGGAGGGTCTCATCCGCAACGATTACACCACTATGGAATGGGCCTGCATCGCTCCCGCCCAGGAAAGGGATATCAGCGAAGAGCGCCGCCTTATGGAGGTTTATTATCGTTTCCCCGGTGAGGATCCCGACTACATGAGCATGAGCTCACCGAACGAAGAAAACCTGAACAACAATTTGGAATGGATTTCTTTTCGACAGAAATTTTTCTGTGCTGTGCTCGGTGCGGAGGATCATTTTGATCGCGCCCAAATCAAGGGAGAAGCCTCCAAACAGGATGGACAAACGGGGATGTACCGGGCAGAACTCACCTTGGATCACCGAGCCAACGCCAGCAAGCCCTTTGCGATGTGGATGTACCTGGGCCCCAATCATTTCCAAACACTCAAGGCCCAAGACTGTGGGCTCGAAAAACAAATCCCTTTGGGTTGGGGAATTTTTGGATGGGTCAATCGATTCATTGTTATACCCGTCTTTAACTGGCTGAATTCCTTCCATTGGAATTATGGATTGATTATTCTAATTCTTACCCTGATCATCAAAATAATTTTGTTTCCACTGACGTACAAATCTTTGATTAGCGGAGCCAAAATGAAAGTCCTTAAACCGGAAATCGATCAACTCAAAGAAAAATTCGAGAAAGACCCCACCCGTATGCAGAGTGAGCAAATGAAATTGTTCCAGAAGGCTGGGGTGAATCCTTTGGGAGGCTGTTTACCGATGTTGATGCAATTGCCCATCTTAATCGCTTTGTTTAATTTCTTTCCTGCATCCATCGAACTACGTCAGCAAGCTTTCCTTTGGGCGGATGATCTCTCGTCGTACGATTCCATTGCAGACTTACCTTTCTCCATACCTTTCTACGGGGCGCATGTGAGCTTGTTCACCCTCTTGATGACGGCCTCAACTTTGCTATATACTCGCATGTCCAATCAAATGAGCGGGGTCACCGGGCAAATGAAAGTCATGGGCTACGTGATGCCCCTGATGTTCATCCCCGTGCTCAATTCCTATTCGGCAGCTCTTTCCTACTATTATTTTTTAGCCAACATGGTCTCCTTTGGGCAACAATGGATTGTTCGACGCTTTTTCATCAACGAAGATTCCTTGCTCAAGCAAATCGAAGAAAACAAAAAGAAGCCCGTCAAGAAATCCAGCTTTCAACAAAAAATGGAGGAATTAGCTCGCAAAGCGCGGGAAAGCCGTGATGCCGCACCAAGCCGAAAATCGAAATCGTAAACCTTGATTCGTTTAGGATTTGACGCCAAACGAGTTTTTCATAACCGAACCGGTTTGGGCAATTATGCCCGCACCTTTCTCCAGAATTTAGCCCATTTCTATCCGGAGAACGAATATCATGTATTCAGCCCCGCATTGAAATCTCACGCAAACCGGCAGCATTCAGACAACCCTTATTTCACTGCGCCTTTTCATTTCCATCCAATTCCGAGCCCATTGGCCTCATGGAAGCGGAGTTTTCAAATGCGAGGCACTCTCTTGTCCAACCGTATTCAAGTCTATCACGGTTTAAGCAATGAAATTCCTTTGGATTTCAATGGTTTGCATGGCCGCGTTCGATCGGTTCTTACGGTTCATGATCTGATTTTCTTGGATTTGCCGTCCACCTACTCTTGGATCGATCGCAGGGTTTATCGCTTCAAAACCAAACGGTCCTTGGCCTTAGCCGATCGCGTTGTGGCCATCAGCGAGGCAACCCGTCGTCAACTGTTGCAGCATTTTCCTGAACATGAGCACAAAATTCAGGTCATTTTGCAAGCATGTTCCACAGAATATTATGCAGAGTCGCCGCAGTCCTTCCCGCATCCCTTGGCGCATCAATCGTATTGGCTCTGGGTGGGTACCGTCGAGCCACGCAAAAACCTGGAAGCCGTCCTCCATGCCTTGCATTTCACCCCTGCAGACGAAAGATTACCCTTGGTGGTCATCGGGAATACGAGCCATCCCTATGCCCAAAAATGCATCCAACGCGCAGCAAGCCTGGGCTTGAAGATTCATTGGAATCCACATCGCCACCCAGACCCGGGTAAGCACTCGGACGAAAAAGTCAATCTCATCGCTTGGTACCGCCACGCTCAGGGTTTGTTGTACCCATCGCACCTGGAAGGATTCGGACTGCCGGTGGCAGAAGCCCTGCTCAGCCGTTGCCCGGTGATCACGACCCGTCACAGCTCCATGGCTGAAATTTGCGGTCCCTACGGCCTTCTGGTGGATGCGACCCAGCCCGAAGAACTGCAAGCCGCTATGGCATCCCTGCGCAATGACCTAGCCAAGGCCGAAACATTGCGTCAAGAGGGGCAACGCAGAGCCCAATCCTTGCTCGACCCCCGTAGGCTCACGGAACAATGGATGAACCTCTATCGGGAGCTCATTGGCGAATGAAATCCAAATTTCCATGGGCTATGAACCTCATTACCCTTAAAATTCTTAATTTTGAAGCCATGGGCAGATACTTTTTTCTTGGAACCTGGGTCTTCGTCCTTGTCTTGGTCTCCTGCGTTCACGAGTCCCTTGCCCCGCCCGATTTACGACCTGACTATGTGAGCTCCCCCTGCTCTTCGGATTCTTCTTATTTTGTGAGGGATGTTTTGCCAATTTTACAGAGTAATTGCGCAATGGGCGGCTGTCACGATGCCCAGACCAAAGCGGACGGGGTTCGTTTGGATCATTACCGGGCCGTCATGGAAACGGGGGACGTGAAGCCCGGCAGACCCGATGACAGTGAGATCTACGAAGTATGCATGGAAACAAACAGTTACAAGCGCATGCCTCCTCCCCCTCGTTCTCCTTTGGACTCCGCTCAACGCAATCACCTCCGTCGTTGGATCCTTCAAGGAGCCCGTAACAACGATTGCTCCAATCCATAAATCATCCACTAAACCCCCATTCTCCCAGCATGGCCCTCAAAAAAAGCTATTGGATCGGAATCCCCCTGCTCATAGCAGGTCTAGGTTGGTATGGTTTTCAGCAATGGAACAAAGCCCCTGAATCGTTGGTCAATACCCCTCCCAGCCAAACTTTGGAAGCCCAACAATTGTTGAACAATTTTCAAAAGAATGCCGAACAGTCCAATCAATTGTATTTGAACCAAGTTATCCAAATTTCAGGCACATGCATCCGGTCAGAATCCCAAGGCGACTCTGTTCATTTCGTGTACCTGGGGGGTCAAGGAAATGGTGATGTCCTGTGCCAACTTGAATCCAAGCAGGATCTCCTTCCCCAAAAGGGAGACGCTATCCAATGCAAAGGGATCTGTACCGGCTACGATGATCTCACCGGCGGAGTGTCGATGAACCGTTGCATTCTGACGCCCAAAAACTAGTTTATTCTGCAATCTCATACACTTTTACCCCTTTAATCGTTACCTATAGGGTAATTCAAGACCATCCTTAGCAAAATTCTTATGAAATCTCATTTCAACCATCTCCAATCATTGACTCCTGCCTTAAGTCCAGGTATCACCTTTTTCTGGGGGCTTATGTTGTTGACCGCTTCAACGTCAGCCACGCTAGGTCAAACATCGGGCAAGTACATGACCCGCACAGGATCAGCCCATTTCGTTGCCGATGGAGTTATCAAAGACGATGTAGCCGCCAAAACCAATACCGTGACTGCGGTTCTCGACCCCAACACCGGGCAGGTTCAAGTACGCATTCCCATCAATTCTTTTGTGTTTAGAAAGGCCTTGATGCAAGAACACTTTAATGAAAATTACCTAGAATCCCATCAATTTCCCTTTGCAAACTTCAAAGGCCAGGTAGCCGATTGGGATGCATCCATGATGCAAAAGTCAGGCAGCCAAAAAATAAAATTCATGGGCAAACTCGAGATTCACGGCATAAGCAAGGACGTCGTAGAACCAGGCACCATGGAACTCAGTGGTGGGCAAATTCGCATGTCCACCGACCTTATGGTCACCGTGGCCGACTACGGTATTAAAGTACCCACCTTGGTCCGTGACAAAATTGCCAAAGAGGCGGCCGTCCATGTGGAAGTGCACCTCAAGCCCTCAGGTCAATAAATCGTAACCAAGGGGCCTTGGACGTCGCATCCGCGTCCATTGGGTTCAACGCATCCTTGTAGGTGTGGAGCACAGCAGGTCCCCCGTAGGCCAGGGTTGACCACATGCCTTCCACTCGCTCCATGGGAATTCCTGATGGGTTCAGGTTACGAATCACCTTTTGGGCCGCCTCGTGTTCTCCTTTGAATTTGCGACGGAGTGCCTTTCGGTATAGCTGTTCCAAACGCTCCAATTCTTGAATCATCTTGTGCCTGGATGCCCCCACTGCTCCGATTAATCCTGAATCCACCTCAAGCAACAACGCACGCAAGGGATGAATCAAAGATTCCACTTGATGTTCTGCCCAGTTGCCGAAGTCACCTTCGTTCCAGAACGGAGATGCCGAAGAGTGTTTTTGAACGATGAGCGACCAAAATTTAGACTCCAATTCTTCTGCAGATTTCCCTAAATCATCCCATGCCCAACCCGACGCTGTCCATTGTTGCGAAATTTCCGGTGTCAACCAGGTCAAGGAAGGCCTCAACAAAGTGAGCGGAAATGGAATTTCGTAAGGAGCAAACAAGGGCTTGAGCGCGGCCCAATACAATTGCTCGGAACCTCCACCCACAAAAGCCACATTGGGAATTGAAAATTCCTGATAAAGCGGCCTTAATGCCACACCTGGGCTGAACACGACTGGAGGCATTCCCAACAAATCATCAGCATTCCATCTTCCCTCCGGCTTGATTCTTGCCTTTCCATCCAACACGAAGAATGGCCAATCGCGAACATGCAAATCCACTGCAATCCCATGATTCGCCAACATTTGCTCCTTGCGTTGTTCAACTAGGGAGGCCGCTAAGCCTGGTGATTGAATTTGATCCCTCCATACCGGCGCAAAGGCTTCTTTGAGCATGGCATCATCCCCATCCAAGACCAGTAAACTGTTGCCTACAGCACCAACGCCTCGCTCCAGCCACCCTCCATCCCCCAACAAGGCATGGGCCAACCTCCGAGTCGATTGCGCGACCGTAAAACCACGGGCATACGCGTTTTGCAATAAACTTCGAAGCTCCTCGCGATAAGGCGCGTTTTCGAAAGCATCGAACCAATCCGTCGATACGGAATCCGGCACCATCAATCGCCCAAACGCAAAAGTTCCCTTGTCCCCTTCCCAATCCAGGCGTTTGCCATTCACAACACAATGTCCCAACTCAGCCAAATCATGGTCTTCCGAGCCCATCCAATACAAGGGAACCCACTGAAAATCAGGAAGAATTTTGGCGAGATGCTCAGCCAAAGCTATGGTAGATAACAATTTATGCAACCAATACGCCGGGCCGCCCAACCAATTCGGCTGGTGAGCCGTGGTGACCACCATGGTTCGAGGGGATTCGAGCAAGGTGCATGTCGCATGGGGTATTTCCAAGCCTGACAGCTTGTATTGCCTGCGCAGCGCATCGATCAACCGCATTCGCTGATCCATGCTGAAGGAAGCGGACCTTGCCTGGGCCGTGGTCTTTAGCTGTTCCAACACAGACTCCGAAGCATTGGCCATGGGATTAAATTCGCCCAAGGACCACCATCGGCGTAGGGATTCGGATGCCCAGGTTCCATGGGCCAACGACAAGCTATGCACCAATGAGGCCATCGACTAAACGATCTCTAAGATTACAGATTCTATGGGGTACATTGTCATGAAAACAGAATCTACGCAGGCTTGGCGACCAAATCAAATTCTTCGGCACGGACAATTTCTACCTGGACCATGGAACCCACCGACCAAGAACGGGTTTGCTCGTTCATGGGGATCAACACCTCGTTATCAACCTCCGGGGAATCAAATTCACTCCGTCCCACCCAATGCTTGGATTCTTCCCGATCCAACAGGACCTTCATGGATCGCCCCACTTTGCGGTGGTTAAGATCCAAGGAAATCTCTTGCTGCAAAGCCATCAACGCATCGGCACGCTCTTCTTTGCATTCTTCAGCAACATCATCCTCGAGCAAGTAGGCCGAGGTATTCTCCTCGTGGGAATACTTGAAAACCCCCATTCTCTCCAGACGCATTTCTTTTACAAAATCGACCAATTCTTGAAATTCCGCCTCGGTCTCTCCGGGAAAGCCAACCATCATCGTGGACCTCAGGTGAATCCCGGGCACGGTTTGGCGAATTTCCTCCAGGAGTTTCCGGGTCTGCCTGGCCGATATGCCTCTGCGCATTCGTTTCAAAACGCTGTCCGAAGCATGTTGCAGGGGCATATCCAGGTACAAACAAATATTGGCTCGTTCCCTGATCAAAGGCAGGATCTCCAAGGGAAACTGCCCAGGGTAGGCGTATTGCAAACGAATCCACTCGGCACCGGATTCCGCGGAGAGCCTGTCCAACAAATGAGCCAACTCCCGTTGCCCTGTCTGATCCAAACCGTAGTACGTCAAATCTTGCGCGATGAGCACCAATTCTTTCACCCCACCCCGAACCAAATTTTTCGCCTCCTCCAACAAGTCCTGAACCGAAACCGAGCGATGGTTACCGCGCATCAAGGGTATCGCGCAGAAGGAACATGGTCGATCACAACCCTCCGAAATTTTCAGAAAGGCCGTATGAGAGGGCGTACTTATTCGGCGCTCTCCCAACAATTCCTTTCGATAATCCACACCCAAACCGCGTAAAATGGAGCGTAGCTCCATGGTGCCGTACCAAGCATCCACCTGCGGTATTTCCTTCTCGAGGTCCAACCGGTACCGATGCGACAGACAGCCCATCACCAAGAGCTTGGCTATTTTGCCCTCTTGGCGTGCATCGGCGTATTGCAGAATGGTGTCGATGGATTCTTGCTTGGCATTTTCGATAAAACCGCAGGTATTGATGATCACCGTTTGGCTGTCATCGTTATTGCCTGAGCTTTCATCCAAGATCTCGAAATCACCCGCATGCAATTGGGTGGCCAATCGTTCCGAATCCACGGTGTTTTTGGAACAACCCAAGGTGATTAATCGAACCGGTGCAGGTTTCTTGGGTAATCCTTTGGTTCTCATGCTAATCAGCGTTTATTGGGGATAAGGCTCCTCGTACAAGCGTTGAACGAATCGATGCGTCAAAAGGTTCACGAAACCTGTTCAAATAATCCGTCCACAAAAGCCTCCTTATCAAAGACTTGCAATTGCTCCATTCCCTCACCAACCCCCACAAAGCGTATCGGTAATTTAAATTCTGCGCAGATCCCAATGGCCACACCCCCTTTGGCGGTACCGTCCAATTTGGTTAGAATGAGACCCGTCACTTGGGTCGCTGCGGTAAATTGCTTGGCCTGCTCTACCGCATTTTGTCCGGTCGAAGCATCCAGAACCAGCCATACTTCGTGGGGGGCACCCTCCAAACACTTGTTCAAAACGGTACGGACTTTGGACAGTTCCGCCATCAAATGCCCTTTGTTATGCAAACGTCCGGCGGTGTCAATAAGGACAATATCCGCGGAGGAGGCCATGGCTGATTTGAGGGTATCAAAGGCCACCGATGCAGGATCCGATCCGCTTTGCTGGTGAACCACCCGAACCCCTGTGCGCTCACCCCACAACAACAATTGCTCCACAGCGGCTGCACGGAAAGTATCCGCTGCACCCATTACGACTTGTTTGCCGGCCTGCTTAAAGCGCCATGCCAATTTGCCTATACTGGTGGTCTTACCAACCCCGTTGACGCCTACCACCAAAATGACATGAGGCTTGGTAAGCTTGTTCTCTTCATCTTTAAGGTCTGCTCCCAATAACTCCAAAATATGCTCCTTAAGCAAACCCTGCAGGTCCTCCGGCTTCAAATCTCTACGGCGTTCAATTTCTTGATGAAGTCTGCTCATGATTTTGACCGTGGTATTCACACCCACGTCCGCCGACAAGAGGATTTCCTCCAATTCTTCCAGCAAATCATCGTCTATCCTTGTTCTACCGCTG
Source organism: Sphingobacteriia bacterium (assembly GCA_009927485.1). Lineage (GTDB taxonomy): Bacteria > Bacteroidota > Bacteroidia > UBA7662 > UBA7662 > SYHX01. The sequence goes on from RFMW01000225.1 coordinate 74,786, forward strand.
AACAATCGCAAAATCTTGGAAAAGAAACCCTCCTTGGTTCTCTCCAAGCCTTTGACCAAGGCCTCTTTTTCCTTACGGCCCTTTAGAAAATCAAAAAATCCCATACCTAACAAAAAAGGCCTTCCGTGTTGGAAAGCCTTTCCTTGAAATTATCAAAATATTATTTAGAAAAATAGTCCTTGACCTTATCGGCCGTTACGAACTCTTCTCTGAAGGTGTATGCGCCGGTTTTCTCGGAACGCTTGGCGCGTATGACCTTAACGACTTTCTCTTGTTCACTGGCTTCCCTTTTGAGGGTTGCCACAACTTTTTTGGCCATGGTTCAGTGCTTTAATTATTTGATTTCTTTGTGGGTAGTCACCTTTTTGAGCACGGGGTTGTATTTCTTGAGCTCCATGCGATCCGGTGTATTCTTCTTGTTCTTGGTGGTGATATAGCGGGACATGCCGGGCATACCGCTCGTTTTGTGTTCTGTGCATTCTAGAATGACCTGAATGCGATTACCTTTTTTGGCCATGGTTTAGAGTATTAAAAGCGCTGAATCAAACTTTGCCTTTGGTCAGAAAATCGTGAACGACCTTGCCCATTCCGTTCTTAGCGATGGTACGGATGGCTGAAGTCGAAACCTTCAAGGTAATCCATTCCCCGCTTTCAGGAATATAGAATTTCTTCAATTGCAAATTGGGATTGAAGCGACGCTTGGTCTTGACATTCGAGTGGGAAACATGGTTTCCTTTGATGGCGCGCTTGCCGGTTAAATCACAAACCTTGGACATGGGTTCTGTATTAGTGGGAGATTACAATCTAGCTTGGAGACAAAAAAGAAATTGTTTCGTGTTTAATCTTGAATCCCATGGAGCCAGGCGCTAATTTTGGTCATTGGTGCGCTTTCACTTTTTGGGAATGCAAATATACTCCAAATAGGCCTCCATTCATCCCCATTGCTCGCCCTTAGCCAATATTTCACCCTCTGAACCTTGCCCCATGAACATCGAGTCTCCCCCAATTTCCGCACTGGACCTGGAGCACCAATACGGAGCCCAAAATTACCATCCCCTTCCTGTAGTGCTCCACAGGGGTTCCGGTTGCAGGGTTTGGGATACGGATGGCAAAGAATACCTGGATTTTCTGTCAGCCTACTCTGCAGTCAATCAAGGCCATGCACATCCGCGTTTAATTAAAGTTTTACATGAACAATCAGCGCGTTTAACCTTAACATCCAGAGCTTTTTATAATGATAAGTTGGGGAAATATTGCGAATTCATGTGCCAAACTTTCGGGTATGACCGTCTGCTCCCTATGAACACCGGGGTGGAAGCCGCCGAAACCTCGGTCAAATTGGCCAGGCGTTGGGCCTACGAAGTCAAGGGGATCGCCCCCGACTCTGCGCTGATAGTATTTCCGGAGGGAAATTTCTGGGGAAGGTCGATTGGGGCCATCTCGGCGAGCACAGACCCCGACTCCTACGGCGGATTTGGCCCCTTGGTTCCCGGCTTTGTCAAAGTGCCCTACAATGATCTCGCGGCCTTGGAATTAGCTTTTCAGAATCCGAATGTAGCCGCCTTCATGCTGGAGCCCATCCAAGGGGAGGCCGGCGTCGTGGTCCCGGATCAGGGCTACCTGGCATCCGTCAGAGCGCTGTGCACCAAGTTCCGCGTTTTGATGATCGCGGACGAAATTCAAACCGGCCTGGGGAGAACGGGCGCTCTCCTTGCCTGCGATCACGAGCATATCAAGCCCGATATCCTGGTTTTGGCCAAAGCCTTGGGTGGTGGAATGCTGCCCGTTTCGGCCGTTCTCTGCGCTGATGAAATCATGCTCACCATAAGGCCTGGCCAACACGGGTCAACCTTTGGGGGAAATCCCCTAGCCTGTGCGGTAGCCCGCGAAGCGGTCCAAATTATTTTGGACGAGAACCTTCCCCAAAATGCCGCAGATATGGGAGGCCTTCTCCAAGAAGGCTTGCAAGATTTGGTGGATACCTTCCCCATCCTCCATTTCACCCGCGGCAAAGGCCTGCTTCAGGCCTTGGTCTTCGACCAGGACCAACCGGATTTGGCTTGGAATTTCTGTGTAAAATTGATGGAGCTTGGATTGCTCGCCAAACCAACCCACGGGCATATTGTTCGCCTGGCCCCACCTTTGGTGATCAACGGCCACGAAGTTTCCATGGCCTTGGACCGCCTCAAAAAGGCCCTGCAAACTCTCTAGACCTAATTAAGATTTTCGAGACACCGGCAAGCCTTAGTCGATTCGATGCTTCACCCCGAGAATTATTTCCTTCGAAATTTGTTCTTTTATACGATTTAGTTTTCCTAAATCAGGCGATGAAATCCAGTTGACTTCCCTTAGACGTTGAATATCCAAAGTTTGAATTAAACGAGAGATTTCAATTTCATCCACCCATTGGTCTTTTTGTTTGGCCTGCTCGATCACTTCAAACCAATCAAACGAGTATGTTTGACTAATCACCAAAAGGTCTGCAAAATCTTTGCTTTCGTTTCTGCCAAGTGCGGATAATTTATTGGATAAGATATTCTGCCAATGATCCGTACGGACAAACACAGGGCTGGGCCCTTTGTTCCCGTAGGTATAGGCTACACCGTTGATCCATTCTATTTTGAGCGTTGCGTTGTTGAATTTAACATAAAACTTAACAAAATCATCGGTCCGAACCACGGGCTCAATGGCCAGTCCTATCGAAACGAGCTTATCCACTGCAGCATCTACGCAGGGCAAAAACTCGGATTCCCTGTTCATAAAAAAATCCAAATCATCCGAATAACGATGCTGCAAATATCCTCGACTTAATGCGGTCCCACCGCTCAGGTAAAAGGGCCATGCCAACCCCTTTAATCCATCCAAAACTTTATCCTGCAGTGGATACAGTATCTCCGTATAATAGGTCGGCAACATAGACAAAGCGTGACCTCAAAGAGGTAGGCCATAATTCATGAATAACCTCGGTATTCAAGGCAGCCCTTAATTCCTTTTCGTGCAAGGCGGCAATGAGTTGGTACCAAGTACACGATTTGAGAATACAAGCCAACAACCTTTTTCGATCGTCCTCCAAATTATTGGCGGACAAGAGAAGGTCCAAATCTTCTTTGGAAGTTAGGTATTCATTACGTACCCTCCCAAGGATTAGGCTTCTAAGCTCCGGGTTATGAGGGATTCCGAACATGTACTGTGAGGTCGTCTAGGCGACCCTTGCCTTATCGAACGGA
>RFMW01000158.1 GCA_009927485.1 Sphingobacteriia bacterium
GGACACTTCGGTCCTTCTGCATGATCATCATTCGGTCAATAATTTTCACGAGCACGATGTTGCCCTGCCGATTACGGTGCTCGAAGAATTGGATCAATTCAAAAAAGGCAACGACAGCCTGAATTTTGAAGCGCGAGAATTTATTCGTTTTCTGGACCAGCTTTCTCAATCCGGTAAATTACTGGATTGGATCGCAATACCCGGAGCACCGGGTGGACGCTTAAGGGTCGAAATGCGGGAGGATGCCTCGGTGGATGCGCATAAGATTTTTGGGCAACACAAGGCAGACCACAGAATTCTTAACACTGCTTTGCATCTCAAAGCGTCCTACCCGGAACGCCCCGTCATTTTGGTGACCAAGGACGTGAATCTGCGGATCAAAGCAAGGGCCTTGGGCTTGGAGGCTGAGGATTATCGCTTTGGGAAAATCAAGAATCTGGAAGAGGTATATACCGGCAAATCCATCCGCAATGGAATTGCGAACGCCTTGATTGATCAGATTTACAAGGAAGGATTTGCGTCGGCCAAGGAAATGGGAATTAGCGATCCCAAGGCTAACGAGTACTTTATCCTGCGCAATGGAAAAGATTCAGTGATGGCGTGTTATGATGCTTTCAGAGAGGAAATGACCCGCGTGGATAAACGTGTGGCCTACGGCATCAAGCCCCGTAATGCGGAACAGGCTTTTGCATTGCATGCAATTCTCAGCGAGAAGGTTCGCTTGGTTACGCTGCAAGGCATTGCCGGCACGGGCAAAACCTTGCTCGCTTTGGCCGGAGCCTTGGAGTCCCGCAGGCAGTACAAGCAGATTTATTTGGCCAGACCCATTGTCCCCTTGAGCAACAAGGACATTGGGTATCTTCCCGGCGATATCAAGTCCAAATTGAATCCGTACATGGAGCCTTTGTACGATAACCTCAAGTTCATCCAAAACCAGTACCATGAGGGGGATAAGGATTATCAAAAAATCACCGAAATGTTGCAGCAGGAGAAGTTGAGCATCGTTCCTTTGGCCTACATCCGGGGTCGATCCTTCTCCAATATTTGTTTCATCGTCGATGAAGCCCAGAACCTGACCCCGCACGAAGTCAAAACCATTATATCGAGGGCAGGAGAAGGGACCAAGATTATTTTCACCGGGGATATCAACCAAATCGATACCCCGTATTTGGATGCCCACTCCAACGGGCTCTCTTATCTGGTGGATAAGCTGAAAGGACAGCCCATTTTTGCCCATGTCACCCTGGAGAAAGGGGAGCGCTCGGACCTTGCAAACCTTGCCAATGAATTATTATAGGAATTAACGGCTTTTCTGCCCCATGGAATTAACCTTGGTATAGCCCACCAGTCGATCGTAAGCCATACCGGCCGGGGGATGATAGTACACCAAGATTTCGTAATCGTTTTCGGTGTCGCTGTGACTGCCTTCTATGGAAATGGCTTCGCAGGGGGACTCACCGGTTCGGTAGCGGTAATCGTAGAAACCTTGCTTGAGGTAGAGGGATTTCACATACAGGCCACTTTCTTCCTGCCATTCCATGGCCATGGATTCATCGCAGGCCGACTGCCCAAAATCTCCTTGCAAATAAACCTTGCTCCAGCTTTCGTTCAATCTTGGCTCCAAGGCGAAGGTGGTCCATACGTATTCGGATTCGGTATGGGGGGTCCTTTGCTCAAAATTTTGGATCAACGAACGTCCGTTCAAATCCCGCTGGCTGAGGTGGGCTTGGCTTGCCCGGGATTGGTCGTTTTCGACCCATGCCTGGTACCCGTCCACCGTGCGGATTATTTTGGAAATTCGACGACCGGGGGCACGAACGGTACGCAGATCCACCGCCCTGTATTCGTTGTTGCCTTGGAAAACGAGTTCAGGCTGTCCCCTGTAGGTCCATTGTTGGGGTGCCAAAAAAGTGGGGAAACCCGGGCCCTTGCGCAGGCTGCTCCAATCACCGTTCTGCATGACTTGGAAACTAAGGTCCATGGCGGGTTGATTGATGAGCAATTTGCCAAGGCCAAGCTCCACGTCAAGTTGCTGGGCTTGGTCTTGTTGGTTGGTTGCGAAAGCCCTTCGCACCAAAGCCGAAACCGAAACGCGGTTTTCCAAGACCAAGAGCCTTCGGGTTAAAACGATTTCCTGCAGGTCTTGATCCGCATAGACCACCACTGCAAAATTGCCAGAGACTTTTGGCCGCAGGACTTCGGATGGAACAGGGTGGCTGTAATGGGTGTATTGCTCGAGGGTATTGAAAGAAGGACGGTGCTGCTGAATCAGTTCCTGCCCTATGCCTTCCATGGCTTGGGCTTCGAACAAATCAGAGGCGGTCCAATCCCGGCGGCAGGGGATGAGTCGCACGGTATAGGGTTGGTATCCCCCTGCCAAGTCATCGAAACGAAGCATCAAAGGCGGGTTCTCCGAACCAAGCTCCCAAACCGGTGAACCGAAAGGGTCTTGATCACTATGGAGCCTTACCGAGTGGATATCCTCCCCCCATATTTGATCCTGGTAAACGGCTGGTCCCGGATTAGAGCCCAAAGCATTGATCAACAAGGGGTTCAGCATCAATAGCCCTATGATGATGCAATGCAAGCGATGGCGCCAATTTGGAAGAATCATATTTGGCAAAATAATGGCTCGATTTTGAGTTAACGTCGGTTTTGAAATGTATTTTTGGCGCGCATTAATCTTATGGCCCAAACCATCAGCCTTCGTAGGGGGTACGACATCAAGCTCGTAGGCACTCCCAGCTCCCAGAACATCCTTTCTTCCTCGTCCAACCATTGTGCCGTCAGGCCCACGGTCTTCAGATACCAGAAGCTTAGGCTCTTGGTCGAAGAGGGTACGGCGGTCCTGGCAGGAACGCCATTGATGGAAGACAAAGCCTTTCCCGGATTGTTCGTGTGCAGCCCCGTTAGTGGCAAAGTACAGCGAATTCAGCGTGGCCCCAAACGCGTTTTGGAGGCTATTGTCTTGGAAGCGGATGCCGAAACCCGTTACCAGGATTTCGGTTCTGCCAAGCCCGCGGAACTGGATCCTGAAGCCATTCGCGCCAAAATGATGAATTCAGGGGTCTGGGCCACCTGCGTCAAAGGCCCTACAACCGCATGGCCAGGCCGGATGCCCAACCACGATGCATCGTGATCTCGGCATTCAATACAGCCCCCATGGCGGCAGACCGTGATTTCCAAGTCGAGAAAGATCCCGCAGCCTTTGCCGAAGGCCTCAAGGTGCTCCAGCAGCTGTGCAAGGGCAATGTTTACCTCAATACCCATCAACGTTTAACCCGTTCCAAGGAGGTCACCGGAGCCCAAGGGGTTCAAATTCATTCCTTCGACGGGCCTCATCCTTCAGGAAATGTGGGCATTCAAATGCACCATCTTGGACCGATTGCCAAGGGGGATTGCGTATGGACCATGACCCCCGCCGATGTCATCATCCTCGGACGCCTTTTCTTGACCGGTTATTACGATGCGCGACGTTGGGTTGCGGTCGGTGGTTCTTCTTTGCAAAATCCGGGTTACACCCAGGCAATCCTAGGGGTCTCTGTTTCCGGCCTCCTCCAAGGCGCGGGATTGAAAGGAGGCGAGCATCGAACCATATCCGGGGATGTGCTGAGCGGGGAGCAGGTGGATGCTGACGGATTTCTTGGTTTCTACCATGATCAATTAAGTGTTATTCCGGAAGGCCGGGACTTGGAGTTTTTGGGTTGGCTGTTACCATCTTATGCCCGTCCTGACATCTCCAGGTCATTCTTGTCGGGTTGGTTGAGCAATCGCTCCTACCAAGTCAACACCAATACCCACGGTGAAGAGCGGGCTTTTGTGATGACCGGGCAATACGAAAAGGTTCTACCAATGGACTTGTTGCCGACCTATTTACTCAAGGCCATCCATTACCAGGATGTCGAAGAAATGGAGCAATTGGGTCTGCATGAATTGGACGAGGAGGATGTGGCCCTCTGTGAATTTGTGTGCACCTCCAAAATCCCAGTTCAAGAAATGGTTCGCAAAGGACTCGACCTGCTCATCGGGGAAGAGGAATAAGTGCTATTTATTCATATTCAAATTGTTACAATTTTAGTTCACCCATGGAATTTCTAAAAAAGAAAATACTGGAACTGCGCCCCGACTTCGAGAAAGGCGGGAAATATGCGCAATTTCACACCCTTTTTGACGGTTTCGCGACCTTCCTTTTCACCCCGGACCGGGTGAGTCGTGGAGGCACCCACATCAAAGCAGGCATCGATCTCAAGCGGACCATGTTCTTTGTGATTTTGCGATGATTCCGTCTTTGTTGTTTGGGATTTTTCAATGTGGGTCATCAACATTTTTGGCTTTGGGCGAGTTCGCGGGCTCTCCCTTGAACGGTCTTTGGGACAAGGTCTTCTATGGCGCTCTCAAGGTGCTTCCCATAGTGATCGTTTCCTATTCGGTGGGTCTGGGAATTGAGTTTTTTGTGGCTTCCAAAAAGGGCCATGCCATCAACGAAGGCTTCCTGGTTTCCGGTATGTTAATCCCCTTGGTCCTTCCCCCCGATATTCCTTTGTGGATGGTGGGATTGGCGACTGCTTTTGCGGTTGTTTTTGCCAAGGAAGTTTTTGGGGGTACCGGAATGAATGTCTTGAACGTAGCCCTGACCGCCCGGGTTTTTTTGTTTTTTGCCTACCCTACGTTTATGAGTGGGGATCAGGTTTGGATTTCGGAGAAGCCGGATGTGTACAGCGGTGCCACGGCTTTGGCGAACGCTGCTGCGACCGGCACGCCTTTTCAAATTTCCGCAGACCAACCCTGGAATTATTCTCTGCAGGATATGGTGGTTGGCCTGATACCGGGCTCGATTGGAGAAACCTCCAAAATTGCGATTCTCTTGGGAGCCGCCTTCTTGATTATCACGGGGATAGGGTCTGGTCTTATCATGATTTCGGTGATTTTGGGAGCTTTGTTGATGGGCCTGATCTTTAACGGAATTGGGTTGACGCCCTTCATGAACATGCCCTTCTATTTACACTTGGCCATGGGCGGCCTTCTCTTTGGAGCGGTCTTTATGGCCACGGATCCGGTAACGGCGGCCATACAGGCACCGGTAAGTGGATCTACGGACTTTTGGTCGGGATGATGGCGGTGATGATTCGGTTTTTAATCCGGCCTATCCCGAGGGCATTATGTTGGCCATTTTGTTTGGGAATGTGATGGCTCCCCTTATCGACTATTACGTGGTCCAATCCAATATTGCCCGTCGTAACAAAAGACTAACAGCCCGCACCTCCCTTGCCTAAACCTTCATTCTAGACCCTATGTCATCCAAAGGAAATTCAGGTACCATTGTCTTCGCCCTGGTGGTGACGACTTTGTCGGCCGCTTTGCTGGCCGCTGCGGCGACCATACTCAAGCCTGCTCAGGACGAGAATGTCCTCAAAGAAAAGCAGCAGAACATTCTATCCCTGGTGGGTTTGAACGGCCCGAACGATTATAAGAAGTTCGAGGAACTTGTTCAGGGGGTCGTCATCGATGACCAAGGTACCCCTGTTCAAGGGGTGGAAGCCATCAGTTTGGATTTGGCCTTGGAAAAGAAGTTGAAAAGCAAAAACCCCGCTTACAAAGTCCGTTATCCTTTATACATCTACAAGGACCAGCAGGGAAAAGTCACCTACCTCCTCCAAATGGCTGGGGTTGGATTGTGGGGCCCCATTTGGGGCTATCTCGCTCTGGACCAGGATGGTAACACCGTCAAATCCGCCATTTTTGATCACAAAGGGGAGACTCCCGGCCTTGGCGCAGAGATCAATACGGACGGCTTTGAAAAGCAATTCAATAACAAGAAAGTTTTGAATGAACAAGGACAATTTGTATCGGTCAAAGTCGAAAAAGGTAAACACGATGCCAGCATGCCCCATACCGTAGATGCCATCAGCGGTGGCACCATTACTTCCAACGGTGTGAGTAAAATGTTGCAAGAAGATATCGCATTTTATCTAAAATACATTCAACAAAACCCAAACAACCAGGCCCTATGAGTGAAGTCCTCGTTCAGCCGCCGGCTGAAAAAAAATCCTTGCTTGGTAAGAAGGAACGTAAACTTCTCACCGATCCCTTATCGGATAACAATCCAGTGACCATTCAGGTGTTGGGGATTTGTTCGTCATTAGCCGTCACAACTCAAATGAAGCCCACCATGGTGATGGCTATTTCGGTCACCGCGGTGGTTGCTTTGTCCAATTGGGTGATCTCGCTCATGAGGAATGCTATTCCGCCTAGAATTCGAATCATTGTCCAGCTAACCGTCGTTTCGGTCTTGGTCATCCTCGTGGACCAAATGCTCAAGGCCTACATGTACGATGTTAGTAAGCAATTATCCGTTTTTGTGGGCCTCATCATCACCAATTGCATTGTGATGGGGCGACTTGAAGCCTACGCAATGGGCAATAAACCCTACCCGTCTTTGTTGGATGGTTTAGGGAACGGCTTTGGGTATGGGGTGGTCATCTTAACCGTGGCTTTCTTTCGTGAACTGTTGGGTAGTGGCAAGGTGTTTGGCTTCAAAGTCATCCCTGACGCTATGTACGAAGCGGGTTATGTCAACAACGGTTTGATGATGATTCCTGCAGGGGCCTTGTTTGTGGTCGCTTGTTACATATGGATTCAAAGAAGTTTTGCTAAACATTTGGAGGAAAAAGAATGAGCACCTTGTTTCTAGCCGCGGATTTGATATCCGTTTTTGTTCGGTCGATTTTTATCGACAACATGATTTTTGCCTACTTTCTGGGCATGTGTTCCTATTTGGCTGTGTCCAAAAATGTCAAAACGGCCTTGGGACTTGGGGTAGCTGTGATATTTGTTATGGTTATTACGGTACCGCTTAATTGGTTGCTGCTTAACAAGGTCCTCAAAGAAGGATCCCTGGCTTGGATTAGTCCGTCCTTGGCCAAGGTTGATTTGAGTTTTTTGGCCTTTATCATGTTCATTGCAACCATTGCATCCATGACACAGCTGGTCGAAATGTTGGTCGAAAAACTATCCCCTGAATTGTACGGGGCCTTGGGTATTTTTCTGCCCCTGATTGCGGTGAATTGCTCCATTTTGGGGGGATCCTTGTTTATGCAAGAAAGGGATTATGAGTTTGCCGAAGCCACGGTCTTTGGTCTGGGTTCCGGTGTTGGCTGGATGATTGCCATTGTGGCGATCGCCGCCATACGAATGCGATTACGCTATTCGGATGTTCCCGCCCCCTTGAAGGGTCTGGGCATCACCTTTATTTTGACGGGACTGATGGGAATTGCCTTCATGAGTTTCTTGGGTATTACGCTTTAAAATCTTCCTACGATGTTAACCGGGGCTACCTTATCCATCATTTTTTATTCCATCTTGGCCTTTTCCGGGGTCATATTGTTGCTGGTTTTCGTCCTGATGTATGCACAGGCTAAATTGGTCAACAGCGGCGATGTCCAAATCATTGTCAACGGGGATACGGCGAATCCCATGAAGGTGGCGGCGGGATCCACCCTCCTAAGTACCTTGTCGGAGCGTAAATTGTTTTTGCCATCCGCTTGCGGGGGTGGTGGAACCTGCGCCATGTGCAAATGCCAAATTCTGGAAGGTGGGGGAGATGTTCTGCCCACCGAAAAGGGACATTTGAATCGTCGGGAACAAGCCGAGCATTGGCGTTTGGCCTGCCAGGTCAAGGTCAAGAATGACATGAAGATTCAGATTCCCGAAGAAATTTTTGGAATCAAAAAATGGGAGTGCGAAGTAGTCTCCAATTATAATGTAGCCACCTTCATCAAAGAATTCACTGTTAAACTGCCCGAGGGAGAGAATTTACATTTTGAAGCCGGGGGTTATATCCAGGTCGATGTACCTGCTTGTACCGTTGATTTCAAAAACATCGATATCGCTCCATCGCCCGATGATCCTGCAGGACCGGATAAGTTCAAGGAAGATTGGGACAAATTCAAGTTATGGGATCTCAAAATGGTTAACCCGGAGCCCATATTCCGTGCCTATTCCATGGCCAACCATCCCGCGGAGGGTAATATCATCAAACTGAACATTCGCATTGCCACACCTCCTTGGGATCGTGCGAGCAATGCATGGATGAAGGTCAATCCAGGGGTCTGTTCCTCCTTCGTTTTCAACTGCAAGCCAGGCGACAAAGTGACCATTTCAGGTCCGTACGGAGAATTCTTCATCAAGGATACCCAAAAGGAAATGGTCTACGTTGGTGGTGGTGCGGGTATGGCCCCGTTGCGCGCCCATATTTTTCACCTTTTTCATACCCTCAAAACAGGCCGTAAGGTTTCGTATTGGTACGGGGGTCGCTCCAAGCGTGAGCTTTTTTACGTCGATGAGTTCAGAGCCATCGAAAAAGAGTTTCCCAACTTCCGTTTTCATGTTGTCCTATCGGAGCCTCTACCCGAGGATAACTGGAAGGTATGCCAGGGTTTGGACGATCGGGACGGCGACGGTTTCTTGGGCTTTGTCCACCAGTCTTTCATTGACAATTACCTCAGCAAGCACAAGGAACCGGAAGAAATCGAATTTTATTTCTGCGGTCCTCCCATGATGAATGCAGCCGTGTTGAAGATGTGCGATGATTGGGGTATACCCAAGGAGCACGTGGCCTTTGATGATTTTGGGGGTTAATCGCCTGTTTTGTCTTGTTTGTAAACGTTTAATCCAGCTCCCATGAACATCCACGAGTACCAAGGCAAAGCCTTGTTGTCGCAATACGGTGTTACCGTTCAACGAGGAATTTTGGCCTCCACACCCGATGAGGCGGTTCAGGCTGCCAACGCGATGCAGGAACAAACGGGTACAAGTTGGTGGGTGGTCAAGGCCCAGGTTCATGCCGGGGGACGGGGCAAAGGAGGTGGAATCAAACTGGCCAAATCCATGGACCAAGTCCGGGATTTGAGCCAACAAATACTGGGTATGCAATTGGTGACCCCTCAAACGGGTGCCGCTGGTAAGACCGTTCATTCGGTTTTGATTGCGGAAGATGTTTATGCGCCCGGGCCATCGCCTACGCAGGAGTTTTACTTATCCGTCTTGTTGGATAGGGCCAAAGGGGGTTTTGTGATGGTTTATTCTCCAGAAGGTGGAATGGACATCGAAGAGGTAGCCGAAAAGCATCCCGAGAAAATTTACCGTGAGTGGATTGATCCAACCATTGGTTTTCAAGCCTATCAAGCCCGCCGTGTGGCTTTGAATCTAGGTCTTAAGGGGCAGGCGTTCAAACAGATGGTCGCTTTTTGTCAAAATTTAGTCAAGGCCTTCGAAGGGGTAGAGGCTTCCTTGTTTGAAATCAATCCCGTTCTTAAAACATCGGATGATCGCATCCTGGCCGTGGATGCCAAGGTGAATATTGATGACAATGCCTTGATGCGTATTCCTGATATTGCAGCGATGCACGATCCTCGTGAAGAAGATCCTACGGAACTCAAGGCCGCCTCATTTAATCTAAATTATGTTAAATTAGACGGTAATGTTGGCTGCATGGTGAACGGCGCCGGATTGGCCATGGCGACCATGGATATGATTCAACTCAGTGGAGGTAGTCCTGCGAACTTTTTGGATGTGGGAGGAACGGCATCGGCGGAGCGGGTTGCTCAAGCTTTTAATATCATTTTGGAAGATCCCAACGTCAAAGCCATCTTGGTTAACATTTTTGGAGGGATTGTGCGCTGCGATCGTGTTGCCAACGGTATCGTTGAAGCCTGCAAAACCTTGGGCGATTTGCGCGTTCCCTTGATTGTTCGCCTCCAGGGAACCAACGCCAACGAAGCCAAGGCTATCCTTGAAGCATCGGGATTGCCTATACGGGCTGCCATCACCCTCGAAGATGCGGCCAAGGCCGTTTCAGATTCCCTCGCCTAAGCGAAGTTGCCTCCTGACCGGGCCCGTTACAGGCCCTAATTCCTTCATCTTGCCTTAATTTTACCATGATGAGGTATGTATCCAAGGTTTTGTGCACGAGTGGCTTCTGGGCCATTTTTTTTCTCCTTTTTGGTTGGATTTCCGTCCTGCAAGCCCAAAACTCAGGAACCGTGCGAGGGACGGTCATGGACAAAAGCAGCGGTGAGCCCATACTTTTTACAAATGTTTTTCTTGCAGGGACGACCATAGGGGCCAGTACCGATGTCAATGGATTTTTTACCATCAAAAATATTCCTCCAGGAAATTATGTTTTGATGAGCACTTATTTGGGTTACGATACAGCGCGGATCTCCATGAAAATCACCGCCGGTGCGACGCTCAATTATCGTTTGCAATTGTCTAAATCCTCTATTGGTCTCCAAGAAGTTGAAGTCTTGGGCGCCAAGCAAGAACAGTTAACCAACACCCGCGTTTCCGTGGAGACCGTTACGCCGAAACAAATCACGCAAGTGGTATCGGTTGGCGGAGAGGCTGATATTGCACAGTACCTGCAAGTCCTTCCGGGAGTGGTCTTTACAGGAGATCAAGGCGGTCAATTGTATATCCGGGGCGGCTCCCCCGTCATGAACAAAGTTTTGCTGGATGGGATGCTGTTGTATAATCCTTTTCATTCGATTGGGCTTTATTCGGTTTTTGAAACGGACCTCATCAAAAACGCCGAGGTATATACCGGCGCGTACAATTCGAATCATGGAGGGCGCATTTCGGCAGTCATGGACGTAACCACCCGGGATGGTAACCAAAAACAGCTAAGCGGTAAGCTGGGGGTTAGCCCCTTCCTGAGTAGGTTGGTCCTGGAAGGTCCCCTTTGGAAGCCCAAGACGCCTCAGCAGCTTGCCCCAACTTTTATTTTCAGCGCCAAGGGATCGTATCTCGATCAAACCTCCAAAGCCCTGTATGCCTATGCTGGGCCTCAGGGCTTGCCCTTTTCCTTTTTGGATGTGTATGGCAAAGCCACGTTCAAGGCAAACAGCGGTTCGAAGTTGTCCATGTTTGGATTTAACATGACGGACAAAGCCAATTTCAGGGGAATTGCGGAGGTTGATTGGGTATCGACCGGAGCAGGCACACAATTTGTGCTCATTCCTGAAGGAGCTGGCAATACCATATCTGGAAATCTAGGCTATTCTAATTTTGAATCGGGTCAACGCGAAGCGGATGGACGGCCAAGGCGCTCGGCCATCACCGGATTCAACGGCACGGTTTCGGTAACACAGTACCTTAATTCCGGTCAGGCCAACTTCGGGTTCGATATGGTGGGTCTTAATACCGATTTTAACTTTACCAATTCAACGGGTCAAATCATCCGGCAGCAAGAAAGCACCACGGAGCTTGCGGTTTTTGGCAAGTACAATTTGTTGTTTGATAAGTGGGTTGTGGAACCTGGGCTTCGGGCTCATTATTATTCCAGCCTCACCGAGATGTCCTTGGAACCCCGATTCAGTGCCAAGTACAACGCAAGGCCTGATTTGCGATTCAAGGTTGCTGGCGGCAAATATTCTCAGAATTTAATTTCCGCGACATCCGACAGGGATGTGGTGAACCTTTTTCTTGGCTTTCTTTCTGGCCCGGACAATCTCCCCAAAACTTTTGACGGTGAGCCGGTGACTTCCAGACTCCAGAAAGCCAATCATTTGGTGGGTGGGGTAGAGATTGATCTGGGTCCCAGGGTGGAAATCAATGCGGAAACATATATCAAACAATTTACCCAGTTGTCCAACATTAACCGTGATAAGATTTTTGACGATATAGAAGGGAATTTTGGAAAGCCGGATGTCCTCAAAAAGGACTTCATTATCGAGCGGGGTAGAGCCTACGGTTTTGATTTCCGCGTCAAATACGATGTCAAAAGGTTTTACCTGTGGACCACTTACAGCTGGACGTATGTGGATCGCTTTGATGGAATACGCACCTACAATCCTGTTTTTGATCGTCGCCATAACATCAATGTGGTCAGCACCTATACGTTTGGAAAACAATTGGAATGGGAGGTTTCAGGTCGGTGGAACTTTGGGTCTGGATTTCCTTTTACGCAAACGCAGGGATTTTATCCTGACTTGAATTTTGGGGCAGGTGCCGGTACGGATTATATCAATCAAGGAGGCGCCTTGGGCGTTTTGTATGCCGGATTCAACCAAGGCCGTTTGCCAACCTACCATCGTTTGGATTTAGCATTGCGCTACCGCAAGGAGTGGAATGATCGACTTTCCATGGATCTTAATTTCAGTCTTACGAATGCTTACGATCGTCGAAATATTTTCTACTTTGATCGAATTCGCTACAGCAGGGTGGATCAATTGCCGATCTTGCCGGCATTAGGGTTGGTATTGAGCTTTTGATGCGCTACAGGATAGTCATTCCGGGGTCTTGGTGGAAATTCATCTTCGGATGTTGGTCCGTCCTTGCCTGGTCTGGGGGAATATCAGCCCAGGGAATTAGGCCTTTCCAAGATCCCAAGATTCATGGTGAATCATGGCTAAAATGGGCGGATCAATTGGAATTCGAATTGTCTGACCTAGCCTTGAGGTTTTGGGATCATCAGCAATCGGATTGGACAGGAACCGTACAGGGACTTGAAGGGGGTGATTTGGCTTGGTACCGGGCGATGCAGGCGGCCTATCGTGGTGATGAGGCTACCGATTACCTTTTTGAAGCTTTTGTAAGGGACTTTCCGGCACACCACAAAATCGATGAGGCTCGGTTGGCTTACTTGGTCTTTTTGGTACAGCAAAACCGAAATTCCGAGACCTTTCGCCTTCTTGAAGCTTTGAATTGGTATACGCTATCTATGCCCCAAGCTCAGCTTTTTCACTACCTAAAGGGTAGATTGTTGTATCCTGTCGATTCCTTAATCGCTGTGGGTCATTGGCAACAAGCGGCCAGTGTTCAAGGTGAATTTCAGGTGCATGCCCGATACTCCATGATGTTGGATAAACTCCATCGCTCAGATATTGAAGGGGTCATGGAACTGTTGGATTTGTTGCAAGCCGACAAGCGATACGAAAGTTTGTGTATTTATCCCAAGGCCTTATCTCTTGCGCTCGATGGTGATTCG
This sequence comes from Sphingobacteriia bacterium, assembly GCA_009927485.1. GTDB lineage: Bacteria > Bacteroidota > Bacteroidia > UBA7662 > UBA7662 > SYHX01. Next base: position 12,986 of record RFMW01000158.1, read on the forward strand.
ATGACGGCATTGACCATTATTGAGTCGAATATTGACAGGCCCAATGTTAAAGGCAAGTTGGGTTTATCGATTTTGGGTATGCAGTTGAGTTATCGTTTGGGTCTGCCTTATCGTTATGCCCATCTTCTCCAATCTTCATCGGGCTTTGGATATCAATGTGTTTCGGTAGATACACTCAGGCTTGCCCAGATGTACGGTTTGGTCATGGCTTGGGATACTGTAACGCTGCTCCTCAAGAAAACGGATCATTGGCCTGATTCCATCAAAGCCTTGTCGTATTTTGAACAAGGTAATGCTTGGTTGGCATGGGGATTGGACGAAAAGCTGGATCGTTATTTGGCAAGGGCTCGGACGTCATTTCAGCGCGTTACCGAATTGGAAATCAGCGGTAAAATGCGTGAGCGTGCTTTCTATTTGTACGCTAAGCTATGTTATGAGATAGGTGAGTCCCCCTCCAATTTCAGGGTTCTGGGTTCATTTTTACTCCAATATCCTCAAAGCGAATTTCGTGAGGAGATCAGTGAATACCTGAGTGACCTTGCGATGAAGGCTCATCATTATGTAGAGTCATTGCGTATACTCAGGGGTGTTTCGAACAAATCGTCCAAGGTCCAAGCGATCGTTCAGAAGTTGTATTATCAACAAGGCATCACCCTGTACAATCAAAAGCGGTATGCCGAGGCCTTACCTTATTTGGATTCTTCCTTAGGGTACACCGTGGATTCTTTCATTAGGGCCACAACTTTGTTTTGGAAATCGGAGCTTTACCATAGGGTTGGTGAGTACAACCAAGCTTTGTTATGGATGAAAAATTACCTTGATTACGGGTTTTTCAGTCCAGAATTAAGATCGTTGGGTTGTCATCCCATGGCTGCCAATTATCAGCTAGGTCACTTGGCCTTTCGTTTGGAGCGCCATGGTCAAGCCATCAAATATCTTCTGCAAGCCCTTCGGTTTGGTCAGTCCATGGAGAATCTTAATGACTTTGAAATGGCGATGTTTAAGGACGTACAGTTACGCTTGGGCGATGCTTACCTTAGGGATGGTCAAATTGAATTGGCCGTTCGTCAATTCTCTTACTGCATTGACGAACTTCAAACTGATGTTGAATACGCCAATTACCAATTGGCGATCGCTTTTGGAATCCAAAAAAAAATGCTCAAAAAGCGCGATCAATTGGTGGCGTTAATTCAGGAGTATCCTCGATCAGATTATCGACTTTATGGGTTGTTGGAACTGGCAACGACCTGCTTTCAAGAATCTTCTTTTGATTCAGCCATGTGGTGTATTCAACGGATGGAAGAGGATTTTCCGCGACATCGACTCACCTATGCGGCGATGAATCTTCGCGGTTCGATTTATTTGGAGTTGGGTCAGGATAGCCTTGCTTTAGGCATTTTTGAAGAAGTTGTACAGAAGGCAGCTGGTTTGCCTGAATCCAGAGATGCATTGTTTGAGTTGAGGCAGATATGCATAAGGACATCGCAGCCTCAGCGGTATATGGATATTGCAGGTAAAAATGGATTGATTGCTTTGCAAGATGACGCCATGGACTCCTTGCTATTTGAAACCGCCCAATACAGCATGGAGTCCGGGAAATTCTTCGAAGCATTGGCGACTTTGACGCAGTATCTAACAGAATATCCATCCGGGTCATTCAAGGCGAATGCCCTGTATATGCGTTCTTTAGCCGCTGATAAAGTTGGGGATAAGCCAATGCAAATTCGAGATTTGGAGGAGTTAATGGGAATGCCAGATAATTTGTTTACGGAACGGGGTATGTTTATGCTTGCGGATCTTTACAGCAGCAAAGAACAATGGGCACAGGTTGCGTCGTCTTACCAAAGGATTTTGCAGCGGACATTTTCCCCTATGTCAAGATTGGAAGCCGCAATGGGTTTAATTCGCGCATCGACCCTGTTGAAGCAATGGTTTACGGTTGATTCTATAGGTGCCATTTACCTGCCACAGGTTTCGCTTGGTCAAAACACAAGGAATGAATTGAAGTGGTACCTGGCGAATTCTTTGCGTTACCAAGGAAAAATTACCCAAGCAAGATCCCAATTAAAATACCTTTCGGATTCAACCTCCACGGAATGGGCAGCCAGGGCCTTGTTCAATTTGGCAGAAATAGCCTTTGAGGAGAGGCAGTTTACACATTCTCAGGATTTGATCTACGAATTGACCGATCGATGGCCCCAATACACGGAGTGGTATGGAAGGGGCGAGCTGTTGTTGGCGGAAAATCTCTTGGCATTGAATGAAAAAGAACAAGCTGTGGCTGTCCTTCAAAATTTAATCGAAGGTCGTGATGCTGACGAGGTTAGCCGTAGCGCGGAGAATCGTTTACGTGAACTCAATAAACCGTAAAGGATGATGAGGAATACTTTACTTGCGATCACCTTAATCCTCGTGCGGCTTTCGGCTTATGGGCAGGATAGTACAGGATTGGGGCAGACGGTTCGAATTGTCCGCGCCTACGATCCACACCTTCCTGAGTGGTTTCGATTATCATCAGATCCCATATTGTTGGTTGAACCAACAGCGCGTATTCCAATGTCTTATCGGCCTGATTCTTTGTCCTTTATTCAATCTTTTGGGCCTATCCCTCAATATAACGAACCATCGCTCGCCTCAAGTTCCTTGCAACCTCGTATTTCCAAAACGCTATCCATCACAGGTGGTGGTTTGCCCGGAAGTCAGATCAATGCGGGGATTGCATGGAGCAGTCCATTCAAAATGGGTTCACAGGTCATTTTTGCTCATTTGGAATGTTTGGGTTCATCGGGAAATCCGAATCGCCTTTGGGCAGACTCGATTCAAAGTTTGGCCATATGGAATTCTCGATTAGCGATGGAATGGCGTCCAGCAAGAAATCGAGAATGGAATTTCCTCCTGAATGCCTCTCAACGATGCACCGGATTCAACTATCAAGATGCTCGTTTTCATAACATCGATTCGAATCTTTCAAAAGACACCTCCCTAAGCGTCCGATGGAATACCTTACGAGTTAATCCACGTATAACCTGGAACAGGGTAAGTCAGCGGATTGAGGGCTTTCATCAACATTTGCGTGTTGAGGGTTTGGGTGCTAAACTTTGGAACACCTTTCTTGCTGAGACAAGGTTGCACGATTTGGGTAGTGAGTGGACAGGTATAACGGCTTACGAAGTGGGATATCATGAAGAAAATCGCGATATGGGTGTGAAGGCATATTGGTCCACTGCTTCGTTGAAATTGGGTATTCCTTCGGTCCAAAACACAACGAGAAGCACATTTTCGATCAAACCCCATTGGCTTTGGTTATCAGGACCACATCGTTTAAGTGCCTCTATGGATTTTATTCGCCAGCGTGAACCAGGGGATAGCTCTTCGACGTTGAAATCGTTTTGGGCTACCTTGCCGGAGTTTATTTGGCAATATCAACAACCCATCGACTCCAATGCAGCGCTAAGGCATCCTTGGATGATTGAGGTTGGTATCCTTTCGGGAATTAAACAGCCGTCCATGTATCAGTGGGGTTCCGTTTATCCAACCTTATCTGTTATCGACGTTTATCAAGCCTCCATACAGAGGGCCGAAGGATTTGTTCGTTTAGAGCATTCCGTTGGGGAAAGATTGCGATGGGAGCATAGGGTAGGAATTGGTTCTTGGAAGAACCCACGTTTCTTCGGACTTGATACATTGTCGGTTTTGGGGGTTTCTACAGTGCTCTTGCCCAGGGCAACCCAATGGTCCTGGGAAACCAAGGTTTCTTTGAAGGAAACCAATCGGTTGCATGGCTCAATCCGTGCAGGAATGCAGGGTATAGTTTCAAACCGTACTTGGTATGGGATGCCTGGCTTGCAACCTGTCTTTTGGGGAGGTCTGCATTTGACCAGTACATGGGGCAAGGTATGGGCCTTGGATTTTCAGTCCACTGCCTACGCCTTGGATTCCCAAAGGGAGATTTTCGATAAATTATCTGAAAATTCATCCAACCTTAAGTGGCCGGTAGATCTTGATTTGCGTTTAAACAGGTCACTTACCAAGAACTCTACAGTAGCCATTGTGTACCGACATAGGCAAGCGGCCGCTTGGTTCCTTTGGTCCGAAGATGTTTGGTGGGGCAGATTACTCAATGTGGAATGGAGATGGAAAATTTGATGTAAATTTGAACATGAGTAATCTCATGGAACTGGACCCAAAAGGGCTTCGAGCGGTACGCTCAATGGCCTCTCTCCTAGGTTACGGGGCTATTCAATATCGAATGTTCGGCGCTGTTTTGCGTCCTGAGGAGTCCAAAATCCGCCCCCCGAAGTATTGTTGGGTTTTCGTGCCTGGTGCTGATGCCCCTTCCAAGGAGGCTCCCTCGTGGTTCATTGCCGATGATCTTAAGCAGGCGCTAATAACCGTAGAAGCATCCAAAGGCACCTTGTATTTGGAAGGTTGGGGGTTGCTTCGATACACCCATCAAGGCATAGAGTTGATTCCAGATGCGGGTCCTTTGGCCGAGGATCACCCTCATTCAGGTTGGGTAGCCGTTTTAATTCCGCAACGGCCTTCAGCTATTGTATCCCAAGCGCTTGTTCGTTCTGCTCGATGGCGTCTCTCTTTGATGACTTCTTGGATCGCTGGGGGGCTTTGGCTTGGACTTTTGGTCGGCTTACGGTTTGGCTTAATGGGGGATGGGGTTGAGCCCACCTTTACCGCCGGCTGGGCGAAGAACGCTTGGCCCCAGACGGCTAGTGTAGTAGATTGGTTTGAATTACGATCTTCCTATGTCCCAGAGATCCTGAATGCACCCTCAGCCTTATCAATGAAAGGTCGTGGTTTTACGGGAAACCATTCACCCCTTGAAATGGGTGAAGACCTCAATGCAGAGAATAACTTACCCCTTTTCTGGGTTGTTTTGGGCCTATATTCCAGCAACGACGGCGCCAAACATTGGCAAGACCTTTACCAAAAGGAGGGTCAAGAAGCAGTCATTTTCGAAAGGCAAATTCCGGGCAAGGGATTGTTGCATGCGGTGGCTTTGCCTTACAGGGGTTTTGATCCGGTACCATTTCTGAAGCATATCCGCAAGCACGTGCTGTCGGATGCATGGTTGTTGCCAGGCAAGGAATCGGCAGGATCAAGTCCTGGAATATCCTCTGAAGGCTCCCCATCATAGGCATGGGATTCCAAAATCCTTTGGCCTTGTGGGGATTGGCCCTGTTGGCCGTGCCTTTGTATATTCATTTTTTTGGATTTAGGTTACGTCGCAAGGCCTATTTCACAAGGCTAGATTGGTTGTTGCAACAACAAATACCTGTACAACAACGAGAACGTTTGTTTCGATATTTGTTGCTGGCTACCAGAATTTTAGCTGTTTTGATGCTGGTAGCGGCTTTGGCAGGGCCTACGTCCTTGTCCTCGTCCTCGGATTCCCTCCATGGCGCTGGATCTCGTTGCATTATTTACGTGGATAACAGCCGGGGTATGGCCATGGAAGGAAGCGGAGGACCCTTGCTCGAGCAGGCCAAATCATCGGCCCGTCGTTTGATTCAAAATGCCAAAGCCGATACTCGCTTTGTGTTGATGTCCAACCAAAGCCGACCGTTGCACGGGGGTTGGCTTCATAAGGATAGAGCCTTGGACCTCTTGGATCAAATTCAGGTAAGCAATCAAAACAAGAGCCTCTCGTCAGTGGCCTTGCAAATGGATCGAAGATTGGAGCAGGAAGGTTTAGGATCCGAGAAGGAAGTTTCCCTTTGGCTTTTTTCGGATTTCAAGAAAGGATCCATGGAGGGTAGCTATTGGCGTACGCGTTCCAAACTGCTGGCCAATAACAATTCCTTTACTCCGCTGAATCTTGTTCCATGCCGCCCAATGGCGGCCTTCAATGCGGCTGTGGATTCGGCATGGTTGATGGAACCTTTTTTTAGGCCTGGCATCCGTAACCGCATGGTGGTTCGAACCCGCACCTACGGGGAATGGCCGCAAGGATTGAATATTTCACTGGAATTGCTTATGGCCGGGCAGCGTAAATCGTTGGCCACCTTGCAGGGGCCGGAATCTGCGAATTCCGCCTCATCCCTGCGTTTGGACACCCTGGATTTTACGGTTCCCAAGGATGCAATGGGTTTGGTGGAGCTGCTGATCAATGACCCGTATTTTGCCTACGATAATCGATATTTTTTCTCCAATGCTGTCCAAAACACTGTTACGGTTTTGCATGGATCCGGCGCTGGGCACAATTCTTTTCTTCGTTCGGTATGGGCCACTGATACCTTGTTTGAAGTCCAATATAGCAGACATCAGGATTGGGCCAGGATCAATTTGGACTCCTTCTCTTTGGTCTTGCTGGAAATTTCGGAGCCATTGCAGGCAGGGCATGCCGCTGCCCTCGCCAATTGGGTACGTGATGGTGGCGGCCATTTGTTCCTTCTTCCTGTGGATGAAGAATCCGGAGAATCGCTAAACAAGTTGGCCCAAGTTTTTGGACCTAGCCTCAAGGCCGCTCCATGGCGAAAAGCCAAAGCTCGAATGGCCAACGTGGATCTTGGAAATGACTTTTTGGGAACAGTTCTCGCTCGCACACCTGAGGCTGCAGCGATGCCAACGGTAGAAGGTTATTTTCCATGGCAGGTGCAAGCCGGGGATGAGGTTTTGCTAAAGCTGGAAAGTGGTGAAGCGATTTTGAAGCGCATGGCTTTCGGGCAGGGCATGGTCTATGCGATGGCGGTCCCTGCAGAACAGCGTTATACGGAATGGGTTCGTCATGATTTGTTTTTGCCGGTTTTCTACCGAACCGCATTAGGCTCTGTTCGTTCCGCAAATCTGACCGGATCCTTGGGTGGCCAGGCCTCCTGGTCCTTACCCCTGCTGGCAACGGATGCGGGTTCCTTGGATTGGATGCTGCAAGCCAAGGATTTGGATGAACGGGGCAAGGCCGCTGAAACCAACGGAACGGCAAGTTTAGAGGAAAGCGATGAAGAGGCCCAGGCCAGCATCCGTCCCGAGGTTAGGGTTGTGAACGGTAGAGCATGGTTACGCTTGCACAATACCGAGGTTCAACCCGGGTTTTATGCCCTTATTCGCCAAGCAGGTGAGCCAACGAATACCTTTTTGGCCATCAATTTGGATCCCAAAGAGTCGGATATTGTACCGATGAGCGATAAGGAACTTCTGGCAATCGATCCAAATTTCAGACTCTCCTTGGGCAATAGGCCAGATCCTCAACAGGGGCTTCAACAGGGTTTCCTTGCCGGAGATGGTTTGATGAGGTTGTTCTTGGTGGCTTGCTTGGTATTTTTGGGCTTGGAAGCGGTGTTGCTATGGCAACGCAAAGCATGAAAATTCTCCTTCGCCAAGCCAAACTACACGGCAATATGCCGAAAAGCCTGGGTAAAGCCCGGGGGGCGGGTTCGGCTTCGTTGGATTTTTTGATCGAGGATGGGGTATTGACCAAGGCTGGGCCTGACCTCAAGGTCCGAGGAGCAGTGGAAGTGGTCTCCAATAATTTGCATTTATCCCGAGGATTTACGGACTTGTACGCTCATTTCGGTACTCCGGGCTACGAAAACCGTGAAACCCTGCATACGGGTTCCATGGCCGCGGTGGCAGGTGGCTTTACCAGAGTACTGCTACAGCCTGATACTTTGCCCGTTTTGCAGACCGGTGGTGAAATTGCTTCTTTGAGGGCCGCCTCGGCTGGTTTACCGGTAGAAATTCAAATCGCCGCCGCACTGACCGAAGACCTGAACGGACAGGACCTCACTGACATGATGGACCTCAAAGTGCACGGGGCTGCAGCCTTTTCCAATGCCAACGCTGCTATAGAATCCGCGCATTCAATGTTGCGAATTCTACAATACGGTTCGATGACCGGGTTGCCCCTGATGTGTGTGCCACATGATAAGGGAATAAGCCAGGGTGGCCAAATGCACGAATCCGCCCTTTCACTGCAATGGGGACTGCGTGGTATTCCTGCGGTTGCGGAAACTTTACGCTTGGACCGGGATCTGGCCTTGTTGGATTACCTTGGACAAGAGAAAGCCCGTTTGCCTGTACATCTTCATTGGTCCAAAATTTCTTGCGCCGGTTCCCTGGATCGCATACGAACCGCTCAAAGCAAGGGTAGTTCGGTGACTTGCGGTGTTGCGGCTCATCATTTGCTTTCGACAGCGGAGGATTTATCCGGATTCCGTAGCGAATTCAAGGTCTTCCCTCCGTTGCGTTCGGAAGCAGATCGCCTTGCCCTTGTTCAAGGGGTTATGGACGGTACCATTACCAATATTTGTTCGGATCATCAGCCAGGGGATTTTGAAGCCAAGGACAATGAATTTCCCCATGCCGAATTTGGGCAAGCCGGTATTCAATATGCCTTTGCGGCCGCCTTGGAAGCCGGTCAGGGCTTGCCAGTTCGTTCCAGATCCATCTGGGTAAACAGGGTGGTCCAAGCGTTCACCTGTGGTCCAGAGGAAGTCCTTGGGATTCGAGAATCTGTTGAGGATGAATGGCAAAACGGCAGGGCCAACGGATGGGTCATCTTTGACCCTACCTTGAACTTGGAGTCTTCCAAAGGAAACAAAACACGAAACGCATCGCACACTGTTGCTCCGATATCGAATCTTGCCCATTCCAAAGGCGTCGCCCAAGCGTATCGAAATCGTTGCTTTGCGGCGGAGATTCTTGCCGTTGCAGCCCGGGACGGTTCATGGTTTTCATCATCCGTACAAGGGCTTCGTTGATTCTATGAGCTTGGAACTCTCCCCTCGCCAACGTTTGTTGAACGCCTTAGGCGGTTTAATGTTAGGGAACCGCTTATCATGGGCCAAAGCCCAGGGATTACCCTTGCATCAAGCGACGCAGAACGTGGACCTCCAGGTTTGGCATGCCCTTCAAGCGGAACTTATTCCTCTTTTGTTTGGAGACAGGGAAGGATCGGGTCCTCAAGCCGCAATGGCCTCCCTGCGACAATTGGAACAATGGTTGGCAATGGCTGATCAAAGGGAATTCCTAAGAGGGAGTTCCATGGATTTTTTGTTTGATTTGTTGATCCTGCATTCCTTTTCAGCGGAGGATGCAGGAGAAGTAGGGGATGACCGGGCATGGGATGCTTTTGAAGATGCATGCATGGGCAAAGGGACAGATTTACTCCAAATGGTGCATTACCTGGACGAATGCCTTGAGGATTCAGTTCAGCCTGAAATGGAGGACTTTATTGAGTCATTTGTGGTGAGCCCTGATCTCGAAGATCAAGATAATTTGCTTGCTTACGAAGAAGTTCTCGAATCGAGGGATTTAGTGGAAGCCCCGTTGCAGGAAATGATACAGGAGTGCAGGTTACTCGCTGTTGAGTCTGCGGTGGAGCCCATTTTCACTGGCTTGTTTTGTTTTCTGCGCCAGGGTCCCTCGGCGCAAGAGTTTTTGGAAACCCTGTGGAATTTCCCGGACGATTTAAGCGATGTGTTACCAATGCTTTGCTGTGTCCAAGCCTATTTCTACGGTAATGAAGGCTCAGATCAGGGATCATCGAAGGCTAGTTCCCTAACCATCGCCAGCCTTTGCTCATGAACAAGTTGATTTTGCGCATTGGGTTGCTGAATACCCTTACCGCCATCGCACTATCCGCCATCGTTTACAGGTGGACCCCCGTTCATCCCCTGGGGCAGTTTCGACTCTTGCTTGGGGTGGTGACGCTGGCGTGGTTGATTGTCGGGATGAACGCCTTGCGCAAAGAGGTTTTTGCGGGTGATCTCAAGGTTACCTACAGTCTCTTGTTTAGCGCTGGTGTTGGTTTGGTTTCAGCAATTTCCTTTGGCCTGGTGGCATGGCTGCTTTGTGCATGGGTTCCCGGTTTTTGGCCTTCCTACCTTGATGATCAAGTCAGGAATCTGGAACAAGCCTCAGGAATTCTGAATACTAATTACAGCGTAGGCACCTTGGAGAAATTGCGCAGGGAAATTCAAGCCCAAAGCCCGTGGTCCTTGATGCTGAGGATCAGTTTTTTTCGATTTGTTTGGCATCTTTTGGCCGGATTATGGGTGGGGATTTATTTTCGTAAATAACCCGAACCCTGGAAGCCTAGAGCACCGTACTTTTAAAAAAGTTTATGAATAAGCCCGTTATTTTTCAATTTGGTATTTTGTTGGGATTGGTCAGCATTGCATCGCTGTTGATGACCTACATGGTTAATCTAACATGGATGGTCTCCGGTTGGAATTCCTTGATTTCCATCGTGATGGTTTTTGCGGCCATGATCATGGCCTGTTTGGAGGATAGGCGAATTCAGGGTGGGCCTTACGATTACGGTAGAGCAGTCGTCACCGCTGCCTGTACGGGCGCGGTTGGATCGTTGATCGGGATTGCCTTTACGGGTTTATTATACAATGTTATAGATAATCTTCATCTACAGGTCAAGGAGATTATGATGACCAAAATGCAGTCCTCTTTGGATTCTTTTGGGATGGACGATGCAGCTGCCGAAAAAGCCCTTGAAGCATTTGAACAAAGAGATTTCAAACAAGATTTTCGCGCCTTGGGTACTGCGGCCTTATTGTCTTTGCTTATGAATTTATTGTTTGGATTGCTAGTTGGGATTTTTGTGCGTCGCAAACCCGAAAACCCCTTTGAGGCATGAATATTTCCATTGTAATTCCTTTGCTCAACGAGGCAGAGTCTTTGCCCGAATTAACCGAATGGATTGCTGCGGTGATGAACCGTGAGGGCTATTCCTATGAAATTTGGTTTATCGATGACGGAAGCACCGATGAAAGTTGGTCCATCATCGAGAATCTACGGAAGACCTATCCCACTGTCAAGGGCATTTGTTTTCAACGGAATTACGGGAAGTCGGCGGCCTTGCAAATTGGTTTTGAGCGTGCAATCGGTGATATCGTTTTCACGATGGATGCCGACTTGCAAGATTCTCCGGACGAAATTCCTGGTATGTACCGTCGTATGATGGAGGAACATTTGGATTTGCTTTCAGGTTGGAAGAAGAAGCGTTACGATCCTTTAACCAAAACCCTGCCCACCAAACTATTCAATGCCGCAACGCGTGCAATATCCGGGGTGAAGAATTTGCATGATTTCAATTGCGGGCTCAAGTCGTACCGATTGGAAGTCGTGAGGAGCATTGAAGTTTATGGGGAGATGCACCGGTATATTCCGGTAATTGCGCGTTGGGCAGGCTTTGGCCGCATCGAAGAACAGGTTGTTCAACATCGTCCTCGAAAGTACGGTCACACCAAATTCGGTTTGGATCGCTTCGTGAATGGTTTCTTGGATCTCTTGTCAATTTATTTCATGTCCAAGTTTAGCCGGCGACCCATGCACTTTTTTGGAACGATGGGATCTTTGGCATTTGGCTTGGGCGCCGGATCCACCGCTTGGGTGATCGGGCGTAAATTGCTCCTGATTGCCAAGGGTTTGCCGCACAGGGATGTGACCGAACAGCCTTTGTTTTATTTGTCCTTGACCCTTGCTTTGTTGGGGGCTTTGTTGTTTTGCACCGGCTTTTTGGCGGAATTGGTTTCCCGCAGCGGTCAGGATCGAAACCGTTATTTGCTCAAAGAAGTTTTGGATTGACATCGCATATCCATAACATAGTAATTGTCGGTCCGGTCTGGCCGTATCGGCCCGGGGGGATGACGAGCTTTAACCAACGCCTAATCAAAGAATGGCAGGACTTGGGCCACGAGGTCAGGGTTTTGAATTATACCCTCCAATATCCATCCTGGTTATTTCCTGGGACAAGCCAATACACGGCGGATCCCGCACCGCACGGTTTGTTCTCCAAAAGGGTCCTGAACACTATGGCGCCCTGGACTTGGTGGCAGAGCGCGCGTACCATTGCAGGGTGGAAGCCTGATTTTATTTTGGTTCGCTACTGGACACCATGGTTGGCCGCCTCCTTGGGTTCGGTGATGCGGCTTTTACCGAGGTTGGGTTGCAAGGCTCCTCGAATTCTCTTGGCCGATAATTTGTTGCCCCATGAACCGTTTCCATTCACAGGTCCCTTAAATCGATGGATCCTGGGAGGGACCGACGGTCTGGTAACCTTGTCGGAATCGGTGGGCGGACAGGCGGCAGCATTTGGTTATCGGGGCCTTCGTAAGGTCCTCAAGCATCCGGTTTACGATCATTTTGGCTCCAAGTTGGAACGATCCGAAGCCTGTAGCCGGATTGGCTTGGAACCTGGTTTTCGTTACCTTTTGTTTTTTGGACTTATACGATCCTACAAGGGTTTGGATTTGTTGTTGCAAGCTTTGGCTTCCTCGGATTTCACTTTTTGGTCTAGTTCTGAGGGCAAAGGGTGGAAATTGTTGGTAGCAGGAGAATTTTATGAAAATCCGCAGCCTTACCTGCAGCTCATTCAGGATCTTGGTTTGGCCGATCGGGTGGTGTTGAGGACTCATTTTATTCCGGATGAACAGGTTGCCGCATATTTTTCGGCGGCTGAGGCGATGGTCCTGCCTTATCGGCATGCCACCCAAAGCGGTGTGACCCAAGCGGCCTTGCATTTTGGCTTACCGCTGGTGGTGACCAAAGTGGGAGGCTTGGCAGAAGTATTGGAAGGATCAGGGGCAGGGGAATTGTGCGATCCCAACGAAGTCTCTTTGGCCGTGGCGCTGCAGCGATTTTGTACCTCAGCAGACCGTGAGGCTTATCGCGTGGCTATGCAAAAATTGAGTGAATCGTACCGATGGGAGCCCTTCGCGAGGGAGGTGATTGGACTGGCTCAGGAGGCCGCATTGTTGCGGGCATGATCCGCCAGAAATTGGGCTAATCCTTTGTCGGTGAGGGGATGGTGGAGCAGGCCTTCAATGGCTGAGAGCGGACATGTTACGACATCTGCGCCGGCCTCGGCACATTGCACAATGTGGAGGCTGCTGCGAATCGAGGCGGCGAGAATTTTGGTGGTATAGCCTTGAACACGGTAAATCTGAACGATTTGTGAAATGAGTTCTATCCCCGCCATGTTAATATCGTCTAAGCGTCCAATGAAAGGGGATAGGTAGGTTGCCCCCGCTTTGGCGGCAAGCAAGGCCTGGCCTGCACTGAATATCAAAGTGCAATTGGTGCGTATACCTTCCCTGCTAAAGGTGGTCAATGCACGGACTCCGTCACGGGTCATTGGAACCTTGACCACAATGGCGGGGTGCAAGGCGGCCAAAGCCTGACCCTCCTTGATCATACCCTCGTAATCGGTGGCAATGACTTCCGCGCTTACATTTTGACCCACGATTTGACAAATGTTGCGGTAATGCTCCATCACAGCGGTCTCTCCCTTGATGCCTTCTTTGGCCATGAGCGAGGGATTGGTTGTGACCCCATCCAGGATGCCTAAAGAGCGTGCTTGGGTGATTTGATCCAGATTGGCGGTATCGATAAAGAATTCCATGCAATAACTAATTT
>RFMW01000219.1 GCA_009927485.1 Sphingobacteriia bacterium
TCTTTCACCATTTAACGATAAATTCATGCCACGCCCCCTTTCCCCCAACGACCCCTGCCTGGTTTCCGTCGCCCGTACCCCCATTGGAAGCATGGGCGGTTCTTTGGCTGGTCTTTCGGCCACTTCCTTGGGCAGTATCGCCATTGCAGCCGCTTTGGAAAAAGCCGGTTTCCAAAACGACGGAACATCGGGCATCCTGGGCATTGACGAGGTTTACATGGGGAATGTCATCAGCGCCGGCTTGGGGCAAGCCCGGCAACCCAGGCCGCCGTGGGGGCAGGCATTGCCAAAACCACCCCCTTCACCACCATCAACAAGGTCTGTGCATCGGGCATGAAGGCCGTCATGCTGGGTGCCCAATCCATTGAATTGGGGCAGAACCGCGTAGTCGTTGCCGGCGGCATGGAGAGCATGAGCCAGGTCCCTTATTATCTGGATCGGGCTCGCAATGGGTACAAGTTCGGTCATGCCCAATTGGTGGACGGCATCCTTAAGGACGGCCTTTGGGATGTTTATCACCAATTCCACATGGGTAACGCCGCGGAATTGTGCGCACGCGATATGCAAATTTCCAGGGCTGACCAGGATGCCTATGCCATCGAATCCTACCAAAGGGCGGCAACCGCTTGGCAGCAAGGCAAATTCGCCGCCGAATTGGCGGTGGTGAGTGTCCCAGGACCTAAAGGCAGCACCACAACGGTCACCGAAGACGAAGACTATACCAAAGTGAATTTTGAAAAGATCCCCGGTCTCAAACCGGTCTTCGAAAAAGAAGGAACGGTTACCGCTGCCAACGCTTCTAACCTGAACGACGGGGCATCGGCGGTGGTCCTCATGGCCTACGGTGAAGCCCAAGCCCGAGGGCTCAAGCCCTTGGCCCGAATATTGGGCTACGCCGACGCTCAACAAGCCCCGGAATGGTTCACCACGGCCCCATCCAAAGCCATCCCCTTGGCCATGCACCGGGCAGGCGTCACCGCCAACGATGTGGACTTTTACGAGATCAACGAAGCCTTTTCGGTGGTTTGTGTGGCCAATAATCGCCTCTTGAATTTGGATCCTACCCAAGTCAATGTCTACGGTGGCGGCGTTTCGATTGGTCACCCTATTGGCAGCTCCGGTTGCCGGATTTTGGTCACCCTGTGCAGCGTATTGCACCAAGAAAACGGACGCATCGGGGTTGCCGGCATCTGCAATGGAGGTGGGGGCGCATCCGCCGTGGTTTTGGAACGCCTTTGACCCAACCCAAATTGCGCAGTTGGCGGTATCTTTACGCTTGCTCAATCGGTGGATCCTCTTTGAGGATACCAACGAAACTCACCCTGGTCGGGTGGCCGAGTGGCTAGGCAGAGCTCTGCAAAAGCTCCTACAGCGGTTCGAATCCGCTCTCGACCTCCAAACAGCGATAGGCTCGCTCCATTTCAGGCTTCGGTTACTCGTACCGAAGGGCTTCAATAGGGTCCAGGGCCGCTGCCTTGGCCGCGGGATAATACCCCGACACCAACCCCACCAGGAGGCATAACACAATACCGCTGGCCATCCATGCCCAGGGTATGATGAATCCCACGCCCACCATCAGGGCTACGGAATTGCCGATGATGATGCCCAAGGCAATTCCCATGAGACCGCCTATTTGTCCAATTACCAAAGCCTCCAAGAGGAACTGCTGACGAATGGCGGATTGCGTAGCACCCAGCGCCTTGCGTGTCCCAATTTCACGGGTCCTTTCGGTCACAGAGACCAGCATGATGTTCATCAACCCGATGGCAGCGCCTAACAACGTGATTAAACCTATGGCTTTGGCTGCCAGATCAATAAAGGCCAGGTTCTCAATCAAGCTCCTTGCAAAGCTATCGGATTTGGTGATGGCAAAATTATCCGGGTCTTGGCGGCTAATCCGTCGAATGTTGCGAAAGAGTCCTGTCGCCTCTTGCTCGGCATAAGCAAGTTGATTGGGATCCGATAAGGTGTACGAAATCACATAGGAACGATCCCCCGACGGGTAATAGGATTGAATATGCTTCAACGGCAAGACACATACCCGATCGCTGTTGTTTCCAAAACCGGATCCTTTGGAGGCAATGACCCCAATCACCCGGTATCGGGAACTCCCTACCGAAACTTGTTGCCCACTGACGCTTTCATTCCCAAAGAGTTTGCGGGCAACTTCGGACCCGAGGATGATAACCGCAGAACCGTTTTGGAGTTCAACGGCTGAAAAATTCCTTCCGTGGCTTAAGGAATACCCCCCCACTTTCAGGTAATGTTCATCCGATCCCATCAGGGTCACGTTGGGATTGGTTTTGCGCCCCTTCCCTTTGATCACGGCCGTCCAACTTACATTGCCTGAAATCGAGCCATGGCCTGGGAATTCGAAGCGCTCCATAAAAGTCTCGGCTTCCCTAAACGTAATCGGCCGGTATTGGACCCTGCGGCGTCTGTTTCCAAAACCACTGGAGGAGGGGCGGTTGCGAATCACCAAGGTATTGGAACCCATGCTGGAAAAGGTATCCGTGATGGATTTCTCCAACGCGTCAATGGAGGTCAAAATGCCCACCAAGGCGGTGATTCCAATCCCGATAATACCCGCGGTAAGGGAGGTCCGAAGGCGATTACCCCCCACGGCCTTCAGGGCTATTCTGAGATTATCCGTCCACCCGAGGGAGGTCGTGGCCGTTTTGATCATCGAAACCATGTTTCATGGCCCCAATATAGGTCCTGCACGGCCTTTGTCCTTAATTTCGCCAACCCATAAACTTTAAACTTACGCCATGACCTTTGATTTGGAAATGCTCCGCCAACATTATGCACAATGGACCCAGCGCTGCGATGATGTTCGGCAGTCCTGCAGTCGCCCCTTGACCCTCACCGAGAAAATACTCCTCACTCACCTCTGGTCGGATTCCAATGCATCGCCTGCTCAATTAAGACGGGGGGTTGATTATGTAGATTTCGCTCCGGATCGTGTGGCCATGCAGGATGCAACCGCCCAAATGGCTTTGTTGCAATTCATGCAAGCGGGGCGGCCCTCGGTGGCGGTGCCCAGCACGGTGCATTGCGATCACCTGATCCAAGCCAAGGCAGGGGCCGCAACGGACCTTCGCGAAGCCGTGGACAAAAACAAAGAGGTTTATGATTTTCTTTCGTCGGTTTCCGATAAATACGGGATTGGCTTCTGGAAACCAGGGGCCGGGATCATCCACCAAGTGATCTTGGAAAATTATGCCTTTCCGGGTGGGCTCATGATCGGGACCGATTCGCATACCCCCAATGCGGGTGGTCTGGGAATGATTGCGATCGGGGTGGGCGGAGCGGACGCCTGCGATGTGATGGCAGGCCTCGCCTGGGAGCTCAAAATGCCGCGCATCATTGGGGTGCATCTGCGGGGTAAACTCAGCGGGTGGGCTTCTGCCAAAGACGTGATCCTCAAAGTTGCCGGTATCTTAACCGTAAAGGGCGGGACCGACGCCATCCTGGAATACTTTGGCGACGGGGCCAAAGCCTTCAGCCACAGGTAAATCCACCATCTGCAATATGGGTGCTGAGATTGGTGCAACGACCTCCATCTTCGGTTACGATCACCGCATGGCCGAATACCTTCGGGGTACCGGTCGGGAGGATGTGGCTACCATGACCGATGCCATCGCCGCTCATCTGACCGGTGATCCGGAGGTCTATGCCAACCCTACGGCCTACTTTGATCAGGTCATTGAAATCAACCTTGACGAATTGGAGCCCCATATCAACGGTCCATTCACCCCGGATCTGGCCTGGCCGTTGAGCCAATTTGCCCAGGCTGTTCGAGAGCACGGTTGGCCTGCCCAATTGGATGTGGGGCTCATTGGCTCTTGCACCAATTCTTCTTACGAGGATATCAGCCGTTCGGCCTCCATTGCAGCGCAAGCGGCAAGCAAAAAGCTCAAAGCCCAATCGGAATTCACCATCACCCCCGGCTCCGAAATGGTCCGCTATACCGTGGAACGGGATGGACTTCTGGAGCATTTCGATGCCATCGGCGGGGTCGTCCTTGCCAACGCCTGCGGTCCTTGCATTGGTCAATGGGCCAGGCATAGCGATGATCCCCAACGTAAGAACAGCATCATCACCTCTTTTAATCGAAACTTTGCCAAACGCAACGACGGTAATCCCAACACCCACGCCTTTGTGGCCTCACCGGAAATTGTCACGGCCTTGGCCATCGCCGGGGATTTAACCTTCAATCCCATGACCGATTCCCTGGTCAACACCGAGGGCGTCGAGGTGACCTTGGACGAGCCTCAAGGCTTGGCTTTTCCACCCAAAGGCTTTGAAGTGGCCGATAGCGGCTACCAAGCTCCCGCCATCGACGGGGCTTCGGTCAAAGTCCATGTCAATCCTGATTCAGATCGCCTTCAGTTGTTGGATCCCTTTGCCCCATGGGAAGGAACAGACCTCACCGGCATGCCCTTGCTGATCAAAGCCCAGGGCAAATGCACCACCGATCATATTTCCATGGCCGGACCATGGCTCAAATACCGCGGGCATTTGGATAACATTTCCAACAACATGCTCATCGGTGCGGTTAATGCCTACACCGGGCAAACCAATTCCGTCCGCAATCAATTGACCGGCGCCTACGGTGCCGTCCCCGATGTGCAACGCGCCTACAAAGCCGCAGGCCTTGGGTCGGTGGTGGTCGGTGACGAAAATTATGGCGAAGGATCATCGCGCGAGCATGCCGCGATGGAACCCCGCCATTTGGGTGTGCGTGTAATTCTCGTTCGGTCCTTTGCCCGAATTCACGAAACAAACCTCAAGAAGCAAGGCATGCTGGCCTTGACCTTTGCGAACAAGGCAGACTACGATCTGATCCAAGAAAACGACCGCATGGATGTATTGGGCTTGAGCGATTTTCGACCCGGTCAACCCCTGCGCATGCGCTTAACCCATGAAGACGGCTCGGCTCATGAACTGCAACTTAACCACAGCTACAACGAAGCTCAAATAGCCTGGTTCCGTGCGGGGGGTGCTCTGAACATTATTCGCGCTCAAGCGGCCAGTCATTCTTGAGCAACCTTCATGAAATTCCTGGAAGCGGTTGTCCTTCAGCTTTGCAAGGCAGAACATCCTGCCCTGCATCGAGTTGAAGTGATTTTTCCTGCTGTCCGGCCCGTTTCACCTTTTTTGCAGGCCCTTTCTAGGCAATTGGGGAAACCCTCCCTGGCGCCCGCTTGTTTTGCCCTCGAGGACTGGGCCTACAGACGCAGCGGACTACGCCGAGCCAATCGCTTGCATTTGATTTCGCTGCTCCATCAAGCTTATCTCCACGCCGTTGACCAAGAAGGTTCTGCAGCCGATACCCCGGAGCAGTTCCTGGCCTGGGCCCCTGGCCTTCTAAGTGATTTTGAGGAAGTGGATGCGTATGTGTTACCGACCGGAACCCACCCTGTACCCGCAGAGCAAATTTTTCGCTACCTGAGCCAACAAAAAGCGGTTGAACTTTGGAATCCATCGGGTGATCAAGCCTCTCCGATTGAGGAGGAATACCTGCGTTTCTATCAACTTATCTACCCCACTTACCTGGAATTTCGACGACTTTTGGAAACCGAAAAGGTGGACTATCCTTCCGGTGCCCTAAGGAAATTATTGGATTCCCTGAGCGAAACCAATGGACGCAATGATCAGGTGGATGCCATGGTTTGGGTAGGGTTCGATCATGTGAGTCCGTTGTTACAAAAGATTATCGAAACCCTGCATCAATCCACCAAAATCTATTGGATCACCGACGCTGATCGCTATTACCTCGACAACCCTGTGCACCTTGCCGGGCATGGTTTGAGACAAATACCTAACGACGAACCTTTTGCGGGGGCAATGCCGGCCATCGATAGACTTGTCGCTGGAATTCCCCAATTGAATCAATGTTCTTGCACCGGAACCATGGAACAAATGCATGCGGGAATTGCTCAAATCCAAAAGTGGTTGGCCTCCGGGGTACAGCCCGGACAAATCGGATGGGTCTTGGGCGAATCCTCCCAAGTTTGGCCCCTGCTGATGCATTGGGACTTGGCCGAAACGGGTCTGCACCTGGGCATGCCTTTGGACTTGCGATGGACCTCGGCCTACTCTTGGGCCATGGCTACCTGGAATTGTTGCAAGGGCTTCACTTCAAAGGCAAGGTTAGCTCGGTGGATTGGAACGAGTGGATCAACAATCCCTTGTGGTCCAAGCTGAACGTAGGCGCAGCCCAAGGCCATGGAAACCCCTCAGTATCACCTACCTTCCTTTATGCCAAAGATCTGCGATCCTTGGTTTACCAAGGATTACCACTCATTCCATCGCCTGTGGAATCAAGAGAGGATCTCACGGTTCCTGTTGAGCCAAATCCTGTTTCCCCTGACCAAGCCACCCGAACCTACCTTCATCTGGCCCAAGTGGCCCTCGCCCTCAGCGAATCCCAGGAGAACATGGTGGCTCCTATGGAGCAACATGCCCTTCGATCCATGGCTGATTTAATTCATCAAATCGCGGCCAGGTTGCTGCCCTCCGATAATTCTTGGGCGGTTTGGCGCAAAATGTGGTCCATGCATTTGGGATCCGCGGCACTGAATCCCGAAGGAAATGCCTTGGAAGGAATCCGCGTGATGAGCCTTTCGGATACGCTGGCCCTGGACTTTGATTATTTGGTTTTCAGCGGACTCAACGAAGGGATTTTGCCTCGAGCAGGTCGTTACCGAGGTATGCTTAGTTTTGATTTACGTCGAGCCTTTGGACTGCCGGAACCCTGGGCGGATGAGGCGCGTCAAGCCTACGCCTTTTATCGATTGTTGCAACATTGCACAGAGGCTTTGTTGCTTTATGCCCACAGCGGAGGGGATGGTAAGGTCACCGAAAAAAGCCGCTTTCTGCAGCAGCTCGATTTGGAGTACCGAGGCGAAATGCAAAGCACTCAGCGAGCATTACCCGTTCGCCTGCCCCCTGCATCGGACCACAGCATTCGCATCCCCAAGACAGAGTTGGTCATGGATTTGATTCGTCATAAGCTAAGCAACAAAGCCATAAGCCCCTCCTCCTTGAGTCTTTACCTCCAATGCCCCCTGCGGTTTTGGTTCGCTTATATTAGGGACCTGAAGGCCACGGAAGAAATTGATGAGCAACTCAATGCGGGTCAAATCGGCAGTCTTTTTCATTTGACCTTGGAGTATCTTTTTGAAACCAAAGAAGGCAAAGACCTGCTTCCTGAGGATTGGAATGAACTCTCCGAACAAATCCCTCAGGCCTTGGACAAGGCCTGCAGCCATGATGATTTCAAGCCCTATTCCTTTGATCAAGGGGTGAATGTCTTGGTCAAGCGCATGGGGCTTCAATTCTTGCAGGAGTATTTCCGTGGCGAAACCAGGCGCAGCCAGCATGAGCGGATTCGACTTCTTGGTCAGGAACTCAAATTCAATCAAGCAAGCTTGGAGGTGAACGGTATTTCGATCGCATGGAGGGGGCGCTTGGATCGTTTGGAAAGCAATGCAGGGAGGTATCGCATTGTGGATTTCAAGTCCGGGAACATGACCAGCAATTCCAAAGAACTGGAACTCGAATCTTTACAGGAAGCTATGGACGGAGAACACAACAAGGCCTTTCAACTCTTATGTTACGCTTGGTTGGCCCATGCAAATCCTCAGCCCCAGCGCCGTAACAAGACCATCCTCGATGAGACTATTGCTCTGCCCTTGGAGCTGGGCATCGTGCCTTTGCAGCAAGCCTCCAGAGGCGCCCGTTTGCTGAAGGTGTGCGGCCAAAGTGAAATCGATCTCCCCACCGTCCAAGCATTTGAAGACCTCCTGCGTGGCATCTTCCGCGAAATCTTGGATCCTCAGCTCCCCATCCTTCAAACGGAGGAGGTGGATCGATGCAAATACTGTGATTTCAATCGTATTTGCCGAAGGTCAGCGGAGGATTAGGCGAATAGACGCTAGCGTCTTATCTTCGTTCCTATCCCTTACAATGCTGATATGGCCCCTTTAGCTCCTTTTAACCTGAATGCATGGCTTGAAGCGAATCGCCATCTTCTCAAGCCCCCTGTGGCCAACAAAAACCTAACCCCCGATAGCGATGATTATATCGTGATGGTGGTTGCAGGACCCAACGCCCGCAAAGATTACCATTACAACGAAACGGAGGAAATCTTCTACCAATTGGAGGGCCAAATCACGGTCAAAACCCAGCAAGATGGCCGTTGCGTTGAATACGCCTTGGGCCCTGGAGACTTATTCGTTTGTCCCGCCAAAACCCCTCATTCCCCGGTGCGTCAGGAAGGCTCCATAGGGCTGGTCATCGAGCGTATTCGGGCGGGTCGTGGCTTTACCGACGGATTGCTGTGGTTCTGCGAGCAGTGCAACCATCCCTTGCATGAAAGCCATTTCGAATTGCTCGATATCGAGAAGGACTTTATCCCTCACTTCAAGGCCTTTTACAGCGACGAGTCCAAGCGCACTTGCCGATCCTGCGGTCAGGTGATGGCATCCGATCCCCGTTTTGTCTGACACGGCTTTGCGGTCCATCGATATTCATACCCATATCCTGCCCAAGGAACTTCCCGATTGGGCAACACGCTATGGCCCAGGCGATTGGATTTCCCTTCACCACCAAGAGGGGTCTTGTCCTGCCTGTGCGGTGATGATGAAAGGGAAGCAAGTGTTTCGGCAAATTGAAGCCAATTGCTGGGATGAGCAACAGCGGATCTTGGAAGTGGCCGATTTGGGGAATCATGTGCAGGTGCTTTCCACGGTGCCCGTGCTTTTTCATTATTGGGCTCCCGCTTCCAACGCCTTGGATACCTCACGCTTCCTCAACGACCACCTGGCCGAAGCGGTTCACCAACACAAGACACATTTTCTGGGCTTGGGGACCGTCCCCCTTCAGGATCCCGATTTGGCCTGCCTCGAAATGGAACGCTGCATGCTGGACTTAGGTTTGTCAGGAATACAAATAGGCTCCCATGTTAACCAATGGAATTTGAACGACCCTGCCTTGCATGGTTTCTATGCGAAGGCGGAGCAGTTGGGAGCTTCGTTGTTCGTGCATCCTTGGGATATGGTGGGTCAAGACAAAATGGACCGCTACTGGCTACCATGGTTGGTGGGCATGCCCGCAGAATCGGCCTTGGCCATATGCTCCATGATTTTTGGGGGAATCTTTGAGAAGTTCCCCGGGTTGCGGGTGGCCTTTGCCCACGGTGGTGGCTCCTTTCCGGGAGGCTTGGGGCGCATCGTTCGGGGTTACGAAGCCAGGCCCGATCTGGTTGCCGTGGACAATCCGGTGCATCCCAGCGAATACCTGGGCAAATTCTGGGTGGATTCTTTGGTGCACGATCCACAAATGTTACGATATCTTATCGAAATCGTGGGTTCTAACCGTGTTGCCTTGGGCAGCGATTATCCTTTCCCTCTGGGAGAGGCCAAAGCAGGGCAGCTCATCCGCTCCATGAATCTGGACAAGGAGCATGAATTGGATTTGCTCTACCGCTCCGCGCTGCAATGGTTGGACCTTGGTGAGGAGCAAGTCTGGTCGATGTAGTCATGGGCAAAATTGGTGTTTTTGATTCCGGCATGGGCGGGCTGAATATCCTGCAGGCCCTGAGATCCCTCATGCCCACTTATACCTATTGTTATTTGGGGGATAATGCCCGGGTGCCCTACGGAAATCGATCCTTTGACGCGGTGTATCAATTCACCAAGGAATGTGTTTACAACCTGCTGGCAGAGGGCTGCCCCTTGGTCATCGTGGCTTGTAACACCGCATCAGCCAAAGCATTACGAGCCATCCAACAAAACGATTTGCAGCAATGGCAAGCCGAACTTGCTCCAAAGGGGCCCACCCTCAGGGTCCTTGGTGTCTTGAGGCCAACCACCGAAATCGCCGGGAACCTTACCCGCAGCGGGCATTTGGGATTGCTGGCGACCCGGGGCACGGTGGAATCCAATTCGTACGGCATCGAAATCGAGCGTTTTTTTCCTCAAATCACCTTGCATCAACAGGCCTGCCCCTTATGGGTTCCCCTCATCGAAGAGGGCAGGCTCCACGGACCCCTGACGGAAATGGCTGTGAATGAATGTGTTGAAGCCCTTTGCCAACGAGCCCCCAGCATGGACGCCATTATCCTTGCGTGCACCCATTTCCCCTTGCTGACCCCTGTGATTCGGCGTTACCTTCCTCCCCGAATCGAGATCATCGAACAAGGCCCCTTGGTTGCCCAAGCCCTGAAAAATTATCTCGTCAAGCACCCCGATATTGAATCTTCGTTGAACCAAGGATCTACCTGCACCTACTACACCACCGATGATCCTCTGCGATTCGACCGAAACGCCTCCTTGTTCCTTCAAGAAAACATACATTCCCAACGCTTTCATCGATGAATGCTGTCGAAATCACCGAGGCATGGATCAAGGAAGTCCAGCGCCACGGTCAACGCGAAAGGGCTGCGCCCATGGAGGCCTATATGCGGAATCAATTCCCTTTTGTGGGATTACCCAAGGCCGCAAGGCAAGAACACCAATCCGTGTTATGGGATAAGCTCAAAGGGGTTGCCCTGAACAGCTCCGTGGAAGTCCAAGCACTCATTGATTTGTTATGCAATCAGGATGCCCGGGAATTCCAATACACCGCCATGGAACTGGCCTGGAAAACCCGCAAACAATGGCCGGAGGACTGGCCTACGCAGGTTTACCGCCGCATTCAAACCAAGAGTTGGTGGGATACGGTGGATTGGTGGGCCCCCAAAGGCTTGGGGATATACCTGCTGGATCGTGGCGGGGGCAACTGTCCTGCCTTCGAGGGCATCCTAGAACATCTTCATTCGCATAACAACCTATGGATGAAGCGATCCGCCTTGATTTTGCAACTGCATTGGAAAGACCAAACCCGCTTTGATTGGCTCCGCACCTTGTGCCTGGATCATCGCCAGACCAAAGAATTTTTCTTGGCCAAGGCCATGGGATGGGCCCTAAGGCAATATGCCCGTACCAACCCCCATGCCGTCCAAGAATTCGTTGGACAACACCCGGAATTACCCAACCTCACCCGAAGGGAGGCTCTCAAGCACCTGGGCTGATTCTTTCCACAGCGGTATTCGGGGCAAGGCACAGGTTAGTCGAACGGCTTGACCCCCCACCGGGTGTCCGAACGACAAACTGTAGGAATGCAAAGCAATGGAATGATCCTTGAGGGCTACAGGGTATCCGTATTTGACATCACCAACGATGGGATGACCCATGGCCGCCAATTGAGCCCGGATTTGATGCGGCCTGCCTGTGACCGGACGAACCCGTAACAACGATTGACCGTTCAGGTGAGCCAGGAGGGTATAATGAAGCAAGGCCTCTTTAGAATCCCGAACTTCGGTATCGTGAGCGTTGACGCGGTTTTTTTCGTGGTTTTTCTTGAGAAAATGCCGAAGAGTCCCCGTTTCCTTGTTCACTTTTTCTTTGACCAAGGCCAAATAACTTTTCTGAACAAGGCGATCCCTGAACAGGCGATTCATACGCTCCAGAGCCTTGGAGGTCTTGGCAAAGAGCACCAAACCGGAAACAGGACGATCGATTCGATGAATCACCCCCATGAAGGCTTCCCCGGGCTTTTGGTGCCGTATGGCCAAATCCTCCCGGACCAGGGTGAACAGATCCGGGTCCCCACCTGGATCCGGTTGGGTCAACATCCCCGAGGGTTTGGACACCGCAATCAAGTGATTATCCTCGAACACAATTTGCCAGTCCTTCGTCATCGTCTTGGTGGGGTTATAATCAGTATTGTTCGGAGGCCGATGGGAAATCACCGCTGCGCACATCGCGCACATAATGGGCGACGGCCTCCAGGATGGCTTGATCCAATTGAAGGTATCGCCGCAGAAACCGTGGAGAGAAATCAGAGTTCAACCCCAACATATCGTGCATCACCAAAACTTGACCATCCACCCCCGATCCCGCACCTATTCCGATGATCGGGATTTGTACCGCGCTTGCCACTTTGGCCGCCAAGACCGAAGGAATTTTCTCAAGGACCAAGGCAAAGCATCCCGCTTCTTGCAGGGCTTGGGCATCTTCCATTAAGCGTTCCGCTTCGGCCTCTTCACGGGCCCGAACTGAATAGGTGCCAAACTTGTAAATGGATTGGGGCGTCAGGCCCAGGTGACCCATAACCGGGACACCCGCAGTCAAGATGCGGACAATGGATTCCACAACCTCTCGCCCCCCTTCCAGCTTCACCGCATGGGCCCCCGCTTCTTTCATGATACGGACCGTGCTCTGAAGGGCTTCTTTGGAATTTCCCTGGTAGGAACCAAAGGGTAAATCCACCACCACCAAGGCCCTTTGCACGGCCCTGACCACCGCCGATGCATGGTAAATCATTTGATCCAGGGTGATGGGCAGGGTGGTTTCGTGGCCGGCCATGACGTTGGAAGCCGAATCGCCCACCAAGAGCACATCCACCCCGGCGCGGTCCAAGAGCCTGGCCATGGTGTAATCATACGCCGTGAGCATGGAAATTTTCTCGCCGGCCTCTTTCATTTCAGCCAGGGTATGCGTGGTTACCCGTTTGACATCGCGATGAATAGACATGAATGCAGGATTAAAATGAAGCTCAAAGGAACGGCTTAACGGCCAAATCAGGGATGGAATCGCAATTTGCAGTGGAAATTTAGCCTTTAATGCCGTTATTCGCACCACTGATGCCCATGTTCTGGTCAACCTTTTCGCCAAACCGTCCTCTTGCGCCTCGCCTACCCCGGGTTCTCCTGTTTCTCTCCTGGTTGGCTTTGGGGGCATGTTCCACCGTTATCGATGTCAATGCACCTTGGAAGGAAGAGACCATTGTTACAGGCTTTGATTGACCCCAACGATGCGGTGCATTATTTGCGCATTCACAAAGCCTTCTTGGACCCCAACCGCAATGCTTTGGTCGTCGCCCAAATTCGTGACTCCCTGTATCATGACATCGCAAGGACCTCCGTTTGGGTTGAGGTATGGAAAAACGGCTTTCGCCGAGATTCTTTGCCATGCACTCCCTTCGATACGCTGATCCAGGGTGGCGGTGGCATCTTCCCCGATACGGTTCGCTTGTACCGTTTCTACTCCCCGTTGGTGAACGGCAAGCCTTTGTTGGACAGCAGCGCGGAACATCGCCTTCAAATCCTAACCCCCACAGGGCAGATGGTGAGCGCGTCCATGTTCCCCATCGGTTCCAACAATTCCCTTCCCATCGGATTACCACCGGGGGGATGGACCGTGCCTCCACCCAATTTCAGCGGATTGAATTGGAGCTCCAACGGAGGGCATGCCCTGAATATTCGAGTCCCTGCCAACACTGCACGATACAACGCCTCCGTTCGGGCCTATTACGATGAATGGTGCGTGGACTCCGTCCCGCCAGGGCCTCCGCCCCATCCCGATACCCCGGGTTTGAAGCTCAAGTACCTTGAGTGGCCAATCACCAACAACGGCATCAACCCCGGGACCGCTTTTGTGACCCGGATCTACGGTCGGAATCTTTTTTCGTTGATGAATGCGACCCTTGCCAAAGAACCCCGAACGCATCGTCGCCTTCGTGGCACCCTGTTCCACTTTTATTGGTTGGACGAACCCTTTGGAACTTATCTGCAGGTGACCAATTCAAGTCCTTCCATGTCCGATGTGAAACCAACCTTCACCAACATCGTGAACGGTTACGGCCTGTTTGCATCGCGCAGGCAACTGCCCAACCCCTCCACCGATACCGCAAGCCCCTACCCCTTCGGGAGTCCCTTTTGGAGGCAGGCCCTGGGGGGTACAGGCACCGATAGCCTGCGGCTTAAATATCCGGACCTTAATTTCCAGCCTTAAAACGCGTCAACTTGGCTCTGTTGCGCCAAAGGCGGCAGAGATTACCGAACCAAACTGACAACTTGTCATTTTGAGGTAAATGGGATGTCCTGTTCCCGCTTTGGCAAGGTTCTTGATTCCTTTTTGCCAAAAACCAATCAAAAATGAAAAAAATTATCGGCATTGACCTTGGAACCACCAACTCCTGCGTTTCTGTCATGGAAGGAAACGAATATGTTGTCATTCCCAACAGCGAAGGTCGCAGAACCACCCCCTCCATCGTGGCATTTCTGGCCAACGGTGAAATCAAATCCGGGGATCCCGCCAAGCGCCAGGCCATCACCAATCCCGAGAAAACCATCGCCTCCATCAAGCGATTCATGGGCCGCAAATTCTCTGAAATTTCCGAGGAACTCAAATATGTAGCCTACCAAGTAGCCAAAGGAGATAACGATACCCCCAGGGTACAAATCGACGACAAACTCTATACTCCCCAAGAAATTTCGGCCATCACCCTTCAGAAAATGAAGAAGACCGCCGAGGATTATCTTGGCTACGAAGTGAACGAAGCGGTCATCACCGTGCCGGCTTATTTCAACGATGCTCAACGGCAAGCCACCAAAGAAGCAGGAGAAATTGCCGGCCTCAAAGTTGCAAGGATTGTCAACGAGCCCACTGCGGCTGCACTGGCCTACGGTTTGGACAAGAAAACCTCCGATCTCAAAGTTGCGGTTTTTGACCTTGGAGGAGGAACCTTCGACGTCTCGATCCTCGAATTAGGGGACGGCGTTTTTGAAGTCAAATCCACCAACGGGGATACCCACCTTGGTGGCGATGATTTTGACCAAGTCATCATCCAGTGGTTGGCTGCTGAATTTAAATCCGATGAAGGCGTTGACCTCACTAAAGACCCCATGGCCTTGCAAAGGCTCAAAGAAGCCGCAGAGAAAGCCAAGATTGAATTATCGTCGTCGAGCGATACCGAAATCAACCTCCCCTATATCACCGTGGTTGACGGCGTACCCAAGCACCTGGTCCGCAAATTAAGCCGAGCCAAGTTCGAACAACTGGCGGATACTTTGGTACAAAGAACCTTGGAACCCTGCAAGAGGGCCCTCAAAGATTCGGGCTACTCCACCTCGGATATCGACGAAGTCATCCTCGTTGGCGGATCTACCCGTATCCCCAAAATCCAAGAAGTTGTGGAATCCTTCTTCGGCAAGAAACCTTCCAAAGGGGTCAATCCCGATGAGGTTGTCGCCGTAGGAGCTGCCATTCAGGGCGGAGTCCTCACCGGTGATGTCGAAGGGGTTCTCTTGTTGGATGTTACACCGCTCTCCCTGGGTATCGAAACCATGGGCAACGTCATGACCCGCCTGATTGAATCCAACACCACCATCCCGACCAAGAAAAGCCAGGTATTCTCCACGGCTGCAGATTCCCAACCTTCGGTTGAAATCCACGTGTTGCAAGGCGAACGCCCTATGGCCCCTGATAACAAAACCATTGGACGATTCCATTTGGACGGTATTCCCCCAGCGCCCCGTGGTGTTCCCCAAATTGAAGTCACCTTCGATATCGATGCCAACGGAATCCTCAATGTCTCCGCCAAAGACAAAGCCACAGGCAAAGAACAAAAAATTCGTATCGAAGCGTCCTCTGGGCTTAGCAAGGAAGAAATCGAGCGCATGAAGCAGGAAGCTACGGCGAATGCCTCCACTGACGAACAGCGCCGTCAAGAAGCGGATACCATGAATGCTGCCGACTCCTTGATTTTCTCCACCGAGAAACAACTCAAAGAGTACGGAGAGAAGATCCCCGCCGAAAAGCGTAGCGGCATCGAAACAGCCCTCGAAAACCTCAAGAAAGCCCACGCCTCCAAGGATTTGACTGCCATCACCGAGGCCAGTGCCGAGCTCAACAAGCAATGGGAAGGCGCCTCGGCGGACATGTACCAAGCCAGTCAGCAGGGTGCTCAAGGCGATCCTAACGGGTCTGCCCAAGGACCTGGTGCAACAGCTTCCGGCCAAGGCGCTACGGAGGATGTCACCGACGTGGATTACGAGGAAGTCAAGTAGGGCTTTGCCTTACCTTTGTCGGGTCTATGTGGAAACGTAACCTGACCCTGATCGGCCTTGGATGCCTCTTGCAAATTTTGGCATCCTGCCGATCGGAATGGATGGGTGATTTATTGCCCAACCAAGCTCCCGAAACCTACGCGGTGGTGGACAGCATTCAACGCAGCGGGCCGAACCGCCTGCCCACCTCGGTGCAACTGCATTGGTGGGGGCTGGATCCGGACGGTGTGGTGGATCATTACGATTTTAGGGTGGGATTACGCCCATTGGTCAACCAGCCTTGGGCTTGGACCAGGGCGAACGATACCTTGGTCCGTTTGAACCTCCCGGCAGGTCCGGATACCGCCGATTTTGAATTGCAAATTAGAGCTGTGGATTTGGAAGGTGCCAGAGATCCTGAACCGGCCAGGCTTATACTGCCTCTGCGTAATACTGCCCCCCAAGTTAGTTTCAACTACAATCCCGACGGAGGCTCGCCGCTTGCAGGGGCATTCCCCTTGGTTTCATGTCCCGTTTTGGGCTATCGTTGGCAGGGTACGGACAGCGATGGAGATTCCACCATCTTGTATTACGAAATTTGCCTGAACGATACCCTCAGCAACGATACCGTCCGCATCCAAAGTGCTTACACCGAATGCATTTTGGAATGGGCCAATAATTCTGGTCTCTGCCAGATTTACGTTGGCCCGAACGACCTGCCCTTGGCCAAACGCCTGGGCGGACTCCTCGAAAACGATACCAACCGATTGTATATCCGTGCGGTGGACCAATCCTTGTCTGCTTCACCATGGGTGGTCAGCCGTCCAACCATGGTCAAGAGTTGCGTGGCTTCCCTCTTGGTGGTGAATGCTTACGGCAACGATCCCAACCCCACATTGAATGTTGATACCCTATCCTTGCGCTACAAAGCCTGGTTGGATAGTTTGGGCTTTGGGGAGGTGGAAGAATTACGGCTTTTTCAAAAAATCGGAAACCGCTTCACCCAGTTGTCTGTCAATAACCGGGTACAGGCCAGAATTTTTGGGCGTTTTGGACGAATCCTTTGGATAGCCCCGGATTTTGATTTGGCGATGCAATTCTCCTCCAGAACCTTGGGAAACGTTTTGGCCCAAGGGGGTCATGTGCTCCTGGCCGCCAAAGCAGATGCAGGGACGCCGGCTTGGACTCCAGCTTACGAATC
This sequence comes from Sphingobacteriia bacterium, assembly GCA_009927485.1. Lineage (GTDB taxonomy): Bacteria > Bacteroidota > Bacteroidia > UBA7662 > UBA7662 > SYHX01. The sequence continues at coordinate 17,085 of RFMW01000219.1, forward strand.
ATCCCCCATTGATTCGGTTCAAGAAATTCCGGGGGGCTACAGCTTCCTTGTCACCGATACATCAAGTCTGCTGCCTTTGACAGGACAATGGAACGGTCAACCCTGGGCCCTGCCGACCATGACCCATCAAGGTTTCAGTTCGGGGAATCGCCCACTCAGGCTAAGTGCTTCGTCCATCCCCCTGTACAAAATTAACTTGTTGTTACGAGACGACAACAACCCAGCCCCTCCCTTCCCCTTGTACAACGGCTCCACGGTATGCATGGGGGTCAAAGTCAATCCCCAGACCGGCGGTTCCTACACCGTATCCTCCATCGAATTGCACCGAATGCTTCCGCCTTCCTCCATGCTTCAGATGCTTCGCCTTCTCAAAACCCGTGTCTGGCAATGGCCGAATCCCTGATCCGGCTTGCCGTTTGGGCCAGTGGCCAAGGCACCAATGCCGAGAACCTTATCCGTTTCTTCAAATCCCATCCACGGATTCGAGTGGCCTTGGTGGTTTGCAACAAGGCTGATGCCCCTGTCCTGGGCAAAGCATCGGCTCTCAAGGTTCCCTCCATCCTGATCGGCAAGGAAAGTTGGCGGCAGGAGCAAGATCTTTTGGATCAATTAAAGGCCTTCCAAATCGACGCGATGGTGCTAGCAGGATTCCTGTGGCGTATTCCGGAATTTCTTTTACGAGCCTATCCCCAACGCATCCTCAATATTCACCCCTCCTTGCTCCCGGATTTTGGTGGGAAGGGCATGTACGGTGAACGCGTTCATCAAGCGGTTTTGGATGCTGGTCGAAGCGAATCCGGCATCACCATTCACCTAGTGAACGAGGCCTATGATGAAGGTGCCGCAATCGCCTCTTTTCGCTGTCCGGTGCACCCAGAGGATACGGTTCATGCCCTTTCGGAGCGAATCCACGGCCTGGAGCAAACCCATTTGCCTGCAGTGGTGGAGCAATGGGCCCTGGCCAACCTCGGCCTTTGAGGGCGCTTTCGGGGTTATCTTTGATTATCCTGCCCTTGATTTGAACAAATTCCCTTGAATTGCTCCCAAATCCCTCCATGATGATGCCAACAATTCCATTTCTGCCCCAAAAATACCGCGGCCAGCGAGGGCCTGACCTGAGAATGATTTTGCGGGTATGGGCCGTGCTCTTCTTTTCTGTACAGGGTCCGTGGCTTTCCTTGATCATGGCGCAGACTTGCCCTGGCGGAACCAATCAAATTATCGTCTCTATTCGAACCGATAATTATCCCCAGGAATCCTCCTACAGGCTTCAGGATCAAAACGGCAACACCGTGGGATTTCGTAACACAGGGTATTATACGGCCAACAACACCACCTACCGCGATACATTCTGCGTTCCCTCCAGCACCTGTTTGATTTTTACCATGATGGACTCTTACGGGGATGGCCTGTGTTGCGCTTATGGAAATGGCCAATTCCAATTATGGCTGAACGGCACCTTGAGTGCATCCGGAGGCCAATTTACCCGGACCGATGTTCGCTCCCTGAATTGTGGGATTTCACAATCTTGCCAAAGCCCACAACTTATCGATACCGGAAATTATTCGGCCCAAACCCGCAACTCATGGTACTCGTACCGACCTCCTGTTCGCGGTATGTTCAGGATCAGTACCTGCCAGGCCCCTTCTTCCTTCAATACCAGGATTTGGGTCTATGACAATTGCAATGTTCCTGTTTTGGCCAACGATAATATGGGTACAATTTTCTTTAATGATTCCAGTACCAATTGTGGAATTCGGGCAGAGGTCGTTTCTTTTCTGGATACAGGAAGAGTTTATTTCATACGAATTGGTGGCGACAGCACTTGCATCGGTGCAATTCCTTTTCGTATGCAATACGACGGACCTATAGGAGGTTGTATGGACCCTAATGCTTGTAATTATGACCCCTTGGCCACGGCTACCGGTACTTGCTATTATTATCCAAGCCCCATGTGCCCGCCCGGGCCTGATCTCACGCTGGTTCAATCCGTCTTCGAAAACTCCCTGCAGCGTGCCACCGTCACTGCCAATTCGGGCAATTGTTGGGTCGCAGAGAATTGCTTGACCGGATACGGAACGCGTACCGTGATTCGTTTCACCACCGATATTCGTAACATCGGACAAACCGATTACTTCATCGGTAGCCCAAGCTCTCATCCTTCCCAATTCAATACGGTGAATTGCCACGGTCACGCTCACTACGAGGGCTATGCAGAATATGTGCTTTATCCTTCCAATGGAGGTCGCATTCCCGTAGGCTTCAAGAATGGATTCTGTGTAATGGACCTCTCTTGCCCTTCAGGCATACCCGCCAAATACGGATGCAGCAATATGGGGATTACCGCAGGATGCGGAGATATCTATTCCAGTGGCCTCGACTGCCAGTGGATAGACATCACCGATGTTCCCACAGGCGACTACATTCTGGCCGCCAAAGTGAATTGGGACCAATCTCCTGACGCATTAGGACGCAGGGAGTCCAATTACCTCAACAATTGGGCTCAGGTCTGCATCAGGATCTTTACGGACAACAACGGCCTTAAGCAGTACAGCAAATACCCGACCTGTGCGCCCTATACAGATTGCAACGGGGTGCCTTACGGCAATTCACAAAGGGATTGTCGAGGGTTATGCGGTGGTACTGCCCTGAGCGGTGACATCAACCAGGACTCCGTAAGAAACAGCGGTGACATTCCCTTCTTTATGAACGGTTTGGTCAACCAACAATTGACCTACAGCGGATGCTTGGACCTCAGCGGTGATACCGCGCTGAATGCATGGGATGTTGCCCTCTTGGGCAATTGCTTGCTCAATAACAATACTGGACAAAATTGCCTTTTTCCCCGAGGAATGCGTTCGAATCAAACCCATTCCACCAAAATCCTCGCCATCGATACCGTGCAGAAGACCATTGATATTGGAATTCGCAATCCTCAACACCGACTAACTGCTCTCGATTTTGAAATTCGGGGTATTCAAGCTTCTCAAATCAGTTCCATCAGCCGTGCAGGATCTCCGGCCTGGATGTACAGCTTTGCCCCCAACCAGAACCGGATTATCGTCATGGCCCAAAACTTGTCGAACAGCCTTGTACGAGACTCTATATATCAACCCATCCTTCGTATCACCTATTCCGCCACGACGGATTCCTTGATTTATATATTCAAAACGAATGCGGCGGTCAATGAGTTTTTCGAAAGTTTGCAAACCTACACGGATACCACACGTTGGCGGGTTCGACCTGCCTCCGGGGTGCCACTGACCGGGCAAATACAAGGTACCCTGACCTACAACAATACCACCATGACCCCAATGGGTGGATTAAGCGTTCGGGTTCTCAACAACTTGGGGCAGCAAGTCGCTGTATCGAGCGCGGATGCCCAAGGACAATTTGCGGTGACGAACCTGCCTGCCGGGAACTATACCCTGCAAATCGTGAATACCATGGCGTGGTCCGGCGTCAACGGCACCGATGCCCTTCTGGTGTCAAGGCATTTTGCGCAGGTTCAACCGCTGACCGGACTGCGCGCCTTGGCGGCCGATGTCAACAATTCCCAAGCCATTAACGCCACCGATGCCCTTCAGATTTCCAGGCGATTTGCCTCGGTCATCACCTCCTTTCCTACCGGAGATTGGATCTACAGTCATTCATCAGTCTCCATACAAGCCGGCTCAAGCCAGACCCTCCATATACAGACCCTCTGTGCTGGCGATGTCAATGCGTCCAGAACTTTCTAACCTTGAATTACCCAAAAAAGTAGGTCAAGTTTTTCAAATTCCTTCTATGAAAACACCCCCAATCTTTCTGCTTCGGCTTGCCCTCACCGCTCTGTTACCATTAGGGCTGTTTGGCCTTCATGGAGTCCAGAAGGTAGCGGCCCAGGCCTGCCCTACCGGAACCTCGCAACTTATCGTGGTGATTCGAACCGATAATTACCCTCGAGAGTCCTCCTACCGCCTGCAGAATCAAAGCGGGGCGGTGCTTGCCTTTCGGGATACCGGATATTTCACCCAGACTGCAACCTATTACCGGGATACCCTATGCATTCCTAACACATCATGCTTAACGTTTACCATGATGGATTCGTACGGTGATGGATTATGCTGCGGGCACGGAAATGGTTTATTTCAGTTGTGGTGGAACGGCAATCTCCTGGCGAGCGGGGGACAATTCACCCACAGCGATGTCCGTTCCTTGAATTGCGCTCCGACACAGAGTTGCCAGACGGCCCTCGCCATTGATACCGGGAATCACAGTGCACCTGTTCGGAATTCCTGGTATGCCTATTCGCCACCTGCCCGTGGTCGCTATCGAATCAGTACATGTCCGGCCAATCCAAGTTTCAATACCCGCATTTGGGTGTATAACAACTGCAATGTTCCGGTATTGGCCAACGACAACATGGGAACCGTTTTCTTCAACGACTCATCGACAGCCTGCGGTATCCGCGCAGAGGTAACAGCATTCCTGGATACCGGTAGAATTTATTATATGCGCATCGGAGGGGATAGTTCTTGTACGGGCCCAATCGCATTTCGCTTGCAATACGACGGCCCCACACCGGGATGCATGGATCCGCTGGCCTGCAATTACGACCCCATGGCCACCGTGTCCACGATCTGCTACTATTACCCCAATCCACTTTGTCCACCCGGTCCTGATTTGGAATTTGTGCAGTCAGCCTTCGAGAATTCTTTGCAACGCTCGACCATCAACGCCAATGTTGGTAATTGCTGGGTGGCCGAAAACTGCCTGACCGGGTACGGGACCAGAACCCTGATCAGGTTTACCACGGATATCCGCAATGTAGGCATTACGGACTACTTCATTGGCAGTCCTTCTACGCATCCCGGGCAATTCAATACCGTCAACTGCCATGGCCATGCCCACTACGAAGGCTATGCCGAATATGTGTTATATCCCACCGTGGGCAACCGTATTCCCGTAGGTTTCAAAAACGGATTCTGCGTAATGGACCTATCTTGTCCATCGGGTATCCCTGCCAAATACGGATGCAGCAACATGGGGATAACCGCAGGATGCGGAGATATTTATTCCCGCAGCTTAGATTGTCAGTGGATTGACATCACCGATGTGCCCACCGGAGATTATATCCTGGCTGCCAAAGTGAATTGGGATCAATCTCCAGACGCCTTGGGTCGCATCGAAATGAATTATCTGAACAATTGGGCCCAAGTTTGTGTCCGGATCTATACGGATAGCAACGGCCTCAAACAATACAGCAAGTATCCCAACTGTGCACCCTATACCGATTGCCAAGGGGTGGCTTATGGGAATGCCGTTCGGGATTGCAGAGGAATATGTTCAGGGACTGCCATCGCAGGGGATATCAACCAAGACAGCATCCGATCCAGCACCGATATGGCCTATTACCTGACGGGTTTGGTACAGCAACAATTACCCTTCTCCAACTGTGCGGATTTGAGCGGGGATTCGGTTTTGAATGTTTGGGATGCTGCCTTGCTTGGAAATTGCTTAATGAACAATAACACCGGACAGAATTGCCAGTTCCCACGAGGTATCCAATCTGCCCAGACGCATTCCACCAAAATTCTGGCCATTGACACCGTTCAACGCTTTGTTGATATCGGAATTCGTAATCCACAACATCGCTTAACGGCTCTTGACTTCTCCATTCACGGCATTCGCCCCCTGCAAATCCTGTCCCTCGCGGCACCGGGTTCACCGGTTTGGCAGTACACCTTGGCCAATCAACAGCCACGCATCCTTGGAATTTCCCAGAATCTGGCCCTAAGCATCGCCAGGGATTCCTCCTACCAACCCCTGATGCGCATCTTCTATAGCAGAACCAGCGATACGGTCGTTTACTTGCAGGCAACCCATGCCGCAGTCAACGAATACTTTGAGAATCTCATCACGCAAACGGATTCCACCCGTTGGAGGGTGAGTCTTGACCGAAGCTCCCTCAATGATTTGAACGCCCGATCCGCCTTGCGTTTGTATCCCAATCCGAGCCAAGGAAACTTTACGTTGGAATTCCCCTCCGATGAATCTTCTGCATCCTACAGAATCCTTCATACGAACGGACAAATTATGCATCAGGGCCTCATCGAAAACGCCAACCTGGGCAGGGAAGAACTAAACCTGCGCGGACTGCTCGAGCCCGGATTGTACCTCCTGGAATACCGTAGCGCACGTGGCCGAAATAGAATTCGCTTTCTTGTTAATGATTGATGAAACCATGTCCAATCCTACACCCCAATCCAAACCAGCCCCTGCTTGGCTTGACTTCGAAAAACCTATACAGGACCTTGAAGAAGAGCTCCTGAAGCTCAAGCAAATCCAAGACAAAGGCAAGAGCGATGTCAGTGGGCCGATTAGAGCCTTGGAAACCCAAATCATCAAGGCCAAACGTCAATTGTACAGCAATATGACCGGTTGGCAAAAGGTGCAAATGTCAAGGCACCTGGATCGACCCTACACCCTTTTCTATGTAGAGCATATGTGTACTGATTTCGTGGAACTCCACGGAGACCGTGCCTACGGGGATGACAAAGCCATTGTAGGCGGCTTTGCCAAAATGGATGGAGAGACCATTATGTTCATCGGTCACCAAAAAGGCATCAACACCAAGATGCGTCAATACCGAAATTTCGGGATGGCCAATCCTGAAGGATACCGTAAAGCATTACGCCTCATGAAGATGGCGGAGAAATTTAACAAGCCTATTGTTACCTTGATCGACACTCCCGGGGCATTCCCCGGCATTGAAGCAGAGGAGCGGGGTCAGGCTGAGGCAATCGCCCGCAATATTCGGGAGATGTTCAAGCTCAAAGTCCCTGTCATCGTCGTCATTGTGGGCGAAGGAGCCTCAGGAGGCGCGATTGGAATCGGCGTTGGGGACCGGGTGTTGATGCTGGAGAACACATGGTACTCCGTAATTTCCCCTGAATCCTGCAGCAGCATTCTGTGGCGAAGCTGGGACCACAAAGAAAAAGCAGCTGAAGCCTTGAAACTAACCGCCGAGGCCATGCTTGCCAACGGCTTGGTGGACGAAATTGTCCCCGAACCTTTGGGTGGTGCCCACAGGGACCGGGAAGGAATGGCTGCAACCCTGAAGAAATACCTGCTCAAAAACCTCAAGGAACTGCAAACCATGGACAGCCAAACCCGAATAGCGGCCCGTGTGGAGCGTTTCAGCAACATGGGCGTCTACGGTACCGCAAGCGAGTAGGCATGGATCCTGAGAAGAATCCGGATTGGCTAAGAATGCGGGAATTGGCTGCCCTTTTGCGCCAATACAACCACGCCTATTACCTCCAGGACCTGTCGTTGATTTCGGATCAAGACTTTGATCGTTTGCTCCAAGAACTGGAGCAGCTGGAGAACAAATACCCCCAGTGGGTAGAGGACGACTCCCCGACCCAACGTGTAGGCGGCGGTGTCATGGCCGGATTTGAAACACGAGAACACCTTCGACCCATGTTATCCTTGGGCAATACCTACAGCGAAGAAGACTTGCAGAGCTTTCATGATCGCTGCTGCAAGTCCTTGGGCTTCAATCCGCAATATTGCGCAGAATTAAAGATTGATGGAGTTGCCATTTCCTTGCATTACCTAAACCGTAAGCTCGAATACGCCGTCACCCGAGGGGATGGACTTCGAGGCGATGATGTGACGACCAATGTCCGGACCATCGAATCCATACCTCTTCTTCTTAGTCCAACAGCTCCTGCAGAGGCTATGGAAATCCGGGGTGAAATCTACATGGACCGTTCGGCCTTCGAGCAAATCAATCGCAACAAACGCGAATTAGGCGAAGAGACCTATGCCAATCCCCGCAATTTCGCATCCGGAACCCTTAAACTCCTTGACAGCAAACAAGTGCGGCGCCGAAAATTATCCGCCTTATGTTATCAATTGGATGGGGACTTTGAGTTTTTGCAAGGCAAGGCTCGTCATCACCTTAGGATGGACTTGCTGGCCGCATGGGGCTTTCCGGTTTCCGACCATCGCATAGGGCCCTCTTCGTTTGAGGAGGTTCTGGATTTCATACATTGTTGGCATAACGGCCGAGCTGAATTGCCTTTTGATATCGACGGGGTGGTGGTCAAGGTGGACGATTTCGGTCAACGCGAAGAATTAGGCTACACGGCCAAATCACCACGCTGGGCCATCGCCTACAAGTACCCTGCACAATCGGTTCAAACCATCCTCCACCACGTTCAATTTCAGGTCGGGAGAACCGGTGTCATTACCCCGGTCGCCCACCTTCAGCCCGTTGAGGTAGCAGGAACCACGGTGCAAAGGGCTTCGCTCTACAACGATGCCGAGATACGTCGACTTGACCTGCATATCGGTGACACCGTTCACCTGGAGAAAGGAGGAGACATCATTCCCAAAATAACCGATGTGGTTAAGGAATTAAGGCCTGCAGGGGCTGTACGGGTAGGATTTCCGGACACCTGCCCCGAATGCGGGACAACCTTGGTCGGACATGACGCCCTGCATTATTGTGAGAATCATCGGGATTGTCCGCCGCAAATTTTGGGCAGGCTGGAGCATTTTGTATCACGCAAGGCCATGAATATTGAACATCTTGGCCCGGAAACCTTAAGTGCTTTGTTACAACAGCATATCATACATGACGCGGCGGATTTGTATGCCCTGACCCAGGAGCAATTATCCCCCATGGAACGTATGGGAGAACGTAACCGAACTCGTTTGCTGCAATCTATTGAGGATTCCAAAAAAACCCCTTTCGAAAAGGTGCTCTTTGCTTTGGGCCTACGTGGAATTGGCGAAGTCGCGTCGCTGACCCTGGCCAGGAAATTTCAAAACATGGCCAATCTTTCGACAGCTACTCGTGAGGAATTGATGAGGATCCATGAAATTGGCGAGAAATCCGCTGACCAAATTCTTGCTTGGTTTGCGGACCCTCTGAATCAATCTTTATGGGCTCGATTGGCATCCCAGGGCTTGTCCATGACCTATAGGTCCAGAACTTCCCCATCCTCCTCGGCCTTCGAGCAGGGCATCCATGCGGTCATGGAACCCCGTCCCCTCGAAAACAAGAAACTGCTGGTCACCGGACGCTTTGAGCATGTTGATCGAGAAACCTTGAAACAACGCATCGAAGATGCGGGCGGAACGAACCTCAGTTCGATCAGCAGCAAATTGGACTTCCTGGTTGCAGGGGCAGAGGCTGGACCCTCCAAGCTTCGCAAAGCAGAGGAATTGGGCATCCGCCTCCTCAGCGAAGAAGAAATTTTAAAAATCCTGCAGGGGAACAGCACAAGAGAGCCTTAGCAGGTTGAATGCCCTTCGTATCTTGCAGGGTATCATGGCATCTGATTTTGATAAACTCCCTTTCAAACCCCCCATGTTCCTTCGGAAATGGATGTTTGAGCGCCTAATCAAGAACTTGTCCACGGAATTTTCGGCGGTGACGCCTGCAACAGTCCATGGAAAAAATCAACTAAACCGGGGAGGCTGGTTAGTCTTGTACGACGGGAACGATGCCTGGCAGATGGATCTTGCCAAACTGGTTGCCCAATACCGTCGTCCGGATTTCTTTTGCCAAACCTTGGGCTTGGTGCGTCATGCTCAAGCCGATTTGAACAGTTTCCACAACCAAGAACTCACCAACACCCTTTTGCCGCCGGATCGCATTGTCTCGTTGGCGAAATCCAGACCCTTTGATTTATGCGTCAATTTGTGCCCCGTGGAGAATCCTCCTTTGGAGTACTTGGTTATGGTCACCAATGCCCAAATCAAAATTGGCGTCAACCGCAACCAACCCTCCCCACCCTATAATTTAGAACTGGGGCTTAAACTCGCAGGCGCCAAACCAAGCCTTCGATCCCTGCTTCAGCATTTGGAGCATTTGGGTTTGCATCAAATTAATCGCGAGAAACTACAAAGCATTCACGCTACGGGCCAAGCACAACAAACTTAATCCGCACCCATCAACCCTAATCCTCCCCATCCCTAATGACCCCAAGCCTTCCAAGCGGTACCGGTATTGCGGTAGTCACCCCCTTTAACATCCAAGGCAATCCTGATCCCGTAGGCATCGCGTCCGTTGTGGATCACCTCGTGAACGGCGGCGTGGATTTCGTGGTTGCACTGGGCACCACGGGTGAGACTCCAACCTTATCCAAAGAAGAGCGCATGCAGGTGCTGGACCTGGTACGGGAACAGCTCGCAGGGCGATTGCCTTTGTGGTGCGGGATGGGCGGTAACGATACCAGGGAATTGCTTGATCAATTGAAGGCCTTTGACTTGAATGGGGTGGATGCCTTGCTTTCGGTAACACCCTATTACAACAGGCCCACCCAAGAAGGGCTGTATGCTCATTACCGGGAACTCGCCTTGTCCACCGACAAACCCATCGTCCTGTACAATGTCCCCGCCCGCACCGGATGTTCCTTGACCGCAGAAACCACTTTACGGCTTGCCTCGGATTTCCCCAACATTGTTGCAACCAAAGAAGCCTCCGGAGACTGGGGCCAAATCATGGAAATTATGCGTTCCAAACCGGCCTCCTTCAAGGTGTATTCCGGTGATGACGCCATTTCCCTCCCTTTGATGGCCCTGGGCTTGGACGGTGTGATTTCGGTCATCGGAAATGCCCTGCCTCAATCCTTCAGCACGATGGTTCGCCATGCCCTGAAGGGTGACTTTCAGGCGGCCCGCCAAATCCATCACCAATTGTTACCGATCATGACCGCGGTTTTTCGAGAAGGCAGCCCGGCCGGCATCAAGTTTCTCCTCCAAGAATTGGGCCTCTGCAAGAGCAAGGTTCGCCTACCCCTGGTCGGTATCAGCAATGGCCTTCAACAGGTTTTGAACCAAGAGCTTGAACGTTTCTTGGCCTTCGCCAGAAATCCCGGATAACCCACCAGGGATAGCCATAGAAATCCCTTAAGGAATCCCCTTGGGATTCTCCTCAAGTCCCTTTCTCGCAGGTTAAATTAAACGATCGCTGAGCCTTAAACCGTGCTCCACGGCCGTTTGTGCAGCGATGGTATAGCCAGCGTCCAGATGACGGATAACCCCCATACCCGGATCGTTGTGCAGTACCCGACGTAAACGCTCCTCGGCAGCCTCGCTGCCATCGGCCACAATAACCATCCCGGAATGAATGGAATAACCCATTCCCACGCCTCCTCCG
>RFMW01000056.1 GCA_009927485.1 Sphingobacteriia bacterium
AGGCCGCGGGTATGCAGTGGTCATTTCCACCAACAGCGGCCTGTGGAGGTATCAAATCGGCGATACCATAACATTCACCAACACCAGCCCGTACAAATTCCGTATCCTGGGACGAACCAAGTCCTTCATCAATGCTTTTGGCGAAGAACTCATGGCCGAAAATGCAGAATATGGCATTGGTTATGCCGCACAATGTTGCGGTGCCCAGGTCAGGGATTATACCGCAGCACCCATTTTTCTGGAATCAGGCCATGCAGGATTGCATCAATGGTTGATTGAGTTTGAAAGGCCTCCGGATGACCTGTCCCGTTTCACCCAAATCCTCGACGAAGCCTTGCGCAAAGTCAATTCCGATTACGACGCCAAACGCCACAAAAACTTGGCCCTCTTGGAGCCTCAAATCATCGTTTTGCCGGAAGGAACTTTCTACCGTTGGCTGCAAAGCCGCAACAAATTAGGAGGTCAACACAAAGTGCCTCGCTTGGTCAATCATCGGGAAATCGCTAATGCAGTGTTAGAATTCCTGTGAGATATCCCTAAGACTGCTGATCTACAGGGCATTACCGAACAAGATCTTAATGATCCCTGTTGGCCGCAAAGCTTAACAAATCCTGCATGCTTTGTCTTGCTTCTCCTTCCGGAAACGATGTCAAAAGCAAATTTTCCCTCCTCCACTTTCCTTTGCATCGTTTGCATCGCGTATTGAATGCCTCCGGACCTTTCAATGAACTGAACAATATAATTAATGTTCTCGATTCGCTCCGGGCGGTCTTTGATCATCCCGATGACTTTACGCCGCTCCAGTAAGGAGGCTTTGCCCAAGGCATGAATCAAGGGCAAGGTAAGTTTCTTTTCTTTGATGTCGGCCAATGGCGCTTTCCCTGTACGATGACCCTCAAAATCAAGCAAGTCATCCCGCATTTGAAAAACGATCCCCAGAATTTCCCCAAACTGCCTCGCCTGCTCTACCCTAGAATCTGCAGTTTCTTCGAGCACCGAAGCAACCCCCACTGCACAACACGTAGCCATTAAAGAGGCGGTTTTGGCCGAAATAATTCGGAAATAAACCTCTTCGGTGATGTCCAAACGCCTTGCCTTCTCGATTTGCAGGAGTTCTCCTTCGCTCATTCGTTGGACGGCATCCGATGTCAGATGCAAGACCGAATAATCCTTATGCTCCAAGGCCAACAAAAGGCCTCTGCTGAGCAAATAATCCCCAATCAATACGGCAATTTTGTTTTTCCATAAAGCGTTTACGCTCCAAAACGCTCTGCGCATAGGCGCTCCATCCACGACATCGTCATGAACCAAGGTTGCCGTATGCAACAACTCCACCAAAGCAGCAGCCCTGCGTGTTCGTTCCCCGCATACGCCATAACACCGCGCGGCCAAATAAACCAGCATAGGCCGTATTTGTTTGCCCTTGCGTCGTACGATATAACGCGTAATCCAATCCAGCAAGGGCACCTTGCTGCGCATAAGGTCTCTGAAAGCCGATTCAAATCCGGCCAATTCGAGGGCTACCGGGGCCTTGATCCGATCTAAAGCGGAATCTGCCACCCGCCTAATAGACCTCGGTCCGTAAACTGGAAGAGTAATTGAGCTTGAGTGCGTTCGCTTTGCGTAGCTCTTGCTTTACATCGGTCACAATTCCCATCTTGACTTCACGGTCTGCTTTGATGGAGGTCGTTAACAAAGGCACTTCCTGCTCTGACCTTGCCGCTCTTTCTTTGTCAATAAACTCTGCAATCATGGATGGGGTTGCAAAGGCGTCGTTCAACTGAATGCGCGGTGCGGTTCCAAACTGAGCGCGAAAGGACTCGGTGGGAACCCCGATGTGGATGTAGGACACCAAAGACTTTTTCTCCAGCTTCTGAATTTCGGTGGCTTGGGGGACTACGACTTTGACCTTGAGGTCGGTTTCTCGCATCACCGTCGTTACCATGAAGAAGAAAAGCAACATGAAAACGATGTCCGGCAACGATGCCGTACTGATGGCCGGGGTGGGTTTTTCTTTTTTCTTAAGCTTCATGGCTTGGCTCCGAGGGGTGAGGACCGGTTGAATTCAAGGCTTAACCCTCAGGTTCAGCTTCTGAAATCACCTGTCGGTAATAATCTTTGATCTCGTTTTGACGACTTTCGGGGAGCTGATCCATACCACGACCGTACAGCATTCTTGCCCTGGCATCTCTCAATTCATTGTAGGCCGCTTTGAGCTCGTTGTGCACTTGGATATAAATGTTGTACGAGGTGCCCCTGTCGTTCTTCAGGGAAATAATCGCCTTCTGTGGAGATTCCGATAATTCGGGATTCTTGGAAGGATTGTCAATAAAATCCTTGGCCAAACGCTTGAGCTCTTTGATATCAGAAGGCTGACCGTCCACCAAGAGCATGTCGTTGGCATTCACCAAGACTTGCAGCACGTTGCGTTCCTTGATCCTGATATCGTTCTTGGGCTGATTTTCTTCGGGCATCGGGGGAAGCTTGATGGAGATTCCTTTGTCCGTGTCAATCGTCGTGGTTACCAAAAAGAATATCAATAGCAGGAAGGCGATATCCGCCATCGATCCTGCATTCACTTCTTGTACCGGTCTTGCCATGGTTGCCGCTTTGGAATCTAATTCCGATTTCCTTTAGGATTCAACGAAAGAAATTATACACTTCCCCTGCAATTAAAAGGATGCAGGTGAGAATACTGGTGATGTAAAGCATGATCAGCGAACCGCCGATGAGTTGAGACAAGAATGGGGTTATTCCAAATTTGGTATAGGATGGCAAAACCTCATTTCCGGAAATTGCATACGATATCCCAAAAATCACCGCCAATGAACCGACGGATACCAACGCTTTCTTGGCTGCATCCAAGTTGGTCACAATCTCCCACAATGGAAAACCCAATGCGGCGAGCAGGCCTACGAAAAACATGATGTAGGACAACCAAAGTCCGGCATCAATCAAGAGGTCAGAATTCATACCGAATTACTTTTTGCCGTATTTAACCAACAAATCGATGAGGCTGATGGAGGCATCCTCCATGGTATTCACCAAGGAGTCAACCTTGGAAATCAAATAGTTGTAGAATACCTGCAAAATCATGGCCACGATCAAACCAAAAACGGTGGTCAAAAGGGCCACCTTAATACCACCGGCAACCAAAGATGGGCTAATATCACCGGCAATTTCAATCGCATCAAAGGCCTGGATCATACCCACAACCGTTCCCAAGAAACCGAGCATGGGGGCAAGGGCTATGAACAATGAAATCCAAATTAATCCTTTTTCCAACTGACCCATTTGAACCGAGCCGTAGGAGGTAACTGCCTTTTCGGCAATATCCACGCCTTCGTTGGAACGTTCCAAACCTTGATAAAAAATACTGGCAACAGGACCACGGGTATTGCGACAAACCTCCTTGGCGGCATCGAGGTTTCCGCCTTTGAGGGCGTCTTCCACCTTATTGAGCAGCTTTGAAGTGTTGGTCGTGGCCAAATTGAGGTAGATAACCCGCTCTATGATAACCCCTAATCCAAAGATCAAACATAGAAGTACCGGAGACATCCAAATGACATCCCCTTCGATAAACTTCTGCTTGAAAACATAATGGATGGAATCTTCGCCCTCGTTCACGGCTGCCGCAGCCTCGTCGGCTGCCGCGGAGGTATCTGTCGATGATGCTGCGGAGGTATCGGCTGATTTAGCGGTGGTATCCCCGGCCTTTTCAGTGGCGGGCTGGGCTTGTTTCCCTTGGGCAACGGCATCCATGCGGGCACCAACCAAGGCGAAGATCATTAAACAAAGGGTGTAAAAAGCGAGTTTTTTCATGGGTTTGGAATGTTTTTCAAAAATAAGGCAAAGAGGCTGTAAATTCCTGTGCTGATGAAAATATGCGGCAATAATAAGGCCTTTTCAAGATTTATAGCAAATATTTTGTGAGAAGATTCGGTTAAATAGGGCTCCAAAAAGAATGCCCGGCACCAGGCCGGGCATTGAAAGGGCATTCGACGTTCCTAAGGAGCTGTGATTATGGATTAACCTGCACTCGGCGTACCGTGGTTGAGGTTAGACCCGCCTGGTTCTCCAAACGAACACGGACCAGGTACGATCCGGCGCCAAGGCCTTCCAAACTCAAACGGGCTTCCAAGATATTGGCAATCGCTGCTGAAGAGGAAGAAAGCACAACGCGGCCGCTGAGGTCAAGCATTTCCACGGTCCAATTGCGGGTATCGCTGTTCAGCGGCCATTGAATATTCAACGCGGAACGTGCGGGGTTAGGCCATACGGTTAATTCGTCGGCATTGACTTTGGAACTCACCAAACGTGGCATGGCCAAAGTGGCTCCGGCAATTGGCTGGGCGAATGGATCGGTGATTTCACTCATTTGACCCAGAGCCAACTCTGCAAAGTCAAGCTCCAAGCCTGCATCAGCATTGACTTCCATTTCGAAAAGCATATCACCTGCACGGACACTAAGTCCTTCAGGGGCAGACCAACCCATGCGGAGGCGACCCTCGCTGAGGTGATGCATGAGGGCATTTTCACCCATGCTGGCCCTGACAGCTAGCAGATCCAAACCGGCAGGCCATGGAATATCCAGGGTTAGGGCTCCCATCTCCATGTCTTTTCCAGCGTATACCGGGAGGCGAACCGATTGACCGGCTTTGGCCTGGATTGCCTGTGTTGCGGTGATCAAATTGGGCAAGGATAGACGGCCCGATGGGTTACCGAAATACGAGGCATTCACGTCTCCGGTGGCCAGGCTCTTCACCTCTGCATTAAGTAAACGACCTGTAGTGAAATTCAACGAACCTGCATCGTATTGCCAGTTCCCTGCAGGGAAGCTGTTGATCGCATTGTTCGAGCGCAATATGATCATCAAGGCATCGGTATTGTTCACCAACGAAGTGTTGTTAACATCAGCGGCCAAGGAAACAATCGGTGTTGGATTCAAAAGGCCTTGGTAAATACGGCGTGTTTCCAAGGCATCCGTAGCGTTTACCCCTGTCCATGCTCTGGAGCTGTTGCCGCGAATGCGGTATTGACCGGCGGCGAAGTTCTCTACACTGAACGCTCCGTTGGCACCCGCATTCACGGAGGCCACCACCTGACCGTTGGTATTCACCAAGCGCAGGGTGTCCCCTACCAAGGCCGTCGCCTGGGCGTTGGCATAGGTCAATCGACCGTTCAGTACATTGAAGCCCATACCCACCTCGTAGATGGCCAAGGTCCCGCTAATTTCGTTGGCAACCAAAAGCATCGGCTTCCCGTTGGGGCTTTGTGCATGTCCCAAGAATTGAATTACTTCAGGACCGCGATCTCCTCCAATCACCGAGCCTGTGGTTCTGGTGTTAAGATAACCACTGAATACAGGACTGGAAGGATTGGTCACTTCAAAAGCCATCACCCCACCAACACGCTCCAAGGCAATGAAGGCGAACGTACGAGATCCGATTTTACCAACGGCAACACCCTCGGGCTCTGGACCTTTGGAGCGGCTGCGGTTTTTGCGGGTATTGCTTTCGCTGTCTGCATTGAAAAAGGTACCCCAGGTTGGATCGGCCAAAACAATGGATTCAATCAAATTTTTGGACTCGTAAGTCTGTGCATAAGAATTGGCGTTGTAGATCGCAAAAGAACGAGGTCCCACCATGTGCAATTCGTCGTAATCACCATCGCCATCCAGGTCACCGTTTTGGTTGGTGATGCGAAGGCGACCCAAGGCATGGGTTTCTTTGAGCATCGCGCCGTTCGGAAAACGGGTTGCATCCAAGGTCACTGCACCCACCGTGGTACGCTCGTTAAAAGCCGTGTATTCACGTTCATCGCCTTCGTTGGCGGTGATCAAATAAGGGGTGGTTCCAATGGTGAAATTGGCAATTGCGTCCGGCATGTAATATGATTTAACCGGCCAATTGGTCATCAAAACAACACTGTTGTTATCGGAAGCATCAAAGCCGTTCAAAGCTGTTTGATGATTCTTCATGCCCATGGGGTTGATGCTGTTAACGATTTTGTTGACCAGATCGATTTGGGCAATCGCGTTGTTCTCCTGGAGGGTTACCCAGGCTTTGGTATTGTCCGAAGAAACCGTGATGTATTCTGGCTCAAGATTTTGTGACAAGGTTCCGAACGGAGAACCTTTGCGAACCCCCGATGCCATCAAGGAGGAACTGATGGCATTAAATCCCGCGAAATTCAAGGTGGTCACATCGGATTGAACATAATTGGTGTCTTGAACATCGATAATACTTACCGAACCTTCAGGATCAACCGTGTAAGTCAAGTTTGGTTGACCTTCGTTGGCCGTTAAAAGATATTTTCCATCGGGGGTGAACGTGATCATATCAGGCAGGGAACCCACGGTCACTTGTCCTTTGTAATTCCCCAAGGTATCGAAGAAAATAACACGACCTGGGTTTTGCTCAATAGAATCCGGGCTGGCCACGGCCAACAAGCCGGGTTTCACGGCCAAGCCGGTAATTCCGCCGTAAGGTTGCATGCTAACCGAACCAACCGTGACGGGCGCTGCGGGATTGGCTAACGAAACCATGTCAAAGCGACGCTGTACCCCGGAACTCAAAAATGCTCGTTTGCTGATGGGGTCATAGGCTACCACCTCGGTGGTTGCTGCAAGACCGGGGGTTGGATCAAAGCTGGCGATAGGAGTCATCTGAACCGCACCGCTGGTTACCGGTGTTTGGCGATCGTTGTCGGTGATGTAATAAGTAAAAAAGTCAACACCGCTAAGGGTCAAACCCTCCAAGCTGTCGATTTTGAAAACCAAGTATTCATCATCCTCGGCAAGGGCATCGTTGTTGATCGTCAAAGGAATTTGGATGGCTGTGGGCGTGTTCGTCACCTGAATACGCTGGGTCTGCCAGCCGCTCAGATCCGCAGCTGAACCGTTGCTCCAAGTGGTCAGCAAAGAGATGCGGAAGGATCCGGTAGCCGGTACCGTCGCTGCATTGGTCAGGTTAACCGGAATAAAAGCACCGCTTCCATTTTCGGCGATCGTTTTGAAACGAGAACCAAAGGCAATGGTTCCCAAATTACCGGTAACCACCCCGCCGGTATACGTAACATTCGTCAAAGGAGCAGCGTTGCTATCCGCCAATTCGCAATTACCCGCCGTCGCCAAGTCAAAAGAAAGGGCCGATGGTCCCGCTTGCAGATCACAAAAGGCATGTTAAACAGGGTGCCGTTGACATTGATCGCATTGGCATCAAACCAACCGGCACGGAATTGGGCGCCACTGTCGGTATAATTGACCCCAAGTTGCTAAAATAACCGCAGTTACCGATCAGAGCAGCACTCAAAGCGGGGAGAATATTGGTTGGTGAGCCTGCACAACGCAGACGTGTGCTGTCGTAATTGATGGACAGCGAGATGGCACCCACTTTGAATGCGGCATCCATTTGCATTTGAACAGGGACCGATACGGTATCACCTACGCGTCCACTCACCGAACCAATGCCTACCGAAGGAAAGGAATCGCTTGCACCGAACCGTTGGTAAAGGTCAACCCGCTGATGGGATTCCCATCGGCATCACCAACCTCGACAAGGGCAGGGGTCGCAAGATCCCAGTTCAACGAAGCCGTACCTGAGCGCAGGATAACCATGCGCACCCGGAACAAAACCCCGGTCACCGTGGCTGGATTCAAATCATACCATGTCAATCTGAATTGAGAAGCAGAGACATTCAACCCAGCCCCAGTTCCAGCGAAGAGTCCGCAGTTGGTGAGTAAATTTGCCGTCGTGATTCCCGAATTCAAATCGGTAATTTGGGACAAACAACGCAAGCGGGTTGAATCGTAATTCACCGCCAAAGTCAAGGCCGACAGGGTTAGCGGATTCGCACCGCTGTAAACCACAGGCACCGAAACCGTGTCACCCACGAGTCCGGTTACTTGGCCCAGGGTGATGCTTTGCGCATGGCTTTGTTGAAGGCTCAAGGCGACCAAAATCATGGCCAAAAACGAAGTAATCCATTTTTTCATAAAAATATTTTTAGACACTCAAAATTGAATTGGCCTTGTTAACCGTGGATTTCCGTAATATCAAGAAGAGGTTGCCTCTTCTTTACCTAATCGTTAAGACCCAACGGGGGATTCAGCCAATCGGGGATTCAGCCACCATGCTTTCCACGCTTATGCCTAGATTTACCCTGGATAATGGCTGTACCGGTGAGCAAGCATCCCTTAACACGAGCCCTGTGGTGGTCGGGCATTCAAGCCTGCGCTAAAGTCCTGGGCCAGTTCAGCCTTGTCAAAGTCATTGCGCTCTGGTTTGGCCCCGCGGGATTGGCCTTGGCTGGACAATTTCAAAACCTCCTGTACCTGCTCCAAACCATGGGCGGGTCTGCTACCCAAAACAGCAGCATCCAGGCCTTGAATCAAGACGGCTTGTCGGCCGAATCCCGGCGAGGTGTTCTCACCGTTTCGTTCAAGATTAGTTTTTGGATCACGATGATCCTTGCCCTGCTGTGGATTCTTGGATATCCCTGGCTTGACGCTTTGATTTTCCCATCGGAATTTCCGGGATGGTTATATTTCCTCCTGCCTTTGAGTTGTTTGCTGTCCACGTTTTTTTTCTGGGCCAATGCCTATTTATCCGCCACCAAGAACTACCGATCCTTAGCTATTCATAACATTCATCAAACCTTTTGGAACACCATCCTCTTCATCGTGGGTGGAAAACAATGGGGGATCGTCGGAGCATGCACCGGTTTGGCGCTGGCCCAAATCCCGCTTGCATTCTACAGTATTTGGGGGATGAAACGGCATACCAAATTCCGCCTTCGCGCCAAGGAGGTTTGGAACTTTACTTCGCTCTTCCGCAAGTTGCCTTATCCCGATGGTCAATCGTTGAAGTCACCCTGGCCTATGGTGGCCTTGTCCTTGTATTCGGTAGCCGCAAGCCAAATCACTTTGGTGGTGATTCGCAGCATCATGATGAAGCAATACGACATGAACGAAGTCGGATACTGGGAAGGACTTCAACGCCTTGGAAACCTGTGGATTCCGGTTATTGCCACCCTCTTGACCTCGCATTTTTTGCCCGTCCTTTCTCAACAACGAAATCGTGAAGGATTTCTTCGACATTCGATGCAGACCCTCCTGGTGAGCGGGGGATTGGTGTCGCTCTTCGCTTTGGTTTTGATGGCCATCCGATTCCAAGCCATTCCGCTGTTATTTTCCTCGGATTTTGGGCCCATGGTCATGCTCCTGCCCTTGCAATGCATCGCCGATATTTTCAAAGCGGTGAATTGGAGCTTGAGCCATGCGATTCTGTCCCAAGGACAAGCCAAGCAACTCATCGTAGTGGATGTGGTTGTACAAGGAATTTTGATGGGAGGCGTAGCCTTTGGCTCGCAGCATTTTGGATGGGAATTGGCCGTCCAAGTCTATGCGGTAGCGACCCTTGTTCAAAGTATTTTGACCCTCGCCTTATGGCTCCGTACCTACCGTCAGCTGTTGACGACAAACCCATGATCATGACAAGCCCTTCTCCCTTTTACCAACACAAACCTGAGGATTATTACCGCCATGCGAGGACCGATATTCTGGCCTTTCTCGGTGATATCGAGGGGCAAAGCATCCTTGAGCTCGGTGCGGGGGGAGGTTTTACCTTGGCCTATGCCAAAACAGTGGGCCGCGCAGCCTATGTGGCCGGTGTGGAACTTTTTGATTTGCCCCATAATGCCCAAAGGGAGGCCGTCTTGGACGAATTTCATTGGGCCGATCTCAATCAAGCCCCCGTGGCCTTGTAGTGTTCGCAATTCGACATGCTGCTCTGTCCGGATATTTTGGAACACTTGGTGGATCCATGGCGCACCCTGCGGCAATGGTCAACGTATTTGAAGCCAGGAGGAAGGCTTTTGATTTCCATTCCCAACATTCGAGAAATATCGGTGATGTGGAAAATATGGGGGCTGGGTGATTTTGGATACACCGAGGATGGGATCTTGGACAAGACGCATCTGCGATTTTTTGCTCGTCGAAATGCTGCTGAGATTCCAAATCAAGATCAGTATAGTAACGTCAAAGTAATT
>RFMW01000108.1 GCA_009927485.1 Sphingobacteriia bacterium
TTTGGCCGATGGTGTAATTGGCAACACGTCTGATTTTGGTTCAGAAGAGTCTAGGTTCGAGACCTAGTCGGCCAACCAAACAAAAAGGGCTGCTCAGAGGCAGCCCTTTTTGTTTTGGAATCCACTTTGGGATTCAATCCTAATACCGGTACATCTCTGTTTTGAAAGGACCGTTGAGGCCAACACCAATATAGTCAGCTTGTTCTTGGTTCAGTACCTCAAGTTCCGCACCAACCTTGGACAGGTGCAGGGCGGCCACTTTCTCGTCGAGGTGTTTGGGCAGTACATAGACCTGGTTGGTGTACTGACCTTCGTTCTTCCATAATTCGATTTGGGCCAAGGTTTGGTTGGTGAATGAATTGGACATCACGAAACTTGGGTGACCCATGGCGCATCCCAGATTCACCAAACGGCCTTCGGCAAGAATGATAATTTCTCGGCCTTCAATTTCATAAACATCCACTTGAGGCTTGACCACATATTTGGTATGCCCGAAGTTGGAATTCAACCAGGCCATGTCGATTTCGTTGTCAAAGTGTCCGATGTTGCAGACAATGGTTTTGTCTTTCATGCGACGGAAATGCTTCTCGCTCACGATGTTACAATTTCCTGTGGCTGTGACAACGATATCCACTTGGTCGATGACCGTATCGAGCCTCTTGACCATGTAGCCGTCCATGGCGGCTTGCAAGGCGCAGATAGGATCAATTTCGGTAACAATAACCCTGGCTCCTGATCCACGCAGGCTTTCGGCGGTTCCTTTACCGACATCGCCGTAACCGCAAACCACCGCAACCTTGCCGGCCATCATGATATCGGTGGCGCGACGGATGGCGTCCACGGCGGATTCACGGCAACCGTATTTGTTATCAAATTTGGATTTGGTCACGGAGTCGTTGACGTTGATTGCAGGAACGGGCAGGGTTCCTTTGCGCATGCGTTGGTACAACCGGGCCACTCCGGTCGTCGTTTCTTCGGAGATACCCTTGACGCCGGCGGCGATTTCGGGATAACGATCCAGGACCACGTTGGTGAGGTCACCCCCATCATCCAAAATCATATTGAGGGGAAGTCCCCCTTCAAAAGCGTGAAGGGTTTGCTCAATGCACCACTCGTATTCTTCTTCGGTCATCCCCTTCCAAGCATAGACCGGGATTCCGGCCGCAGCAATCGCGGCAGCGGCGTGGTCTTGGGTCGAAAAGATATTGCAAGAGGACCAACTGACTTCAGCACCCAAGGCCTTGAGGGTTTCGATAAGGACAGCGGTTTGGATGGTCATGTGGAGACAGCCGGCAATACGAGCGCCTTTGAGGGGCTGTTGAGGGCCGTATTCTTCACGGATGGCCATCAAACCGGGCATTTCGGCCTCGGCCAGGCGAATTTCTTTGCGACCCCATTCGGCCAACTTGATGTCTTTGACTTGGTAATTGTTCACTGCGGTTTCCATTGAAGGTGAGAGATTTAAGGTTTGGGGCGCAAATATAAGCGATGGCGGGGGTATCAGGGGTTAATTTCGCCTTGCCGCCGAAGAAAGGAAACTAATTCTTGGCACGAAATTTGCACTTTATCTATCAATAACCTAAACGATATGCCTTATCCTGAATTTATGGTGGCGCCCATGCGCCGTGAGTTAACTGACCTTGGCTTCGAAGAGCTCAAAACCCCCGAAGACGTACAGTCCTTTGTCAACCGTAAGGATGACCTCGCTCTTGTTGTCGTGAATTCTGTCTGCGGTTGTGCGGCATCCAATGCACGGCCTGGGGTGCGCAAAGCCTTGGAACATCCTCAAGCCCCCAGCGCCAAGGTCACCGTCTTCGCCGGAATGGAAACGGATGCCGTGGACGAAATGCGAACCCATTTCCTGCCGTATCCCCCCTCCTCTCCCTGCATTGCCCTTTTCAAAGGGGGTCAATTGCTGCATCTCATCGAGCGCAACGGTATCGAAGGCCAGAGCGCGGACCAGATCGCTGCACGTTTGTCCGCCCTGTTCGAGGAGGTCGCTTAACCGACCCCTTTCACCGCCTGTTTCTAAAGCAATGGAGGCGTATTGCCTTATTTGGCGGGGAGATCGTATTTCTCGCTGAATTTGCGGTACAAGACCTTTTGCTTGTCGTCCAAATTGACTCGCCTGCCGTCCACGAAGGCATGGGTTGGACGATTCCCCCGCATATCCAAGGCGTCACCTTCCGAAAGGAAGAGGGTTGCACTTTTGCCTTCTTCGATGCTTCCGTAGCGATCGTCAATGCCCAGAATTTTGGCTGCATCCAGGGTCAGGGCCTGCAATGCCCGCAGGGTATCTAACCCAAAACCGACCGCATGCCCTGCTTGATAAGGCAGGTTCCGTTGGTTCCAGGCCCCGTCCATGCTGTAGCAGAAGCGCACTCCTGCTTTGGCGAGTTCAGCGGGCAGGGTGTAGGCGGCATAGACCGGGTCTCCATCGCGATTGGGCAGGCGATGAACCTTACCCAAGACCAGGTCAATTTTTTCTTTGGCCAGCCAATCCACCAAGAGATCGGCCTCTTCGGCGCCGACCAAGACGGGTTTGAGGTTCCATGCCTTGAAGAATTCCACCGCAGCAATCATGCCTTTGGCCTCGGAGACCCGTACAAAGACCTTGGTGCTTCCGTTCCAAAGACCGGCAGCTGCGGCAAGTTTGAGGTTCACCGGAGAGGCCTTGGCCTTGGTGGTGCTGGGGTTGGCCCTATGATAATCACGGGCCTCGTTCAGGTATTGACGAAGCTGATCCAAGGTCTGCTGCCTGGATTTTTCTTGTTCTTCGGTGGAAGGGGCTTGCCTGCCGCTTTGGTTGGTCATGGAAGGCCAATTGAAAAAGAGCCCATCCTGGGGCTTAACGCAAGCATCTTCCCAATTCCAGGCATCTAGCTGCACCACGGCCGAGCGACCGGAAATGAGCCCGCCTTCCGGCGCGATTTGGGCGAGCAGAACCCCGTGATTGCGGACGGTGGGTACGATTCTTGAATCAGTATTGTAAGCAATGAGGGCATGCACTTGGGGATTGAGGCTGCCCGTCTCGGTATGATCCCGGGTCGCCCGCACGCTTTCGATTTCGTACAAGCCAAGAAGGGTATGCGGTGCAATAAAACCAGGGTACAAATGCTGACCTGAGGCATTGATGATTTCAGAGTTGGTGGCGTCCAGGCGAATTTCAGCTCCACTGCCGACGTAATGAATGCGTCCGTTGCTGAACCCCACCAATCCGGGGTACGGTGCCCTCACGCCGTCATGGATGGTGGCTCCGGTGATCCAAATCGCTTTGGATTGGGCTTTGCCGGGGGAAGGATTGGATTGGGCACGCAATTCAGTAACACCGATTGCGATCAATGCCAAAAGGAGGTACCCGGAGTAAGAAAGGAAGTGCCCGGAGAGGGTTTTTTTGCTAATTCTTGTTTTCATAACATTATTTTGAATTCATTCCGCTTGAGGAGCTCATTCCTTTGGGGATTCGGGGTTCATCCAATGAAGAATACGCTCCTTCACTTGCGTGGCCGTCAGACCAAAGTGTTCAGCCAAATCAGGACCTGGGGCGGAGTAACCAAAGCAGTCCACTCCGATGTTCAAGCCATGTCTGCCGGTGAATTTAGCCCATCCTGTGGTGACTCCTGCCTCCACAGATACCCTAAGGGCATGATCCGGCCCCATGATGCTGGCGTAATACGCTTCATCTTGCATTTCCAGACATTCCCAACAGGGCAGCGAGAAGATACGGATTTCGCGACGCAAGCCTGCAGGCTCGCCGTCATGGATCGCTTGCGCTGCTTGAATCAAAACGTGGACCTCCGATCCCGAGGCATAACCGTATAGCGGAGCAAGCTCCGAGCTATCCCCTTCAGCATGCCAGGCCAGGTACGCGCCTCGGGATACCAGGGTGTCCAGGGTTTGGGTGTCGGTATCGGTGCATTCGAGCGTTGGCACATTTTGACGGGTCAAGGCGAGTACCACCGGTTGATGAGGTTGGGCCGCCCAAATCCGCAGGCAGGCCTGGGTTTCTCGGGCATCCGCAGGGCGCATGACCCACAAATCCGGAATCAAACGCAAGGACATCACATGCTCGATGGATTGATGGGTTGGCCCATCTTCGCCAAGGAAAATAGAATCATGGGTGAATACATGCAGCACCGGAATTTTCTGAATAGCACTCATCCGGATGGCATTGCGCATATAATCCGAGAAGGTCAAGAAAGTTGCGCCAAAGGCTTTGGCATCAGGGGAATACAAGGCTATCCCGTTCACAATAGCGGCCATTGGGAATTCTCTAACCCCAAAAGCCAGGTTTCTGCCACCGCGATCATTCGCGGTGAACTCACCCACCGCTTTGGCAAAGGCCCCCGTGTTGTTGGAAGGCTCCAAGTCCGCTGAACCTCCGGTAAGCCCCGGCATGGTTCGGCCCATAAGCTCCAAGGCCTGACCGAAGGCAACTCTGGTGGCCAGCATTTGATGGTTGTTGTAGGTTGGCCATTCGTTGATGCCGGGCAGCCTGCTCGGCACCTTTTGCGGAGTTGTGTTACGAAAACTTGCTTCCGCCTGAGCCTCGAAGGTGTTCAGATTGCGGTTGAAATACGGGTACAGTTCCTCTGCCACGGCGAAATGGGCTTGCGGATTCAGGCCCAAAGCTTGTTTGGTGGCCGCAATTTCTTCTGCAGGGAGGGGTTCGCCATGGGTTTTGGCTAAACCTTCCATCGTGGCGGCTCCTTTGGCCATGATGCTTTGACCGATGATCATAAGGGGCTTGTCACGGCCATTTTCCATGGCGCGATCCAAGACGGCCCGTAATTGGGCATGGTCGTGCCCATCCACCTCCACAACTTCCCATTGCATAGATTCAAAATGCGCCTTGAAGTCCAGGGAACTGACCCGATTCACCGCCCCCGATATTTGGATATCGTTTTTGTCGTAATACAAGATCAAATTGTGCAAGGCCCAATGCCCCGCAAGTTGGCAGGCTCCCAGGGCTACATCTTCCTGAAGGTCACCGTCGCCGGCCAAGACCCAGACCTTGGGTAAACGAGGCAAAGTTGTTGTTTCCTCACGCTGTTGCCTGGCCTGTTCCTGCAGAGCCGCTACAGCCATGCCCACGGCCATCGCCACGCCTTGACCCAGAGGCCCGGTGGTGGCCTCCACACCGGGGGTGAGATGATTTTCGGGGTGGCCGGGGGTGAGGCTACCCAATTGACGAAAACGTTTGATTTCGTCCATGGGTAACATGCCTGCCATATGCAAGAGGGAATAGAGCAGCATGGATTCATGCCCAGCGGATAACACAAAACGATCTCTGGACGGCCAACCCGGATATTTCGGCGCATAACACAGATACTCCATCCACAACAAGGCCGCAAAATCACAAGAAGAAAACGCTCCCCCAGGATGACCTGAATTTGCTGCCCTTGTGGCGTCCATGACCAGGCCTTTGAGGTGGGCGATAATCGAACGATCCAATTCAGGTTGATGAAGCGGCATGGGAATTCTGGAAAATTAAGAGTGAGTGGGCTATGGGATGGAGAGGGCGTGGATTAAAGTCTAAGGTAGTCTTGGTTTTAGGAATTAAGACCGGCAAGCCGTTCCGTGTTTTCGGCCATTTTCAGGGCGTTAACCATATCGAGAATATCGCCATCCATGAATTGATCCAAGGAATATACCGTCATCCCAATGCGATGATCGGTCACCCGGCTTTGGGGGAAATT
Organism: Sphingobacteriia bacterium; assembly: GCA_009927485.1. GTDB lineage: Bacteria > Bacteroidota > Bacteroidia > UBA7662 > UBA7662 > SYHX01. Next base: position 5,700 of record RFMW01000108.1, read on the forward strand.
GTAGGTTCGGATTTTGGCTGATCGATCACCGGTGGATACCATGGACTTGCGTTTGCCCGCTTCTTCGGCATCGGCTTTCATTTTCTGAACTTCGTAGAGCTTGGTCCTCAACATTTCCATGGCCCTCATTCGGTTCGCCAATTGAGATCGTTCCACCTGACAGGTCACCACAATCCCCGTGGGTTTGTGGGTCAGCATGACTTTGGTTTCGACCTTGTTCACATTTTGCCCACCGGCACCCCCGGATCTGGCGGTTTGCAATTCAATATCCGCGGGGTTAATGACCACGTCTATTTCTTCGGCTTCGGGCATAACTGCTACCGTGGCCGCCGAAGTGTGGACTCGACCTTGGGTCTCGGTCACAGGGATACGTTGAACTCGGTGTACCCCGGATTCGAACTTCAAGGTTCCGTAAACTTCATCGCCGCTTACCCGGTAAATGATTTCCTTGAATCCACCCATGGTCCCTTCGCTGGAATCCTGCAATTCGACTTTCCAACCCTGCCCTTCGCAAAAGCGTTGGTACATTCGGGCCAAATCCCCTGCAAAAATGCTGGCCTCATCGCCCCCGGTCCCTGCCCTGATTTCGAGGTACACATCCTTGTGGTCCTCCGGGTCTTTGGGGATGAGCAACCATTTAAGTTCCTCACTGCAAACGGGCAAAATGGCTTCTGCTTCCGCCAGCTCTTGTTTACCCATTTCGGCCCATTCAGGATCTTGGTTTTCTTGAAGGAAAGCACGGCCTTCTTCGATCCGCTTGAGGGTATGCCGGTAACGGTTGGCCACATCCATGATTTTCTGAAGCCGGCTGTATTCTTTGTTGAGCGAAGCCATCTTGGAAGAATCCGCAAAGACAGCGGGGTCCTGCAGCAACCTTTCCAATTCCGCGAATCGGGCTTCCAGAGGAGCAAGTTGATCGAGCATATCGCTTAGGTTGCTTGGGTGATGGAGGGTTGTTGATGATGACGTCCGTGGCCGGTGGGTTGATGCTCAGGATAGGTGAGCAAATCAAGCTTTCCGTTTTCGAAACGCCCGTAGGTAAAGTGCGTGATCCAATCCCCCAAATTCACATAAACCCCGCCCTGGGGCAAGGCACAATGCACCGGCAAATGCCGATGACCAAAGACCAGGTAATCGTAAGGGGGAAGACCGTTCCGATGCCGCCGCTCTTGTTGACGCAGGCAGTATTGGTACAGCCATTCTTGGTCCGGGTTGAAGGGCAATTGCCCTGCGGATGCTGCATGACTGCTGGGTTCTTGGGCAAGTCTGCTGCTTCTGGAGAAATGCTGGGCCAAGGCAAAGGAAATATTCGGATGCAGCCAAGCAAACATGCGTTGGCACAAGGGGGAGTGGAAAATTCGCCGAAGTCGTTTGAAGCCGTGATCGCCAGGGCCTTTGCCATCCCCGTGGGCCAAATAGAGGTGACGGCCTTCCCATTCAACCTCCAAGGCATCGCGATGAAGGATCACCCCCAGTTCCTTTTCCAAATACCCAAAGGTCCACAAATCGTGGTTCCCCGTAAAATAATGAACAGGAATCCCACGATCGGTTAGGCGAGCCAGGCAGCCTTGAAGCCGTACAAAATGTTTGGGAACGGCATGCTTTAGCTCAAACCAGAAATCAAAGACATCCCCTAACAAATAATACGCCATGGCGCTGTCCGCTGTTTCTTCAAAAAAACGTAACAATATTTGCTCCCTTTCGTGGGAGGCCTTGACGTTGGGACTCCCCAAATGAAAATCACTCAAGAGGTAAATCACGGAACCGTTGCGGAAGGCAGGAGAGTTGGCCATGGGCTTTGTTCTTCGCAGTTTAACCTTGATGCTCCTCCTCCAACAAGAAAACCCACAATTCTTTGGGTCCGTGGGCTCCCAAAACCAGGGTTTTTTCGATATCCGCCGTGCGGCTAGGTCCGGTGATGGTCGAGATCATGGAGGGCAGGCCCGTCTGGGCATAGCGATCCTTGATGAGTTGCCAACCGTCCTTCCATCGAGGCACCAATTGGCTTGGGCGGGCGATGACCCAATGAACCGGAGGCAAAATGGTCATAGTTCGTCCCATGTTCTGCCTTGAGCTCACCATCACGGAACCGCTCCAGGCAACCAGGGCCTCACAAGAAGTGATGCCAATTTCCATAGCGCGCAAGGCCTCATCGCTTGCCCCACTTGCATGGCCAGGTGCAGACTGTGCAAACGTGAAATTGCAGCGCGTGAGAATCTCCTGTATTGAAGGTTCCAGGCAATGAATTTGCGATGGAGGCACGGTTCCGGCTGCCTGTTGAAGGAAGTCGCCCAGCTCCGCTAAGTTCTCGGCATACACAAATTTGCCCTGCAAGGCAAGCAGACGTTGAGCAAATCGCGTAGCGGTATCCTCCTCGCATTCCACAAAGGGGCTCTCCGTGAGGAGAGATTCACTGCGTACCCGTTTTGGAGGGTCCGAAGGATGAATGAGCGCCTTGCGTATTTGTTGAATAATATGTTCCCGCGAATTCAACGCCATAGGATCAGGCCTCTTGGTTCGTCGGGTTATTCGCCGATTCCGGGATGGGAACCGCAGGAATCTCCGCGTTCTGAACGTCGAAAGGCCTTGGTCCAGCCAAACGCTCCAGATCTTGTTTGAAAATCACTTCTTTGGACAAGAGCTCCTGGGCGATGGCCTCCAGGACCTCCCGCTTGGAGCGGATCAAATCCAGGGTTTTGTCGTAGGCGGTTTCGATAATCTTGCGGACCTCTTGATCAATAAGCAAGGAAGTCTGTTCCGAATAAGGTTTGCGGAATTGGTATTCGCCTTGAGGGTCGTTGAAGCTCACCGGCCCCACCGCTTTGTTCATCCCGTACAAGGTTACCATACCGTAGGCCATGCGGGTGATGCGCTCTAAATCGTTTTGGGCTCCGGTGCTGATTCGGCCAAACACAATTTCTTCCGCGGCTCGACCCCCCAGGGTCATGCACATGGAGTCAACCAATTGTTCAGTGGTGTAGAGGTACTGTTCTTTGGGGAGGTATTGGGCGTAACCCAACGCGGCCACTCCTCTTGGAACGATGCTGACCTTGACCAAGGGATCGGTGCTGTCCAAAAACCAACCGACCACGGCATGCCCTGCTTCGTGGTAGGCAACAATTTTCTTTTCTTCGGGGGATATGATTTTGTTTTTCTTCTCGAGACCTCCGATAACACGGTCTATGGCCGCATTGAAGTCGATCATCTCCACCTCCTTCTTGTCGGTGCGGGCCGCAATCAGGGCTGCTTCGTTGCAGACATTGGCGATTTCGGCCCCAGCAAAACCAGGGGTTTGTTCGGCCAATTTATGGGCATCTACTTCGGCCGCAAGTTTGAGCGCCTTGAGATGAACCTTGAAAATCTGCTCCCGGCCAATCAAATCCGGTCGGTCTATGCTGATTTGCCGGTCAAATCGGCCTGGTCGTAACAATGCGGCATCCAGAACGTCCGGGCGATTGGTGGCCGCCATCATGATGATGCCCAGGTCGGTGGAAAAGCCATCCATCTCCACAAGCAATTGATTCAAGGTGCTTTCGCGCTCATCGTTGCCTCCCATGATCTGGTTTTTGCCTCTGGAGCGTCCGACCGCATCAATTTCATCAATGAAGATGATGCAAGGGGCTTTTTCGCGGGCTTGTTTGAACAAATCCCTCACCCGGCTGGCGCCCACCCCCACGAACATCTCCACGAAATCTGAACCGCTCAAGGTGAAGAATGGAACCTGGGCTTCCCCGGCAACGGCTTTGGCCAGCAAGGTTTTGCCCGTTCCGGGAGGGCCTACCAACAGCACCCCTTTGGGGATTTTGCCGCCTAGCGCCGTGTATTTCTTGGGGTTCTTCAAGAAATCAACCACCTCGATGACCTCAACTTTGGCCTCTTCAAGGCCAGCAACATCGTTGAAAGTAATGTTAACCTTGGTGTTTTTGTCAAAAAGGGTGGCCTTGGATTTTCCGATATTGAAGATTTGTCCCCCAGGACCTCCCCCGGAAGTCACTCTTCGGAACAACAGAAACCACAGACCCACCAGAAGCAAAGTGGGTAAGAGAAATCCCAAGGCATCGCTGAACCATGAATGCCGGGTTTCCCATTGAACTTGGAGTTGTGATTTCCCTTCCTTCTCGGCAAGGGCTTTGAGTCTGTTTTCCAAGCTTTCTGGCGAACTCTCGGTGAAGAGGTACGGGTTGTTGCGCGCGCCGCCAAAACTTTTGTTCTGAAAATCCTTGAATTTATCGGATTTCATCGCTGCATCGGTGAGATGAACTTCGATGTAATACAACTCATCTTGTTTATAACCAACGAGTTTCTCAACTTCACCTTTGGCGTATATTTCCGAAAACTCCTTCCAAGCAATGGTTTTCACGCTGCTGCTGGGATTCAGTAATTGGATGCCCAGCAACACCACAGCCACTACGATATAGATCCAGTAAAAACCGAATCCGGATTTGGGCTCTTTGGTCGCAGGGGTTTTGCCGTTCTTTCGATTGGCGGGTTTGGTTTTGGAGGCCATTTGAATTTAAGAATTGGAGTCGAAAGTTGCAGGTTCAGGATAGGTGATTCGGGCGTCGTTCCATAGTTTTTCGAGGTTATAGAACTCGCGCAATTCAGGGATAAACAAATGAAGAACGAGTTCGCCATAATCCACCAAGATCCACCGGCCATGGGTCTGTCCCTCCGATCCCCATGGTTTAACCCCGACCTGTTCACGCGCTTTCTCGTGGACGGATTCGGCCAGGGCTCTTAATTGGGTGGAGGATTCCGCTTGAGCGATTACAAAGAAGTCCGCCATACGCTCCGGCAAATGTCTCATGTCCATCACACAAATTTTTTGACCCTTTTTGTCTTCGAGGCCTTCGATAACGGCTTGCACCAAGGGGTGATCGGCAAAGGTGGTGGGTTGGTTCATGCAGGATTCGGAAGGCTTGGGAGACAAAAAACGAGGAGGTCAGGGATCTTTGTGCAAAAGTAGGCAGATGACGAGCGATTTCAGGTTGTACGATAACGCAGTTCCTCTCCATGGATTTCATTGCCATCGATTCGAAACGCTGGCAAGTACCCATGACTTGCTCAAGCAATGGGTTTCTCAGGGAATGGCTGCGCCAGGCACCGTGGTTTTGGCCGAGGAGCAAACCCATGGGAAGGGAAGAATGGGTCATGCTTGGACCAGCCTAAGGGGCAAGGGCCTGTGGTTCTCGGTTTATTTCCAGCCTTGTCTTCCCGTGGACCAGGCGTTGGCCTGGAACATGAACCTGGCGTTGGCGGTTTGCAAAGCCCTCGATGCGGTGGCTCCTTGGGGAGGTTGGCGGATTAAATGGCCCAACGATTGGGTCAGCAGGCAGGGCCGCAAAGCAGGAGGTATGTTGGTGGAGAATCAGTTGAGGGGTACTCTTATCAGCGATTCATGGGTAGGCATCGGAATCAACGTGGATCAAGATGCCGTGGACGCTCGTTTGCCCTTCGCCACCTCCCTCATGGCAGAAGGTTATGGATCGCCACAAGCCATGGGGGCAACGGCGTTTGCGCTCCAAGAAAGGCTCTTCGAAGCTTTGCTTTTGGAGCTCGAATGGCTGTTGGAGCCTTACAGTCCTCCCAAGGAGAACTGGAATATTCCCCAAATTATCGAAGAGGTCGATCGCCGGCTCTTCGGCCTGGGCCAGAACCTTCCCTTCCTCTGCGAGGAACGCACGGAGTATTGGGTGCCCTTGGGCTTGAGCCACGATGGTGGCCTACGGGTTCGTTCAGAGTCCGGTGATCTTGTCCAAACCTTGTACCATCCTCATCACCGGATGTTTTATGGCCCTCAATTTTGAAAAAAGGCATTCGTGCAATTCAAATAAATCTTATCTTTGTTTGATGACCGACTCCATGTTGAGATTAGAACTTAATTCTATGCCCAAAGATTTGAGGGATGAGGTAGAATTGTTTATTGAATTCATCAAGACAAAGTATCAGAAAGGGCCCAATAACCCACATAAAATCAGGGAATTTGGTCTTTTGAACGGAAAAATAAAACTTGCACCGGACTTCGATGAGCCTGTAGAAGATTTCGAAGAATCTTAGGTATGGCTTATCTGCTTGACACACATGCCATCCTTTGGTTTATGGCAGGGGATGAATTATTGCCAATTAAATCCAAGAATCTAATCCAAGATTTTCGTAATGTTTGTTTTGTAAGTATAGCGAGTTTATGGGAGATTACCATAAAAATTCAAAAAGAAAAATTAAAACTAGATTTTCCATTGGCTCATTTTTTTGATTATTTGGCTTCGAATCAAATCGAAATTATAGGAATCAACCAAGAACACTTATTGTATTTGCTTACCCTTCCGCCTCATCACGCTGATCCCTTTGATCGTATGATTATTAGTCAAGCATTCGTGGATGGTATGACCGTGATCACCAAAGATTCAATTTTTGAAGAATACGGAGTCAAGGTACTTTGGGGATAGTTTACTGCGTTGGTTGAACATGAATTCGGGATTGTTGTGGACGGTGGATGCCGGGAATACCTTGGTCAAGTGGGGGGTATGGGATGAACACGGGACCTTGCTCCAGGTTTGGAGGGAACCCTTGACCAGGGCGGGACAGGCATTGCCGGAATTGCTCGCCATGGGAAGGCCAGACCGGCTTGTTGTGGCCTCTGTTTCCTTGACCAGGGCCCATTGGGACAGAATTTTGGCCCCGCATGGGGTAGGACATTGGTTGTGGATGGGAGATTGGAAGGATTGGCCCTTCGAGGGGTCCTATGCCAGACCGGAAGAATTGGGGCTGGACCGCAAATTGCAAATGGCAGGTGCCATCGCGAAGCATCGCGGGAATTTACTAATTCTTGCCTTGGGGACTTGCCTAACCGCGGATCGATTGGACCTCCCTGACCAGCCGCAAGCCCCCGATCAATGCCGTTACCGGCACCTTGGAGGGTTGATTGCTCCCGGTCTGGCCATGCGTTTTCGGGCCTTGCACGATTATACGGCGGCCTTACCAAGTTTGGCTCACCATCCGTTGCCTCCCCCGGACCCTTGGGGACAGAGTACCGAAGCCGCCATTCGTTCCGGAGCCCATGGCGGGATGCAAGCCGAAATCAAAGCATGGGTGAATACCTGGGCCCAGGAATGCCCTCAAGGGATTTTGATCACCTGCGGTGGTGATGCCACGTCTTTTGACTGGACCCAAATTCGCGGGGAAGGGCCCATCTTTGCCGAGCCAGATTTGGCCCTCTTTGGGCTCTGGTCTTTAACTCAAAATTTACCGCTGCTTTGACTCTACCCATAAAGTGCCGAAGGACCCTCAAGGAGATCTTGCACCACCAGTTCTTGCCCATTCGCTGGAACCTGCCAAGTCACCGATTTAAGTTGATTTCCGAGGGAATCTGCGGACTGATCTGCTTGGCGGTAGGCTTTATCGTACCTGCGGTTGCGCAGATTAACAATTTTGGCTCCCCGTATGCCCGATTCGGGATGGGTGAGTTCCAGCCTTTGGGCGGAGCAAGCCTTCAAAGCATCGGCGGAATGCAGGCGGCTATCACGCATCCCCAATGGATCAACACCGAAAATCCCGCCTCGTTGGCCCTCGGTGCCCTAACTCGGGTAGAGATGGGGTCACAGGCCCGCTTTTCCAACCTCCAAACGAATCAACAAAGCTTACTTAAGTCCAATATCAACCTGGCTCATCTGGCTCTGGCGATTCCATTGGGGAAGTCCTGGGGGACGGCCTTGTCCTTCGCGCCCATGTCGCTTCATAACTATGATGTATTGGGATCGGGATTGGTCCAGCCGGGTGGTGGCCAGAACCCCTACAAGGTCGATGAGTACTATACCGGACGTGGGGGAATCAACCGCCTTTTTTGGGGAATTGGCTGGCAAGTTCATCCTCAATGGAGGGTAGGATACGGACTTAACGCCATGTTTGGCCAGACGATCAAAGAATTCAGAAGGGTCTTTCCCGATTCGGTGCAGGCCTTCAATGTTCGGGTTCAAGACCAATGGTCGGTTCTGGGCGCCTACCACCAAGTGGGAATCCAATTCCAGCCCCGTCCCAAGGCCCAGCGTGGTTCAGGAACCTGGGGCTTGAGCCTTCGATTGCCGGCCAATTTGCCGCTAAGGCAGAACCTTTTGGCCGAGCGCTTTACCCTGATAGCAGGTAACCTGCGAATCCGCGATACGGTGGTTCAGGTGGCCGGTCAAGAAGGGGACATGCATCTGCCTCTCCAAGCCGCCATGGGCTATTGGGTCGAAAATGCAGGGAAATCAGGCTTTGGCTTGGAGGGAATCTATGAACCGCTCTCCGGGTGGAGGGTGATGGGCGTCGCAGATTCCATGCAAGACCGCTGGACCCTCAAAGTGGGGGGTTATCGGGTGGCCAAACCTTCGGGGAACCGGGCCACTGACCAGTTCATTTACCGTTCTGGGTTAAGGTTCAGCCCTGGCGGTCTTCGACTTCGGGATCGTTCCATCCACGAAATGGCCGTGTATGCAGGGATTGGGGTTCCCCTTCGTCGTTCGGCATCCGTACTCAATTTGGGGTTGGAGCTGGGTCGATGGGGGAGGTTGGACCACGGCCTGGTTCAGGAGGATTTTGTGCGGGTTAACCTCACTTTAAATCTCAATGACCGATGGTTTATTCGTAGGGTCTACGATTAATTTCGCCCTTCTTTAAATCACCTACCTTCAAGGAATTGTATTTAATCAATCAATAAATAATCATGACCATGTTCGATTCGTGCAGCATTCTTTTACCCCTCCAAGCAAGGATTCGTACTCTGCTGGTAAGTGCCTTCTTCATCGCTTGGATGGCCTTCAACATTTGGCAACCGGGAATTGCTCAAGCCCAGGCCGATTGCTCCAAGAAATGGGGGGTTGATAGCGTCGAAACCATCAAGAATATTTCCTTGTACCGTGAATTTTTCAAGCAAAAGAATTTTGCCTCTGCCCTCGAGCCATGGAGGTATGTTTTCATCCAAGCCCCATGTTCCAGGGAGCAGACCCATATTGACGGAATTGCTATGTTCAAAGATGCTCTGAAGGCTCAGAAGGACTCAACGCTTCGAACAACGATCCTGGACACTTTGATGATGATTTACGATGCGAGGGCCAAGTTTTTCCCGAAAAGTGCCTCCAATGCCTTAGGTCGCAAAGCGGTGGACATGCTCGACTATATTCCGGGGCAGAATCGCCGCATCCGTGAAGCTTTTGAGGCTGCGGTCGCCGTAGGCGGGAATGCAACGGAGCCGTTCATTCTTGGCTATTATTTCAAAGTCGGGATCAAAGATTTCAAAGCAGGGGTTATCGACCAGGCAGCTATTTTTAGCCTCTACAATCAATTGGTCGGAATTGCTGATGCGAATTTGGCCAGAACCGATTTGGATTCCTCCAAGCGCCAGCGATTTGTCGAAAACAAGGCGGCCCTGGATGCAGACCTGTCCATCTCCGTGATCGAAAATTGCGAACAAATTCTCACTGCCTTTGAAGGTAAATTCAACGAAGGCACTGTGGACAAGGCCCTTAGGGATTTGATTTATACCCAACTTCGGCTCAAGAATTGCAAAGAGTCTGCGTTCTACGAGAAGGTTGCAATCAGCAAACAAAGCGATGATCCAACCCCTGTGTTAGGCATTGAATTGGCGCGCCGCTTCCACAAATCCGGTCGTAACAAAGAGGCAGATCAATATTACCAAAATGCACTGAGCTTGGTGACCGATGACTCCATCAAGGCCCAATACACGTACGATTACGCCGCCTTGTTCAGCGAGGACAAGCAATTTTCCAAGGCCAGGGATCTGGCACTGCAGGCCCATTCCTTGAGACCCACTTGGGGTAAACCCCTGATCTTCATCGGGAACTTGTATGCCTCCAGTTACATCGAGTGTGGTGGCGGTGGCATTGCGGCGCAGGCTGTTTATTGGGCCGCAGTCGATAAGTTCCGAGCCGCCGCCAAGGCCAATCCAGCGCTGCAAGAGGAATGCGATCAACTTGTTAGCAAATACAGCGGGTATTTTCCTAGCAAGCAAACCTTGTTTTTCAACAAACCTCCCTTTAATGTGGGGGATGCTTACCGCGTTGGCTGTTGGTTGAATGAGAGCACCACCGTCCGTTCATCGGACTAACGTTTTGGCGTTTATGTCAGCGAAAGGGTCATGCCGTATGCCTTTGCGCTGGATATGGATGGGATGGTTCTGCATGATCTCTTTGAACACAGCATGTTCAGATCCAAGCGGGGGTGCTGAGCGATTCAAAATCAGGCCAGAAGTAGGGGTGGATCGAATGGAGCGGGTGGACTTGTGGTTTTATCAAAGCGGTTTCGAAAAGGCACACCTGAAGGCTGGGGCCATGCTTTGGTTCAGAAACGGGAGCCGCATGGAGATGGAAGATGGATTAACCGTGGATGTTTATGATGCTCAAGGTCGCCAGGTCATTAGCCGAATTTCGGCACGGCGGGGAACGCGTGATATCGCCAAGGCCTTGCTCGAAGCCAGGGGTTCGGTGGTGGCCAATAATTTGGCAGGGGATACGCTGTTCACGGAGCAGTTGTTTATGGATGAGAAGGCCGGTAGGGTTTATACCGGTGCGCCGGTCCGCATCCGCACGCCCAGGGAGTGGTTGGTGGGGGATGGTTTGGAAGCGAACAGGGATTTGAGCGAGTACCGAATTCTTCGGCTCAAAGGCAATGTCCGCTTGGGTTCGTGACCTAATTTCGCAGCATGTTGGAGGTAATGTTGGCTTTGTTTGCTTCGGCTTTTTTCTCGGGTATGGAATCCGCGTACCTGAATTGCAATCGTTTCCGACTGGAATTGCGGCAGAAGCAGGGCCAGGCCTCTGCATTGATTCTGGGGCGTTTTGTCCGTCAATCGGATGAGTTTCTGGGAACCATCTTGATAGGGAACAACCTGGCCCTGGTGGTGTACGGGATGTTTCTGACCCCGCTTATGGAGCCTGTGCTGGTCGCATGGCTGCCCATGTTGGCGGAAATGGATTTGGCCATGCTGGGGATTCAAACCTTGTTGAGCTCAGTGGTGGTTCTGTTGTTGGGAGAGTATTTCCCCAAAACCTATTTTAGAGCCCATGCCGACTCCCTTTCTTTGCTGTTGGCAAGGCCAATGCTCATCGTGTACTATTTGTTATATCCATTTGTTTACCTGGTGAGTCGGAGCAGTCGTTGGCTCTTGGATCGATGGATTGGGGTGACAGGCAACAAGGTGCATCGAGTCTTTGACAAGGCCGAACTTAGCCATTGGATCAACGATCAAGTGGATACGCGTGAAGAGGCGGAAGAGCAAGAAGTGGATTTGGGATATTTTCACAAAGCATTGTATTTTAGCGATGTAAAGGTTAGAGCGTGCATGATTCCCCGAACGGAATTGGTGGGTATTGCGCTGAACAGTGCTCGCGGTGAAGTGCTGGGGAAGTTCAACGAAAGCGGTTTATCCAAATTGCTTATCTATCAAGATAGCATGGACCATGTGACCGGCTACGTGCATTTTCATTCGGTCTTGGCCTTGGACGAAAACAAAGCATTCAATTTGCAGGAATTGCAATTACCATTGGCCATTGTGCCGGAATCCATGTCGGCATCCCGCCTCCTCAAGCAACTAACCACGGGTCGTCGATCCATGGCCCTGGTGGTGGATGAATTGGGAGGAACATCGGGCATGGTTACGGTTGAGGATTTGTTGGAGGAGATTTTTGGAGAAATTCAAGACGAGCACGATGAACCGGAGAGGACGGAGCAGGTGCTGGCCCCGGGGCATTATCGGTTCTCAGGAAGGCTGGAAGTGGATTACCTCAACGAGCAATACGGATTGGGTATTCCAACGGGGCCCTACGAAACCCTGGGCGGATGGGTCCTCGAATGCTTGGGGAGCCTTCCGGAGGCGGGTCATGTGTGGACCGAGGGTTCCTGGGAAGTACAGGCCGAGGCGGTGAGCTTGACGCGCATTGACTTGCTAAGCCTCAGGCGTTTGGATGAAGGTTCTTCTGATTGATGGGGAATGAGGCATATTGAGCCTTGTTCCTTATTTTTGCATCCCTTCTTCAAAAGCCGTATCTTTCTAAATTCTTTATTTTTCAGCCTTTTACCCAATCAATTCCTCGGATTAACCCTAGATTATGTCGATTATTACCACGATACGTAGCAAAGCAGGGCTTTTGGTGGCCCTAATCGGTCTCGCCCTGGTTTCCTTCCTTGCCATGGATGTGTTCAGCGGAAATGGAATTTTTTCGCAGCGAAATCCTACCGATGTGGGTGAAATCGACGGAGACAAGATCAGTTTGGCCCGTTTCGACGCCAAACTCCAGGAAACCATTGAAAATTACAAGGCCAATACCAAAACTGAGCAAATCGATGAGGCGACCATGGCCTCGCTGAGGGATCAGGTTTGGAGCGAATTTCTTAGGGAAGGCATTATGGGGGGTACCTACAATGAATTGGGCTTGGAAGTCGGTCCAGAAGAATTGTACGATATGGTTCAAGGCAAAAACCTTCATCCCGAAATTCAGAAGGCCTTTGCAGACCCAGCCACCGGTCAATTTGATCGCAACAAGGTGGTTGATTTTCTGAAGAATTTATCCAAACAGCCTGCCGATATGCAGAAGCGTTGGAAGGCTTTTGAGGATTACATTCTCAAGGACAGGGCGACCCGTAAATACGCCAACCTGGTTGGGAAGGGCATGTACATCCCTGATTTTTTTGCCGATGAATACGTGAAAGGAACCAACATCGCCGCTACGGGCCGATTTGCTTTCTTGGATTATGCTTCTATTGTCGATTCCACCATCAAAATTTCCGATGCCGAATACCAGGAAGCCTATGAGCGCTTCAAGGCAGCTTATAAGCTCAAAGACGATATCCGTGCAATTGATTTTGTGAGTTTTGATGTCAACCCAGGGCCAGAAGACTCTGCCAAAGCTCGTCAAACTTTGACAGAACTCCGGGAAGCCTTTGCGACCGGAAACGATGACAGCGCCTTTGTGGCCTTGCGCTCCGATTTGCCTTACGATGATCGCTTCACCCCTGTTTCTACCTTGACCCAACCTGCTTTGGTGGCTTTGGCAGCTGCGCCGGTTGGAACACTCACCGACATTTACCTCGAAAACGCAGCCTTTGTTCTGACCAAACTTTCCGCCAAAACCAGCAGGCCCGATTCTGTAAAGGCCAGGCATATTCTGCTCAAAGTGGAGAACCAACCTGACACCGTGGTCAAAGCCAAGGCAGACAGCTTGGCAGACGCCATTCGCAAAGGCTCTGATTTTGCTTCCCTTGCGGTGAGTTTATCGGCCGATCCGGGCTCAGGTTCCAAGGGGGGTGATTTGGGTTACTTCGCAGAAGGCATGATGGTCAAGCCCTTCAACGACGCCTGTTTTGGGGGCCGAACCGGAGACCTCAAAGTGGTGCGTTCAGACTTTGGTTATCACATTATTCAAATCAATGATCAGAAGGGCCAGAAGCCCGTGGTCAAATTGGCATCGGTTGCCGCACGCATTACTGCGACTACCGAAACATTTAGAGCACGTTATGCAGAGGCTACCCAATTTGCCTCCACGCTCAAGAATGCAGAGGACTTCCAAAAAGCGGTGGACAAAAAGGGTCTCCCCAAGAGGACAGCGGACAATGTCCGTATTGGTGACCGTACGTTGCCCGGTGTGAACAACGCTCGCGAAATTGTCCGCTGGGCGTACAAAGCATCGGTCGGTGAATTAAGCCCATTGTTCGAAGCGGATGACCGCTTTGTGGTGGCGGTTCTCACCAAATCCTTCGAGAAGGGGTACAAGCCCATGGAAGAAGTCAAAACGGATTTAGAAGTCCGGATTCGCCGCGAGAAGAAAGGCGAATTGCTCGCTGCCAAATGGAAAGGAATCCTGCAACGCCATAAGAATTTGGAGGCTGCTGCCGCCCAAGCGGGCACCGTGGTGCAGCCATTGTTAGGTGCTTCTTTCATGGGCTCCTTCATTAATGGGGTCGGTCAAGAACCCAAATTGTCCGGGGCTTTGTTTGCAACCAAGGCGCGCACCTTATCCAAGCCTGTTCCCGGCGAACGCGGTGTTTATGTCTTTGTGGTGGATAGCCTCAGCACCTTGCCCAAGGATTATGATCTCAAATCGGCCAAGGCCTCCATGGAAGGTCAGTACCGTGGTCGCGCTGGGAATGAACCCTTCGGTGCCAAGCGGGAATTGGCCAAGATCAAAGACGACAGGCACCTTTTCTATTAAGCAACTTTGTAAGCGGTGAGCATCCGTAACAAAGTTCAAGAAAGCGGATTGCTGATTGTGGATCCGGCCACCTGGCTCTTTCCTGAAAAGCAATTGGTGGGCTTGGATTTGGCTCTAATGATGGACGAGTTTGCGGTACTCCGCGAGAAATTATTCCGAGAAAAGGTTCAGGCCTTGGATCCTATCGAGTTCAGAGGCAAGGTAGTGGCCTTGTATTGCTCCGTTGATGCGATTTGGCCGCCGTGGGCGGTGATGCTCTTGACCGCAAGGCTTCAGGAAGGGGACCCGAATGCAGGGCCAACCTCGGTTCATTACGGGACGCCCGAAGAGGTTCGATTGCAATTATCCATTGGAGGCATACAGGCCATGGACACGGGGCCGTTCTTGGATGGACGGGTCATGATCAAAGCCTGTTCCAAAGCGGATTGGGCACCCGCCATGTACCAGGCCCTCAGCAGTCGTTTGCTGCCCGTGGTTCAGAGCTTATGGTACGGGGAGCCATGTTCTGCAGTTCCTGTTTACAAACGCCAGGGAAGGACGAGTTAAGCGCCTTCAACACGAACTTTATGGCAATGAATATTCGCGACTTAAAATCTTTTTGGGCATTGCTCAGCATCGGTGTCGTGGGTGGTCTGGGCATAATCGGTGTCGTTTTGCTTATTGGCGGATCGTTGACGGGCTTCAAGGCTGAGGAAGAAAAGGTTTATAGGGAGAAATTTTGGAATGAATACCGGGTGTATTCGGTTCCGGTACCTGAGGAAATGACCTTCGCTGGGGAGAAAGTCCCTCTTTGGGATTTTGAGTTCCGGGAACGTGTCGAAAGAGAATTGTTACAGAATGCCTACGGTCAGGCTACCATGTTGCTGTACATGAAGAGAGCCGCGCGATGGTTTCCGATGATCGAGAAGGTTCTGAAAGAAAAGGGAATCCCCGATGACTTCAAATACCTGGCTGTGGCGGAAAGCGGCTTAGCCAATGCAATTTCATCGGCAGAGGCGGTGGGCTTCTGGCAATTTTTGGCTGCAACAGCCCGCCAACATGGTTTGCAAGTCAACGAAGAGGTGGATCAGCGTTACGATCCATGGTTGGCGACCGAAGCGGCCTGCCGCTATCTTCAGAAATCCCATGCCCAGTTTGGGAATTGGTCCATGGTAGCTGCCTCCTACAACATGGGCACCTCAGGCTTGCAACAAGCGGCTCAGTACCAAGGCCAGGATTCTTACCATGCCTTGCATCTGAACAATGAAACCTCCCGGTATTTGCCCCGTATCCTCGCCATCAAGACCATCATGAAACACCCCGAACGCTACGGGTTTCATTTGACAGCTGCTCAGCTTTACCTACCTTACGAAACCACCGAATGGACGATACAGGAACCGGTTGCCAATTGGGCGGCCTATGCCCGCAGCCAGGGAATGGACTTTCGTCAACTCAAAATTTTCAATCCCTGGATCCGCAAGCCCTATTTTCATAACAAAGATCGCAAGACCTATACGCTGCGCAAGCCTACCCCGGAATTTACGCAGAAAGCCTCGCGATGGGCCTTGGTCCCGGTCTCGGAATGGGGGCTGCATGCGCCCAGCCCCAAAGGACCTTCCCGGTGATGGCCTCTGCTGCGCCGAAGGCGGATTTCCTTCGCATCGAGGGCGCTTCAGAACATAATCTACAGTCTCTGGACTTGGAGATACCCCGCCAGTCACTGGTGGTGATCACCGGGCCCAGCGGGAGCGGCAAATCCTCTTTGGCCTTTGCGACCTTGTATGCCGAAGGACAGCGCAGGTACTTGGAATCTTTTTCGGCTTATGCCCGTCAATTCATGGGCAAGCTGGAGCGGCCTGCGGTGGATCGTATCGATGGATTGAGTCCGGTGATCGCCATTGAGCAGAAGACCACCTCCCGCAATCCCCGCTCCACGGTGGGTACCACGACCGAAATCTACGATTTCCTCAGGCTGCTCTATGCCCGCATTGGGCAGGCGCATTCATGGATTTCGGGCAAGGCGATGCAGCAGTTCAGCAGGGAGCAGATCATGGACCTCTTGGTTAGCGAATACCATCATCGGGAATTGATGCTATTGGCTCCTTTGGTCCGCAGCCGCAAGGGCCATTACCGCGATCTCTTCGAACAATGGCGTAAACAGGGTTTCACCAAGGTCAGGGTGGACGGGGAGGTCACGGAGTTGCGACCCCGGATGCAGGTGGATCGCTACAAGGTTCACGATATTGAATTGGTGGTGGATCTGTTGATTCCGGGCAAGGACTCGGCGCATCGCCTGAAGAGCAGCGTGGATCTTGCCTTGAAGCTGGGCAAAGGGATTTTGTTATGTGGAACACCCTCCGGAGGAGTTGACGCTCAGGATAAGGCTAAGGACGCCTGGGAATGGCGCTACTTCAGCAAGTTGCTGACCGATTTGGAGAATGGACTTGCCTACGATGAGCCGCAGCCCAATACCTTTTCATTTAATCTTCCGTACGGTGCATGCCCCAAGTGCCAGGGTTTGGGGTACAAAGTGGAAGCGGACCCGGAACTCATCTTTGCAGACGAGGACTTGACCATCGCGGCCGGGGGGATTGCTCCTTTGGGCGAATACAAGGACAATTGGATCTTCAGGATCATCGTTGCCTTGGGCAAAAAGCACGGCTTTGGCTTGCAGACCGTGGTGGCTAAACTCAAAGCGGAACAGAAGCATGTCCTCCTCTACGGGCAGAAGGACCCTGTTGCTTTGGACATGGGCAAAGAAAGAGGGGTGGAATACCATGAATTTGATGGCCTGATGGCTTTGATCGCCAGACAAGATGAATGGGGTACGGCCTCGTTGCAAGAATGGGTGCAGCGCTTTGTCCGACAGAAACCCTGCGTGGAATGCGGAGGTGGTCGTCTCAAGAAGGAGGCCTTGCACTTCTTGATCCAAGGGAAGAGCATTGCCGACCTCTGCGCGATGGAACTTGATGTTCTTCAAGCCTGGCTCAAGGCTTTGGACGGCACCTTTGAGGGCAACAAAGCAGTGGTCGCCGGGGAAATTCTCAAAGAATTAAGCACGAGGCTGCAATTTCTATTGGATGTGGGCTTGGGGTATTTGCACCTCCATCGGACCACAGCCACCTTGTCCGGCGGGGAATCGCAGCGTATTCGCTTGGCGGGCCAACTCGGGTCCGGACTC
Source organism: Sphingobacteriia bacterium (assembly GCA_009927485.1). Lineage (GTDB taxonomy): Bacteria > Bacteroidota > Bacteroidia > UBA7662 > UBA7662 > SYHX01. Next base: position 23,058 of record RFMW01000108.1, read on the forward strand.
AGCGGGGTCCTGTATATCCTGGATGAGCCCAGCATTGGCTTGCATCAACGCGATAATCAGCGATTGATCGGGGCTTTGCGCCACCTGAGGGACTTGGGCAATACCGTCCTGGTGGTCGAACATGACGAGGAAATGATCCGTGCCGCCGATTGGGTCTTGGACTTGGGCCCTGGAGCCGGGAAGGAGGGCGGAAGATTGGTTTCCCAAGGCCCGCCCGCCTTGATGTTCCAATCAGAGGGTTTAACAGCCGATTATTTGGTCGGCCGCAAACATGTCGGGGTCTCCAAGCGGCGACTTGGCCAAGGGACTTGGTTGGAATTGCAGGGGGCTTCCGGTCATAACCTTCAGTCGGTGGACCTTCGCCTTCCTTTGGGTTGCCTGCTGGGGGTCTCCGGGGTTTCCGGGTCGGGCAAATCTTCTTTGATCAACGAGACCCTGGTGCCTGCCCTGATGAACAAAATCACCGGCAGCCGGCGTATGCATCTTCCCTACAAGGCCCTCAAAGGCTATCAAAACATCGACAAAATCATCGAAATCGACCAATCCCCCATTGGCCGCACCCCTCGTTCCAATCCCGCCACCTATACCGGTTTGTTCACGGATATCCGGAATCTCTATGCCGAGATGCCCCTATCCAAAATGCGGGGTTACGGGCCGGGTCGGTTTTCGTTCAATGTATCCGGGGGTCGTTGCGAAGCCTGTGGTGGTGCCGGGGTGCGGGTGCTCGAAATGAACTTTCTGCCGGATGTGGAATTGCCCTGCGAATACTGCGCAGGTCGTCGCTACCAAAAAGACACCTTGGAGGTACGCTACCGGGGGCGTTCAATACACGATGTCCTCGAAATGCCTATTCGGGAGGCCGTGGAGTTCTTTGAAGGGATGCCCCATCTGCGTAAACGCCTGCAGACCCTGGACAAGGTCGGCCTTGGTTACCTCAAATTGGGTCAACCGGCCACCACCCTGTCCGGTGGAGAAGCGCAGCGGCTCAAATTGGCCACCGAATTGGGCCGCCGTGAGGGCGGTCATACCTTCTATGTCCTGGACGAGCCCACCACTGGCCTGCATTTGGATGATATCAGGGTGCTGGTGGATTTGCTACAGGCCCTGGTGGACAAGGGGCATACCGTATTGGTCATCGAACATCAACTGGACCTGCTGCAAGCGACCGATTATCTGGTGGATTTGGGCCCTGAAGGGGGCAAAGGAGGCGGAAAAGTCCTGTGGCAGGCCTTTGCGGGGGATATTCCCTCCCTTCAACCGGCAGGCCACACGCTCTCGTACCTGTTCCAGGCGCCTTAATCGCGCCGAATGCACCGCAATTGCGGCATTCTTTTCCAAACGAATTTTTTCAAAAAAAATGAATTAAAAGTTCGTTAATCAAAAATTCTTGCTAAATTTATCCATCTAACTAAATCGTAAGGCATGAATACATCCTTGACTCTCCTCAACAGCATTCCAAATCGCCTCCCTATGGCCATCAGGGCAATGCTCCTAACGCTGGCCCTGTTGGTATCAGGATCAGCCATTGTCCATGCTCAACCCACCCTTTTGGTCGATCCGGCCGGTGCAGGGGGTTTTGAATTGGGTAATTCCTTTGCAGCCAACGGATGGACCGTGTCGAACGGCGCCAACAATCCGTGGATTTTGGGTACAGCCAACACGACAGCGCCGTTTGCGGGGAATTCTGCTTATGTTTCAACCGATGGCACCACGCCGGGCTATACAATCACCACAGCCGCCTCCAATTTCTTTTGGAGAGACATCGTTGTGCCAGCCGGTCAGGAGCGGGTCAATGTCTCTTTTAACTGGCTTTCAGGCGGGGAATCTACATGGGACCTCTGGCAAGTATTCTTTGTTCCAAACACGGTAACACCTGTTGGGAGTACGACCCATCCTGGTTCAGGCCTCTCTGCGATACCTAGCACACTTCCTGGTGCTGTTTTTGTTGCGGGTAGCAACCTTCAGACCGCCGCTGTTCAGACATTTACTGGCGCTGCTTATTTGCCTGCAGGTTCCTACCGCCTTGTTTTCCATTGGAAAAATGATGGTACTGGCGGAGCAACCCCCGGTGCATCCTTTGATAATATTTCCGTTAGTTCCCAAGCTCCAGCCACCTTCACATCCGTTGCCACTGGTAACTGGAGCAACCCCGCCACATGGGGCGGTTCAGTCCCAAGCTCGGCAGATAATATCATCGTTGCTGCAGGCCATACTGTAACCATCGATGCAGTTGGTCAGGCCGCTGGGAATGTTACTGTTGGAGGTACTTTAACTTATGGAGCTACGCCTACTGAATTTCAAGCCTTCAATCTAACGATTGAATCAAGTGGCTTGGTAAATGTGTTCCAGAGCACAACCGGCAAAACACTGCGTGTAAGCGGGAATCTCGTGAATAATGGACGTCTTAATACACTAGCAAGTTCAACGGCCAACGGTACGTTGAACTTCAACGGAACAGCACCTCAAACCGTTTCGGGAACAGGTGTTTGGGGAGGTACCGTTAGTTCAACAACATCAACCAATGAAGTCGGTGTGATTGGTATTCTATCGATAACCAATACGTCCACATCCGTACCAAGAGTCAATTATACCATGGGTGGAACTCTCAGGGTTAGAAGCACATTTACGGTGAATGGCGCTGTTAATTTAAATGGGTCCACATGGATCGCAGGTAATTATGCGGCTATGGGAACACTTACTTTCAGTAATAACGGAGGATTCATTAACGGTACCTACGGTCGTTGGTACACGAATGCTCAAACAGGTACAACCATCACGGCAGGGGTAGATCCAAGTACTGCTGCGTCATCTTCTCTCAGTTTGTTTCCAATGTTAAATTCAAATGGGGTTCCACGATACTGTTGGATAACCAGAACTTCGTCAACGACCACGGGAAATACTGCTGGTGAAATTCGAGTGACTTACACCAACGAGGGAACCGCTTTAACGGGCAATGCATTTACAGATGGCGCGTACAATGTTAGTAATTATTGGCCCGGGACTTGGAGTATTTCAACAGCAAGCGGGTATGTATATGCCTCCGGTACCCATACGCTCACCGCAGTCGCTCCCTCACTATTCGCTCCATCGTCTTCGAATGCAAGACTGATGGTCAACGGTGGAACCTTTGTAGGCAACCATCAAGCTGGAACGGGAACCCCTGGAGCCCAAAGAACTGGTTTAACGACCGCCCAACTCACCTCTACGAATGGATTTGTGATGGGCATTGGAAGTACAGATTTATGTTCTCCGTCAGTTGCCGCCATCAACGAAAATTTTGATTCTTACGGAACAGGAAACATGGTGCCATTCTGTTGGGATCGTATTGTTGTAGGATCGGCCTCTCAAACCATATCGTCCACATCTCCGGCTTCAGGAACTAGAAACATTTGGCAGTCTAGCAGCCCAGGTAACGTTAGTTATGTGGTTTTGCCTCAAATGACGGATATGTTGAACGTAAGCAGTGGTAATTATCGTTTGAAATTCAAAGCAAGAACGGCCACAGCATCCGGTCAACTTGCGGTTGGGTACTTTCCTTCGACATCGTTGGTTGCATCAAGTTTTGTTTTGATCACCAATGTACCCCTTACCAACATAACCTACGGATCTGAAACGGTTGTTAATATTCCCGCAGGCATTCCTGCAGGGTCAAGGTTGGCGATTGCCAACCTTGGGGTTAGCACAGAGTCTCATTATTGGGATGATGTTGTTTACGAAGCGTTACCCGCTTGTTTTGAACCAACATCCCCCGTTCTCGCTTCAACAGGAACTTCTGGCATGCAGTTCAATTTCACTGCACCTTCCACAGCACCATCCAATGGTTATGATGTCTATTTCTCTACTAGTAATGTTGCCCCGACTGCCGGCACTTCGGCAAGCCCAGGTGCTTCGGCATCGGGTACGAGCGGCGCAATTACTGGGTTAACTCCAAATACCGTTTATTTTGTTTGGATTCGTTCCAATTGCGGTAGCAGTGGTGTTAGTGCCTGGTCTGGTCCTATAGCGTTCCGTACCCAATGCGAAGTGTTTAATTTGCCTTGGTTTGAGAGTTTTGAAGCAACGCAAGGTACGGTCACTTGTTGGACTGGAAATTTTGCAAGTTCGGGTGGCACCAACGGTTGGCAGTATCTCCGGATGACACCGGGCGGTTCGGCACCCTCGAACCAAAACCCAGCCCTACCCGATACCCTTGCCATGCGTTTTCCTTCCTATAGCATTACCTCGGGTATTAGTTACAGTCTTAACTCGCCTTTGTTCAATCCTTCGACCCAGGCATCGGTCCTTAGCTTTAACTACGCCTACGCAACGTATGCAACCGAAAATGACAGGCTTGAAATTCTTTCTTCTGCTGACGGTGGTGCTAACTACAGCAGTCTTGAAATCATGAACGGAGGTCCTACGGGTCCATTAAATACCGGCGGTGTAACCACCACTTCGTTTGTGCCAACGACCAGTCAATGGGGAACTAAGCGCATGCGCATACCAGCCGGGTCCAATAGAATCTCATTCAAAGGAATTTCAGCATTTGGTAACCATATTTATTTGGATAACATTAGCATGACTCCTTGTCAGCCCATCAGTTCATCGATCAGTGCCTCCATTTGTCAAGGTCAGACCTATGCCTTTGGGGCTCAAAGTCTGAACGCCGCTGGTTCGTACAGCCGTACGGTAACCGCAGCGAATGGTTGCGATTCGGTGATTAACCTAACCCTAAATGTGTTGCCTACGAGTGCAACAGCTCAAACAGCTTCCATATGCCAAGGTCAAACTTTTGCATTTGGACAACAAAACCTTATCGGTGCAGGGACCTATACCAGGACCTTGGTGGCTGCGAATGGTTGTGACTCTGTCATCACGTTGACCTTGGAGGTCCGGCCTATAGCTACGGGTACCGTAAATGCAAGCATCTGTTCAGGTTCATCGTATGCTTTTGGGCCTCAGTCTTATTCCACCGCCGGCACATACACCATGACCACGACCGGTTCCAACGGCTGTGACTCTGTAACCACCTTGAATTTGACAATTTTGGCATTGCCAACCGCTACGGTTAACCAAACCGTTCCCTATGGTGGGTCCTTCACGGTCTGCGGACAGGTTTACAATGCGTCCGGTACCTATACCAAAGTATGTTCGGGAGCTGCCTTGAATGGTTGTGATTCGATTGTCACTTTGAACCTAACGGTTCAATTGCCTCCTGCGGTTGTGATTTCGAACGCCAATGTTTGTCAAGGCGATACGGTCATTGTACCAGTCTCTTTGCTGCGGGCAAACGGTGTTGGAGCGATCTCCTTGGCGATTAATTACGATGCAGCGAATTATACTTTCGTTGATGCTGTGAATATCAATTCAAACATTTCAACCGTTCTGGTGAATGCAAGCGTATTCAACGGTGTTAGCCAAGTGCGCGCGGGATGGTATGCCACCTCGAATCCTGTTAACCTGAATGGAACTTTGTTTGGGCTTCGGTTTGTGGCCCCCAATGCCCCAGGCAGCAGCTCGCTTTCCTTTGATTTGTTGACGCCTGGCAATTGTGAAATTGCTGATTTTGACGCCATTCCTTTGCCCGATGTTGGATTTACAGGAGGTCAAATTTCTGTAACTGCTGAGTTGAATACCGCGATTAGCGCAAGTATTTGCTCTGGCTCATCGTATACGTTTGGTGCACAGACTTTGACTGCGCCAGGTATTTACAATCGCACCCTTGTTTCATCCACGGGTTGTGATTCGATTATCACCCTCAACCTGGACGTTCTTTCCCATAGCTCTGCCAGCATTTCGGCCTCCATCTGTCAGGGTTCCACCTTTGCATTTGGTTCGCAAAACGTATCGGTTGCAGGTACCTACACCCGGACCATTCCGGCGTCCAATGGTTGTGACTCGGTCATTACCCTTAATCTGGAGGTTCGTCCTCTGTTGAATTCCACATCGAGTGCCTCCATCTGTCAAGGTTCAACCTATACATGGGGAGGAACATCCTATACAGTCGCTGGCACCTATACCCAGACCGCGGTTGGTTCCAATGGTTGCGATTCGACTGCGACGTTGGTATTGACCACAAGGCCGGTTGCCACCTCAATCGTTACTCAATCCGTTCCGTTTGGAGGTAGCATTACCGTGTGCGGTCAGGTATACAATACCAGTGGTACGTTCACCAAAGTATGTGCGGGTGCTGCAGTTAATGGTTGCGATTCCGTGGTTACGATCAATTTAACCGTTTTGCCCCAATGCGTTTCTCCATCTGCCTTGGTAGTTTCCTCGATAACTACCTCCGGTGCGTCTTTTGCATGGACTGCGGGTAGTACCGAGACCGCCTGGGAAATCTCAATCCAAACCACAACAGGAACGCCCACAGGCAATGGAACCTCGATCACCACGAATCCTTATGTAGCTACTGGTCTTGCCTCCAATACCTTGTACAGAGTTTACCTACGTTCGGTATGCAGCCCAGCAGATAAATCCCTTTGGATAGGACCGATTAGCTTCAGGACGCTTTGCAATGTGTTTACGTTGCCGCTCTTTGAAAGCTTTGAAACAGCTCAGGGAACCAGTTCCTGTTGGTCTGGCAATTTTGCTGCTGGTAGCACCCCGGGTTGGCAATTGGTTCGCTTGACCGCTGGTTCAGCTCCATCCAACCAGACCCCAGCTCTCCCAGATACGTTGGCAATGCGAATTCCATTTTACGCTATCGAATCCGGATCGTTTAGTTTAAATACCCCCGCATTTACCCCGAATCCAATTGGAGCTGTTTTGACATTCAATTATGCCTATGCCGCTTATTCAGCTGTGGAAATTGATAAACTTGAAATCATGGCCTCCACCGATGGCGGCGCAACCTATACCAGTCTTGAAATCATGAACGGTGGCCCCAGCGGCCCTCTGAATACGGGTGGTACAACGACCGCTTCCTTTGTTCCGACTTCGGCCCAATGGGGTCTGAAGACCGTCAATCTTCCCGCGAATACCAACCGAGTCTCCTTCAAGGGTATTTCGGAATACGGTAACAACTTGTACCTTGATAATATCCGTGTTGCGAATCCTCCGCCTTGTTCAGCTCCTACTGCCCCTGCGGTGGTGGCGAACAGCGTGGGTTCCTCAACGGCCTCCATTTCTTGGACCGCTCCAGCTTCGGCTCCAGCTAATGGTTATCAGTTGTTTGTGAGCACTTCAACGACGGCACCAGATGCCGCCTCAGTTCCAACTCGTAGCTCCTCTGCATCGCCAGCGGCTTTGACAGGCTTGGCTCCGTTAACTACCTACAATGTTTGGGTTCGTTCGTCATGTGCAATCGGAACCTCCTCATGGGTTGGACCAGTTTCCTTCACCACAACTTGTTTGGAGTCCAATATTCCGACCTCTGAGAATTTCGATTCTTATGTAGCCACCGGTGGAACTGCCAATACCGGAACTGCGGTTCCTCCATGTTGGTCACGTGCTAACGGTACCTCGACAAGTTCGGCTTGGAGAGTCTTCGCGCTTACTGGCTCCAATATTGGAAGCACTTCCGGTGACAATATTTTGGCCTCGTTCCCAACCGTGACAACAGCGAAGAACGATTGGGCCTTCACCACCGGTTACAACTTGGTGGGCGGAACAACCTACACGCTCCGTTTCAAAGTGCGTGCGCCAGGTAACGGTCCTAATCGTGAGCGCTTGGGTATTTACCTTGCGAATGCTCGTACTTCTACTGCGATGCTTGCAGGCCCTCGCATCTTCAATGATTCCTTGTTGCAAGCTTCAGGTTGGCAGTCCAAAACTGCTCGTTTGACTCCTACGGCCTCCGGTGTTTACTACCTTGGTATCCGTGCTTATTCCGTAGCCAATGCAGGGTATATCGGTATCGATGATTGGTCACTAGAAGTAACGACCAGCGAAATTGCTGGTACGTTGAAATACCAAGGCGGTGCCTCGGTATTGGATAACAGCACAGTTACTTTGAGTGGGGCCGTTTCAGCATCTGCGACGACAACGGCTTCCGGTGCATTTGCCTTCACAGGTCTTGGCAATGGCGCCGTGACCCTCACTGCAAGCACCAACAAAGCTTGGGGTGGAATTACCGCCACTGACGCCTTGGCAACCACTCGTCACTACCAAGGCATTGGTTTGGTCAGCGGTTTGAATCTTGCCGCAGCAGACGTGAACCTGAGCGCCTTGGTCAATGCAACCGATGCCTTGATGATTATCAACCGTTACAACGGAACGCGTAACAATTTCCCTGCCGGCGATTGGAAATTTGAATCGAAGAATTTCAACTTGAATCTTAGCGAAATCACCACGGATCTCTTTGGTATTGCCATCGGTGACGTCAACAATTCCTACTCTCCTGCAGCGGGTCGTCAATTCATCGGTCTGAACCTTGCTGAGGGTGGCGTTCAATCCATCAGCGATGAAAACTGGATGGACGTGCGTGTTGATCGTGCTTTGGAAATGGGTGCCTTGTCGTTGGCACTTGATATCCCAAGCGGTGTTCGTATAGAACAAGTGGTTTCCAACTTGGAGGGTGGTCGCTTTGACTACAATGTGCACAACGGTCAATTGCGCCTTACATGGTTTGATGTGGCCGGTGTGAAGTTGGTTGCTGGTCAGTCCTTGTTCCGTATGCGTATTGCCTCGGATCGTTCGGTCGCCGTGAGCGATTGGACCGTAGCAGAAGGTTCAGAGATTGCTGACCCATTGGCCCAAGTCATGGAAATGGTGGGTCTGCGCATGCCTTCGCTTCGTGGGCTTCAGGCTGACCTCGTGGCCACTGTTTATCCGAACCCAACACAGGGCATGAGTTCGGTTCGTTTGAACCTGCCAGCGGCTGGTGAGTTGAAACTCCGCTTGGTGGATGTTTTGGGCAAGGTGGTGATGAGCCAGACGGTCACAAGCCAGGCCTTGAATACCGAATTGCCTGTGGATATGAGCTCTTTGGCGGCCGGCCGTTACGAGCTTCAAATTGAGCTGAATGCCGGTGGACGCAATTACCGCACCCACCTCCCAGTTCAACGCAGAGATTAATCTGCTGAACCGCGAGCATTAGGGTTTTGTCTGAATGTTACACAAAGCCACCCGAAAGGGTGGCTTTGTGCGTTTATGGTTATAACTTTGGGTATGCGGAAAATTTGGTTTGCTTTGCTAGCACTAGGTTTGCTAGGGGCATCCTGCCACCGAAAATGCCCAGCCTACGCTCAACAGGATGGAATTAACCACGGTAAGGCAGTCGTTGCTGCACAAGGTTCCAAGGCTTAGACACCTTTTGATTAGAAGGTTAGGGCTTGGGTTCTTGGGTGCTTTATGGTGCCTCGGACTCACCGGTATTGTTAAAGGCCAGAGTACCGAATATTACGGGAATTTTGATTGGGAACAGCGCAATGCGGGTTCTTTGCCCACCTTCTACACGGCTTACAGCCTGGGTGGTGGTTTGCATACCGCAGGCTGGTGGTTAGGCGGCAAAAGCATTCAAAACAGAACTTTTGCGACAGAATCTCATTGGGAAGCCACGTTGTTCCGTTGGAAACACCCCCGGGCTTTCAAAACCCAGGTGAATCCGGAGGATCAAAACTCCACCTATACCCCGGGATTACTGCACGAGACCTTCACTTTGAATCTTGGTTGGGGCACATCGTACCTGTGGATGGAGAAGGGCATGAACCATGGCGTTGAATTAAGAGGAACATGGTCCGGTGGCCTGGCTATGGGGATGCTCAAACCGGTGTATTTGCAAATTATTTATCCCAACGAGGATCCTAACACTTCCAAGGATCAGCCTTTCATAGAGAAGGCTGAGGCGTATGATCCCGAAAAGCATAACACATCCAATATTGCCAAGGCCTCTCCTTGGTTCAAAGGTGTGGGTGATTTGCGGATCATACCGGGAATATATGTCAAAGGTGGATTATCCGCCGAATGGGGTAAGCAAAGCCGTTCACCGCAATGGGTCGAATTGGGTGTCATGGCGGGGGTGTTCCCCAAGCCATTGCCAACGATGGCGTGGGTGGAGAACAAGCCCTATTTGCTGAGTCTTTATCTGGCCTATCAATTCGGTCGTCGAAAATAATTAAGGGCCGATCAGGCGCTCCATGATTGACTTCGGGGTTGGTGGATCGGCTGTACTTTTGTGAGCAATATGCAGGATCATTCATCCACGATTATCGACTCATCCAGGGCCATCGCAACCCCGGAGAGACCGCGCAAGCCTTCCTGGTTGAGGGTCAAATTGCCTACCGGGCCGGAGTATCGCAAGGTGAGGGGTTTGGTGGATCAGTACCAATTGCACACCATCTGCGAGAGCGGGAATTGTCCGAATATGGGGGAATGTTGGGGTGCAGGCACGGCAACCTTTATGATTTTGGGGAACGTATGCACGAGGGCCTGTTCTTTTTGTGCTGTAGCAACAGGACGGCCCGGGTTTCTGGATCTGGAGGAGCCTTATCGGGTGGCGGAAGCCATACGAAAAATGGAGGTACAGCATGCGGTCATCACTTCGGTGAACCGGGATGAATTGCCGGATCGAGGAGCGGGGGTCTGGGCGGCCACGGTGCGGGAAATCCGCAGGCAATCGCCGAAGACCACCATGGAGACCCTGATTCCGGATGTCAAGGGAAATTGGGAAGCTTTGGACACCATTTTGGCTCAGCGCCCGGAGGTGGTATCGCATAATATGGAGACGGTGGCCCGCCTCTACCGGCAGGTCAGGCCACAGGCCCGCTACGAACGCAGTTTGGAACAATTGGCCCGCATCAAAGCTGCGGGCCTGCGTACCAAGACAGGTTTCATGGTGGGCCTGGGGGAGACCCCCGACGAGGTACGCCAGACTCTGGCTGATTTAATGCAATGCGGGGTTGATGTGGTGACCATTGGTCAGTACCTGCAACCCACCCAAATGCATTTGCCCGTTCACGAATTTGTAACACCGGAACGTTTTCAGGAGTATGCGGAATGGGGTTTGGGCATGGGTTTGGATTGGGTGGAATCGGGACCTTTGGTTCGTTCATCCTACCATGCTGAGCGGCATATTCATCGCAGAAATGGAGGGCAAAACCATGAGTAGTGACCGAATTCAACGCTCGACCCATCTTGGTTTAAAAGATTGGATTCAAGCGTGGGCAGGGCATTTTGGGCATCAAAAGCCATTGCAGCAAGAGCTTATCCGCATCGCCTGGGAGCAATGTGCAGGCCCTTTGATGGCCTCACAAACAACTGCCCTGAAATGGGATGGGGGTCATGTGGTGTACGTGCGCTTGGCTTCTTCGGCCGCAGCACAGGAATTGCGGTTGCGGCAGCAGGAATGGCTCAAGGCCATGGCCCTCGCCTTGAAGGAAATTCAGATCAACGAAATCAGAACATTTTAATTATTCATTATGACAGCAGCTGGGAGCACATTGGTTTTGGTGAGGCATGGGCAGTCAAAGTGGAATTTGGAAAATCGATTCACCGGATGGGTGGATGTGGATTTGACAGCCAAAGGCGAAGACGAGGCGCGCTCGGCGGGTCAACGTTTGACGGGCTTGCGTTTTGACCAGGCCTTCTGTTCGGTCTTGACCAGGGCCAAGCGGACCTTGGACTATATTCTAGCCGAAACAGGCCAAATCGATTGCTCCATCACCTGCGATGCGGCCTTGAACGAAAGAATGTACGGGGATTTGCAAGGTCTGAACAAGGACGAAACGGTGGCACGTTTTGGCGCGGAGCAGGTCCACCAATGGAGACGCAGCTACGATATTCCTCCTCCGGGTGGCGAAAGCCTCAAGGACACCGCGGATCGGGTGATCCCCTACTACGAGGCCCGCATTGCTCCGTTGTTACGAAGCGGTCAAAATATCCTGGTGGTTGCCCATGGCAATTCCTTGAGGGCCTTGGTCATGGCTTTGGAGGGGCTAAGTCCGGAACAAATCCTGCAATTTGAACTCCCCACCGCCACGCCGAGGGTTTATCGTTTGGATGAAAATCTCCGCGTCTTGTCCGCGGAAATGATTTGATGCATTCGATAAGATTGATTTGATTCATCGGACAAAAATGATTTGAGCCACACCCCAAAGGGCGTTAAATTGCAGGCATGAAATTGAATTACGCATCGGACCGCGAAGCGGTGGACGGATTGAGCGCTTTGTACCGTGAATTTTCTACGGAGGCCGCCAAAGTCGTTGTCGGTCAAAGCCAAGCCGTGCAGTCGGTATGGATGGCCTTGTTGGCCAACGGGCATTGTTTCTTGGTTGGGGTTCCGGGTCTTGCAAAGACCACCTTGGTGCAAACGATCAGTTCTGTTTTGGATTTGAGCTTTAACCGAATTCAATTTACCCCGGATTTGATGCCTGGAGATATCACCGGTTCTGAGATTTTGGACCAAAACCGGGCTTTCAAATTTATCCCCGGTCCGTTGTTTGCCAACATGGTCTTGGCGGATGAGATTAACCGCACCCCGCCCAAAACCCAGTCAGCCTTGTTGGAGGCCATGCAAGAGCGGCAACTCACCGTAGGAGGGCAAACGCATCGTCTTCCCTCGCCGTTCTTTGTTTTGGCAACCCAGAATCCCATCGAGCAAGAGGGTACCTACCCTTTGCCGGAGGCTCAACTGGACCGCTTCATGTTTCAGATTCGCATGCAGTACCCGAGCCTTTCCGAAGAAATCCAGGTAGTTCGCCAAACCACCTCCTCCATCCCTGCGTTACCCAATAAGGTCATGGACGGGGAGACTTTGTTGTTTTTTCAGCAATTAATTCGTCGAATGCCCGTTACAGACCATGTGCTGGAATATGCAGTCCAATTAGCCGCCTCGACCCGTCCCGGTTCGGAACAAGCCCGTGATTTCACCAAGGACTTGGTGCAATGGGGAGCGGGCCCCCGTGCGTCTCAATACTTGGTGCTGGGTGCCAAATGCCATGCAGCAACCCATGGGAAGTACAGCCCGGACATCGAAGACGTGAAGGCTGTCGCCCACGAAGTTCTCGCGCATCGCATGGTTTTGAATTACAAAGCAGAAGCCCAGGGCCTCCAAGCCGATGACCTTATCACGCGTCTGCTTTAAGCAGCTACATCGGTGGCTCGATCGACAACTTTGATTTTGGCACGAAATTTGATGCATTTAACCCAAAACCTCTAAATCTTTATCTATGTATCATGGTTCTTATGCTGGGTATCATGCTCGCCAGTTGGCTGGTTGGTGCTCGTTTCAAAAATCGTTTCAAACGCTATGCGGCGACGCCTCTTTATTCCGGATTGACCGGTGAAGAAGTTGCAAGGCGGATGTTATCCGAACATAACATTAGCAATGTTCAGGTGATTTCCACCGAGGGCCAATTGACAGACCACTACGATCCCAGCAAGCGGACAGTCAACCTTAGCCATGAAGTCTTTTACGGTCGTTCGGTAGCGGCTGCTGCTGTAGCGGCCCACGAGGTTGGTCATGCGGTCCAACACGCCACTGCCTATTCATGGTTGCAATTCCGATCCGCCATGGTGCCGGCCTTGAGCGTGACCAGTCGTTTCATGCCTTGGATACTCTTGATCGGTGTCCTTACCCTGCAGATTTTTCCTCAACTTTTGTTGTTAGGGATAATCCTTTTTGCGGGCACTACCCTTTTCACTTTCGTGACCTTGCCGGTTGAATTTGACGCTTCGCGTCGCGCTCTTGTTTGGCTGGATCGCAGCAACATTACCCACAGCCAACAGCATACCATGGCCAAAGATGCCCTTCATTGGGCGGCGATGACTTACGTGATTGCAGCGCTTACGTCCTTGGCGACGCTTCTGTATTATGTGTCTATTTTCATGAACCGCAGGGACTAAGCGCTTGCTTACCGATACCCATTGCCATTTGTACGCCGACGCCTTTGACGAGGATCGATCGGAGGTGATGCGGCGGGCGGTGGTGGCAGGGGTTGGGCGCATTTTCTTGCCCAATGTGGATCTTGAATCTTGGAATAAACTCCCCGATTTGGTGGCCCAAAGTTCAACGGAACTTGGTTTGTACCCGATGTTGGGAATACACCCTTGCTCGGTTGAGGAGGGGTGGCTGGACCTATGGGATCAAATGAAATTAGCCTTGAGCCCAAACGCCCTTTCATTGAATTTTGTAGGTGTTGGTGAAATTGGCATTGATTTGTATTGGCGTCAAGATAATCTTGCCTTGCAACAAGAGGCCTTTCTGACCCAAGTTCACGAGGCCAACCGTTTGGATTTACCGGTTTGTATCCATTCCCGGGATAGCCTTGAATTGATTTTGGAACTCACCAAAGACCTGCCTTTCCGGGGCGTTTATCATTGTTACGGAGGAACGCTGGAACAGGCCGAGGTCATCATGGAGCGTGGTCAGTACATGGGCATTGGAGGTACCGTGACCTTCAAAGCCAACCAAGGCCTTCGCGATGTTCTAAAGCGTGTAGGGCCTGATCATGTGGTGATGGAAACGGATGCCCCCTATTTGGCCCCGGTTCCTCACCGTGGCCAGCGTAATGAACCGGCGATGATGGCCCAGGTAGCGCAGTGTTTGGGCGACCTGTGGGGAATGAGTGCGGAGGAAGCGGGGGATCGATGCACCCGGAATGCTGCCGACCTTTGGCGAATTCCCAAATGAACCTTGCCATGACCAGTTCGCTCCGATCGCATTCCTCCAGGATCCTTTTGATCTATACCGGGGGCACCATAGGAATGAAAGAAAGCTCGTCAGGCTTGGTGCCGGTTTCCTTGGAGGACCTGTTGGAACAGTTACCGGATATTGATGCCTTGCCGGTGGAGTTGACCTTGGTTTCTTTGGATCGGCCGATGGACTCCTCGGATCTAAAACCGGAACATTGGGTTCAGATTGGGGCATTGATCCTCAAGCATTCTGCCGAGATGGACGCTTTTGTGGTATTGCATGGCACGGATACCATGGCCTATTCGGCGGCTGCCTTGAGTTTCATGATGCAACAATTGGGAAAACCGGTCATCTTTACCGGATCGCAGCTACCCTTGGGTCATCCACGCTCTGATGCGGTATCGCATTGGATGAGCGCCTTGGAAGTGGCCATGGCCGTAGGTCCTGATGGCCTGCCCAGGGTCCCGGAGATTGCCTTGTACTTCAATCATGCGTTGTACCGTGGCAACAGGGTGCGTAAACTGCACGCCATGGGCTTTGATGCGTTTGATTCGCCGAATTATCCCGTCCTTGCCAGGGCCGGAACCCGCATTGAATTTGCAGAGGAGGCTATAGGGCATGGAATTCCGGGTCAACCCTTACGACAAGGGCGTCCCGCCTGGTTTCCTGCCCTGGATCAAGGGGTCCTTTCGCTTAAATTGTTTCCAGGCTTGAGGCCCGATTTGTGGGAAGCTGCCCTGCACGACCCTACGGTCAAGGCAGTTCTCTTGGAAGCGTACGGTGCAGGGAATATTCCGGCGGATGGGGACTTGTCTGAACTTTTGAGAGCCTTTGTTCAGCGAGGTGGACATTTGATCGCCCTAAGTCAATGCGTCGGCGGGCAGGTGGATTTGACCCGTTACCAAAGCGGCCGCCGCTTGTTGGATTTGGGGGCCATATCGGGAATGGATATGACCTTCGAAGCGGCTTTGACCAAGACCATGCATTTGCTCGGTACCGGTGGCAGCGATTTCAGGGAGGCCTTCGGTCAATCCATCGCCGGAGAGCTGGGCAACTGAACAGTCCTTGCGGGCCAATTC
>RFMW01000229.1 GCA_009927485.1 Sphingobacteriia bacterium
AATTAAAGGCAAGGCGTAATAGGTGTTGCGGGCTCGATTTCCTTTACGGTGAGCTGGAAGTTTGGCGGAAGGTCCCACGCGGGATTCGTCCAATGCTTCGATCCCGCTGATCCAATTTCCTTTCTCGTAATCCATGCCTTGACCTTGGATGTCGTTTTGACGGCCTACGAAATTCCATAAGAAATAGCGCATGTACATATGGCCCAGCTGGTAGCTGAAGAGGAAATTCATGTTATCCGAGAAGCGAGGCTTTTCTCCATCCCGCAAATCCAACCAAGTTTTGTAGAAATCAATATGACGTTGCTGGGTGCCCGCCCGCTTGTAGGCCCTGGGCAAGAAAGTGTTATGGGTTGGGTCGTAAATGGGTATAATATCCCGACCAGCTTCCACGTAATTGTCCTGGCCTTTGCGGTATTTCATAGGGCCTTCTTCTTGGTCAACGACTTCGGCGGTGAAATAGGGGCCGGTGAAGAGGGGACGATCTCCGTACTGCTCACGGTTGATATACGACATCAAGGTGAAGATGTCGGAGGGCTTGTTCATGTTGATGGAGGGATTCGAATGCGAACGAATCACAATCATGCTGTACGAAGAATAACCGATAATGATGAAGGCGGTGCCCAGCAAAACCTGGTTCAAGACCATCAACTGACGGCGCTGGGTGTGCCACAGTCCCCAACCCATTCCCCCCACAAAAAGGATAGCGAAGAGCCAGTTTCCCATGCCGAAGGGCAGGCCAACACTGTTGACCATCATCAATTCGAATTTGGAAGCAAGCAGCGGTATTCCGGGAATAATCCCGTATTGGACGAAGGCAAGGGCTCCCACCGAAACCAAAAGGCTGACAATGACCCCCTGGACACTCGGTTGGTATTTGCGCAGATACACCACCAGGCATATGGCGGGGATGGCGAGCAAGTTCAGCAAGTGCACCCCTATGGACAGCCCCATCAGGTAGGCAATCAAAATAAGCCAACGGTCAGCGAACGGCTCGTCCGCAATCCGTTCCCACTTGAGGATGGCCCAGAAAACAACGGCCGTGAAGAAGGATGAAAATGCGTAAACCTCGCCTTCTACCGCCGAAAACCAAAAAGAATCCGAGAAGGTATAGGCCAAAGCACCCACCATACCCGATCCCATCAAAAGCCACATGGAAGGGCCACTCACCGGTTCCCCGTCTTTGTCCAAGATCTTGCGACCCAAAGCGGTAATGGTCCAGAACAGAAAGAGGATGGTGAAGGCCGAGGTGATTCCACTCAGGAAATTGACTGACCAAGCGACATTTTCGGGGCTACCTGCCAAAAGGGTGAATATTCTACCCGTCAGCATGAAGAACGGAGCCCCGGGAGGGTGCATGATTTGCAATTTGTAACAGGCCGAGATAAACTCACCGCAGTCCCAAAAGGAGGTGGTTGGCTCCAAGGTTAGGGTATAAACCGTGGTGGCCATGGCAAAAACCAGCCATCCGACCACATTGTTGATTTTCTGATAGTCCATTATGATCAATTATGGCCCGAAAATAGGCATAAATACCTTGAATCGGGCTATATTTGCCCCTCGGTTGGGTCCTGTGACCCTATTC
>RFMW01000102.1 GCA_009927485.1 Sphingobacteriia bacterium
CTTGGGCTGCTGGGGCTCTGGTTTCATTTCAAAAAGGCCAAAGGTGATGCCTGGACCGTATTTCTCCTTTTCTTGCTTACAGGGATTGCCATCGTCATTTACCTGAATTTTGAACCACTCCAACCGCGGGAGAGGGATTACGCCTACGTTGGCTCTTTCTATGCCTTTGCGATTTGGATTGGCCTGGGGGTCATGGCCCTGTATGAATTGTTAGCAACGCGCCTTGCCAAAGGCCTTGCGGTGTCCCTGTCCGTGCTCCTCACCTTGGGCGTTCCGGCCTTGATGGGGGCCCAAAATTGGGATGACCACGACCGCTCCGGGAAATATACGGCCAGGGATATCGCGGTTAATTACCTGGAATCCTGTCCTCCCAATGCGATTTTGTTCACCATGGGCGATAACGATACCTACCCATTGTGGTATGCGCAGGAAGTAGAAGGTATTCGTTCCGATGTGAGGGTGGTGAACCTCAGTTTGTTAGGAACAGATTGGTACATTGATCATTTGCGTCGCAGCATCAACCAAAGCGAAGCCATTCCCCTGAGCATCGCCCAAGACAAAATTGTCATGGGAACCCGGGATTATATTCCTTTCTACGACCGCAAACTGGAAGGGTACTACGATCTGAAGCAGTTGGTGAATTTCATGGCCAGCGACGACAATTCTGCCAAGCTCCCCACCCAGAGCGGCACCATGATAAATTATTTCCCAACACAGAATTTCGCTCTTCCCGTGGATTTTGCGAATGCTCTTGCCCAAGGCGCTGTGACCCCTGCGGATTCTGCGCGTACCCCCGGTCAAATTACCTGGACTTTTGCGCGCAACGGTCTTATGAAAAATGATTTGATCATCATGGATTTGTTGGCGCAGAACAATTGGAAAAGACCCGTTTGTTGGACGGTCTCCATGGGTTCAGAACAATACCTGGGTCTTGAAGATTATTTCCGTCTCGAAGGTTTGGTGTACCGATTGACGCCCAACAGGGTACCCGCTTCCCAAGGCATGCCCTCTCAGGTTGCTACCGACATCATGCTGAAGAATATGCTCGAAAAGTTTCGTTGGGGCCGCATGAAAGAAGAAATTTACATCGATCCTGAAACCAACCGCATGACCATCAATCTGCGCAGCAATTGCATGCGCTTGGTGGAGAATCTTCTGCAACTCGGTCGCAACAAGGACGCCATCCAACTGATGGATTTGTGCGATCGAGAAATGCCTCATTCCAAGATCACCTACCTTCCCTACAATTACCAACTTGTCGAGTTTTACCACCGTGCAGGTGCTCCTGAGCAAGCCAATCGCCTCGCGAATCAGTTCTTTGACACCTACGAATCCGAAGCCCAATATTTCGGCTCATTGCGTGGGAAGCAACGCACGTTCTACGAGCGCGATGAGCAAGCTGCCAAAGCTGTCATGGGCGAAATGGTTCGGCTATCCCGTCAATTCAATCAACCCAAGTTAGCCGATTCCTTCCAAAAACGCCTTGAAGCGGTCGGGTCCTAAGCCTTGAAGCGATCGGATCCTCATTGGTTATGAATTCAGGGCGAGGTTTCCGCGGTCGTTCCGGGCCGGCCAAGGCCTACCCGGATATTCGTCCCGGAGTGCATGCCGTCGAAGTCCTGTTGGACTCGGGGCAGGATATTAACCGTATCTGGATTCAACGTGGCAAAAGAGACCCTCATGTCCTGAACCTTCTCCAAGAAGCGAGACAAAGGGGTATTCCTGTCCAAGAAGTACCGCCCGAAAAATTACAACAACTCACCCCCGGGCTCCATCAGGGCATTGTTGCGCAGGCCGCGCCCATCCAATACCTCCGAATCGAAGATTGGGTTCCATCCGTCTTTGAACAAGGAATTAACCCTTTGTTGGTGGTGACTGACGGGGTCACGGATGTTCGAAACTTGGGGGCCCTTGCCCGATCTGCCTGGTGTCTGGGCGCCGATGCCTTGCTAATCCCCGGCCTGGACAATGCCCAGGTGACCCCTGACGGGATCAAAGCCAGCGCCGGTGCCCTGGAATTAATTCCGGTTTGCAGAACCTTGGCCCTGCAAGCCTCCTTGAAGTACCTATCGAACAGCGGCTTCACCATCGTGGGGGCAAGCGAGAAAGGCAAGGATTCCTGCCGCGATCAGGATTTATCAGGGCCTTTGGCCTTGGTGATGGGCGCCGAAGACCATGGACTAAGCCCTGAAACCTTGAGGCGATGCGACGCATTGTTACGAATCCCCATGCCTGCCAGAGCTTCCGGTATTGGTTCCTCAATGTTTCGGTAGCGGCGGGGATTCTGCTCTATGAATGCCTGCTCCAAAGGCAGCAAACACCGGGATGAACGGCGCCCTCCCTGCGATCTTGCCACCGCTTCTCCGGCCTGGAGACCAAATCCTGGTCATTGCCCCATCCAGGGCGGTGGAGCATGCGATCCTGGCTCCTTGGGCCGAATGGATACGTCAACGTAGTTATCAGGTGTTATACGGGGAGAGTATTGGGGTCAGCGACCACCAATTTGGCGGAAGCGATGCACAGCGCGCGCACGATTTGCAAGAAGGCTT
>RFMW01000135.1 GCA_009927485.1 Sphingobacteriia bacterium
TAAGGCGCAGAAAGTCCGTCGTTTGTTAAAAGAACGGTTTGAACGGATTATGCAGGAATGCGATGTTTTTGCAATGCCCACAACCCTCGGGCCAGCCTTTCCCCTAGGCTCCAAAAGCAGCGACCCTTTGGCCATGTATTTAGAAGATCAATTTACCGTATTGGCCAATCTAGTCGGTCTCCCGGCCATTTCTGTGCCTTCAGGGACGGATGAGCACGGTATGCCGTTAGCCATACAGATTATGGGTGGCGCATTCGAGGATGCGATCATGTTCGAAATTGCGGATCGTCTTGTGGATTCGATTCGCCCAAACCTTGTTTCATGAATTTATATCGATATTTGTTATTAACATTTTTTGGATTATTTTTTATTTCCGTTGGGTTAGGGCAGAACGCCAATAATTCCGGGGCATCAATGCCTGTTGGGCAGGCAGCCTCAACGGTTTCCCCCTTTGACTTGGCGAATGAGGCCATTGTTCGGAATTTGGATAGCTTGGTTTCCCTTCGTTTTTTTCGCAAAGAGAATACTGCTACCCCTCGCCTCCCCAATAAGTACGGGTATGCTCCGGACTATATTCCGCCGCTATCCGACTCGATGATTTCATGGCGAATGAGGCAAATACAATCGCCTATTCCGCTGAAGCATAACCCCTATGTGCGGGGTTTCATCGAAATGTATGCCATCCGCAAAAAGTCGTTGACCGAAAGGGTCTTGGCCTTGAGCAAATATTATTACCCGGAATTTGAAGCTGCCTTGGAGCGTCATGGAATGCCTCACCAGTTGAAGCATTTGGCTGTTGTGGAGTCTGCCCTCAACCCCAACGCGGTGAGCCGAGTTGGCGCTTCAGGCTTGTGGCAATTCATGTACCGAACCGGGATGCAATATGGCCTCAAGGTGAACTTCTATTCTGACGAACGAAGGGATCCGGCTTTGTCCAGTGACGCTGCCTGTCGTTTCATGAAGGATTTATACCATACATACAACGATTGGCTTTTGGTTTTGGCTGCCTACAATTGCGGGCCAGGTAATGTTAACCGAGCGATACGCAGATCCGGTGGCAAAACAACTTTTTGGGAAATTATGCCGTACCTCCCTGCGGAAACCAGAGGGTATGTTCCTGCCTTTATAGCAGTCACTTATTTGATGACCTATCCTGCAGAACACAATTTGCAGCCCTATTCCATGGTGGCCTTACCGATCGAAATTGACACCGTTGCGGTTCAAGGCCCTTTGCCGTTGAGTTATTTTGCCCAAATGCTCAACATGGATTCGGATCTTTTGGCTCTGATGAACCCTCAACTCAAACAGAAATTCGTACCCGCAGGATATCCCGAATATACGCTCCGTATCCCTGCCAAATTGGCCCCGGAATTTGAAAGGAAGAGGCCCGTGTACCTGGCGTATTTGTACGAATTAACGCGTTCCAAAGTCATCGCGGAAGAGGCCAAGGAAGCCAATGCCCGATTGGCTCAGCCTGATTCGGCCAATGTCCCTTACTCCACCTGGAAATACCACAAGGTCCGTAAAGGAGATAACCTAAGTTCCATCGCCAAAAAGTACGGGGTTTCTAGTTTGGAAATTCAAGAGGCTAACCAGTTAAGGTCAAACCGTCTTGTTGTAGGAGCTCGGCTCAAAATCAAAAAGAATACAGCCTTGGTTAAGGGCAACCCACAGGCAGATAGTGCCATCCTTCAGGTCAATACAAGCCCAGCCCTGAAAAATGGGGCAGATACCTTGGTTTCACCGGTGGAAGCTATAGCGTCCAATGAGCCTCAGGTCAAGTCCTATCGAGTCCGCCAAGGCGATACCTTGTGGTCAATCTCCAGAAAATTTGAAGGGCTAACGGTGGATGATCTCATGAAGCTCAATAATTTGACCTCGAGAAGTCGTTTGACCCCGGGCATGGTCTTGCGAATTCAACGGGGTTAGCCTTCATCATGCTGCAGATCTTTTTGAGGATTTGGCCCAAGGTCTCGCGGTGGATGGGTATGCTGGGCATGTCTTTTTTGCTTGATGCTTGCCAAGACCGCGGTCTGAAGCCGGAGTCGCTGGGTGGCGTTGCAGAAGTCTTGGTGGTTAGCGAAGCTGAAATTTGGCAAGGTGAAATTGGCCGACAACTGCGTAAAACTCTTTCTTCCGAACAATACGGCTTACCCCAACCGGAACCTTGGTTCAAACTTATTCCTGTTCAGGATTTGGGCTCCAACAAATTTCAGAGCAGGCATCGTTTCATGCTGCATATTCGGATCGGTGATCTTCAGGAAGATTTGCCTAAGAATGTTGTTATCGCTGCTAAGAAGGCTCTCGAACAAGGCAAAGTTTATTGGGGGACGTTGGCGCATCCACGTGCATTTCCACAGCGAGAGGTTTGGTTTATCGCGCCTGATTCGAGTGTTTTCGGTAATTTCTTGAGAGAGCAAGGCCCATGGATCAGGCAACAGTTTCAGCGCATGGATAAGGAATTGATTTTGGAACGATTGAACCGACTGACTTCTTCGGATACCGTGTTGACCTTGATCCGCGATAGCATTGGTATCCAAATGCCCCATTTGCCAGGTGATTATCGGATAAAACGAATTTTACCAAGTAGGATATGGTTAAGTAAAGAAATCCCGCAAGGCAGCATGAATTTGTTCCTTTGGAAGAATAAACTCCCCGAGGGGGAAAGCTTGGCTTCTGCGAAGGATGTTGCGAAATTTATACAGATGGCCAGAGATTCCGTCTTGGCCATTGGCATACCGGGCCCTTCACCGGGATCGCAATACCGTACCGAATTCCTGCTACCACCTCGGTGGGGTCAGGATGGCCAAACCCATGAAGGCCGCGGAATGTGGAAGATGGAGGGAGATTTCATGGGGGGGCCGTTCGTCCATCGTGCATGGTTCGGGAAAGGCGTGGCGTACCATGCAGAGGCCTTTGTGTATGCTCCCAACGAGCCCAAGAGGGCGTGGTTACGGGAATTGGAGGCCTTGTTGGCTTCAATGGCCTCGGTTGAAAACCTGAAATAATTTGTTCTATGTTGCGCGTATTAATTCTTGGATCCGGAGGCCGTGAGCATGCCATGGCGGTGAACTTGTCCTCAAGTCCCCACTGTGATGAGTTGTGGGTTCATCCTGGCAATGCGGGCACCCGTCATTGGGCAGCCAAGAATTGTCCGGATTGGCGTGATTTTGGGGCTTGGTCAAGGTGGGTCAGGGAGTATCAAGTGGATTTGGTGGTGATAGGGCCGGAAGATCCGTTGGTGCAGGGTTTGGTGGATCAATGCAAGGGAGACCCCGATTTGGCGCATCTTGCAATTTTGGGCCCTGATCAAGCCGGGGCCCGTTTGGAAGGCAGCAAAGACTTTTCCAAAGCCTTTATGAATCGGTATGAAATTCCCACGGCCAAGGCAAGAACTTTTGAGGCTTCGGAGCGGTTGGAGGCGGAGCGGTATTTGGACACCGTAAACTACCCGCTGGTGCTCAAAGCAGATGGATTGGCCGCAGGCAAAGGGGTGATCATTTGCGCGTCAAAAGAAGAAGCTGCAGAGGCCCTGGACATGTTTTGGGTTCAAAATCGTTTCGGCAATTCCGGATCCAAAGTATTGTTTGAACAATTTCTGCATGGGATTGAATGTTCGGTGTTTGTCCTCTGTGACGGCACCCGTTCGGTAACCCTCCCGGTGGCCAAGGATTACAAAAGAGTGGGCCCCGGTGATACCGGTCCCAATACCGGGGGCATGGGGGCTGTATCGCCCCCCCCTTTGCCGATAATCTATTTCTTCAAAGGGTCGAAGAACGAATTGTGCGGCCTACGCTCGAGGGTTTGAAACAAGAAGGCATTGAATACAGGGGCTTTCTTTTTGTGGGGTTGATGAAAGTCGGGGAAGACCCTTATGTTATTGAATACAATGTCCGGATGGGTGATCCTGAAACCCAGGTGGTTTTTCCGAGGTTGGGGCCGGATATGCTGGAATGGATGGTCGGGGCAGCCCAAGGGCAATTGCCTCAGGGAGCACCTTGGGTGGATCCGCGCTACGCGGTCACCACCGTGGTATGTTCCGAAGGGTACCCTTCGGAGCCCAAGACCGGGGCCATGATGCAGTGGCCCAACGAGCCGGGGGATGATCGTTATTGTTTTCATGCAGGAACGGCGTGGAAAGAGAATCAGGTGGTTAACAGTGGGGGCAGGGTCATGGCCACCACCGCCTTGGATCCTGAACTTGATCAGGCCGTTTTGAAGAGCAGGAATCTGGCCTCGGCAGTGGATTTTGACGGGGCCTTCTACCGATCCGATATCGGTGATGATTTGTTATAGGGTGATCGTTCGTTTTCGCGCAATGGTTCGTAACCGCGCGATTGTTCGTAATTCCTGGATCGGTCGTTACTGCAGGTATTTCTGGTGAATTCGCCACCAACGATCTGGCAATTCCGCGGCGGTAGCTTTGAGGTAGTCATCGTAGGTACAGGGTACGAGCAGCGAACGTTCTTTGCGTGATCCGGCAGGAACCGGTAGGGTAACTTCAATCCACCAACGGCCGCTCTTCTGGCTTTTCACAAAAATCAATTCATGATCTCCTGGCAGGGCCATCGTGTACCGTGTATAATTCCTTGAATTGATCCGAGGGGTATCATCGCAGCGTTGAGAAATTCCTTCCAGCAAATACCAAATACCTTGGGCGAGGACTTGGGCCCCGGCATGAGTCTGGGCTCCGACATGAGCCTGAGGTTGCGATGTGTTATGATCTTGATCAGTATTGGATGAACGACCCGATGGATAATAATCGCAGAAAAAGGCGGCCTTCAGCAAATCGTTGGCCCCGGCATAATGAGACAGTTGACAAAATTCATGCGCGAAAAGCCCGTTGGGCCCCCCATAGGGATTCCCTTCCGTATCGGACCAACGTACACTGCTCAAACTAAAAACGGTGAAATCAGAGGATCGAAGTAGAGGCTCTGCCCAGTCAGGATGTTGTCGCAGAGGGCCTAATCGAAGCTGCTCAAAGCGCATTTGTTCCAAGAGGGCGGATTCACCGGCTTCTTGATAGTGCGATTGACCGGCCAAACAGCTCAAATTGAAAAGATGCAACGAGTCGTTTTCGACCAAGCTCCTAAGAGCAAATTCGTACGGTGCCAGGTTCGGACCCGTTTTGAAATGGGTACGGGAAGAGACAATCGAAACGTCGGTGGGCCCATTCCCTTTGAATCCCTGGAATATCCCTCGGAGCAGGGGTAGGCTACCCCCAATCCAAACGGGGATATGACCCAGCTCCCTCAAATCAGAACCCACCTGTGCCATAGCCGAGAGGGTATCTTCGAAGGACCTCCCTGCAATCATGTTACCCAAATCTGCCACAGCCGGAAATTGTTCGCCCCATGGCAGGGCATAGAGAGCAGCGCGAATCCTATCGGCTGCCGCCTCCTCTGACTTCCAAGGAGTGGCTGCTGACTTCCAAGGAGTGGCTGCGCTCTCCGGACTTTGTCTGAAATCATCAAGTCCAATCAGAACCACCGTGGTTGAGCCGGGCAAATCCTTTCGAGCCGTGAGCCTGCGAATGGATGCTCCTATGGCATAGGAAGGGTAGTGATCTGACCCTGGAACAGCGTCCAGGTCAGGTTGCACAAAAAAGTCGAGGTTGCTCGCAGCGTCCTTCAATGGCCAGATTATCGACGACCCAGGGTCATTTCGAGGGTAACGGGAACCAAGCCCAAAGTTCCTCCATCGTAATTCACTACGGTTTTGAGTTGTTGGGTGTTGGTCCCGTTAAACAAAACTTTGAATTTGTAAACTTGATTGCTGGTGTCGGTTAAGGTGATGGTATCCACCGTATTCACCCAGGTTCCTCGGCCTAACAAACGCACAGTATCCAAGGGGAAGGGAATCGTGGGAGGCAGAGATGGCCTGAACTTGATGTCGTAATTCACGCTCCTGGACGGGGTTTTTTCGAAGGCAATATAACCGGCCTGCGATGCGCCCCCTTGAATGGGAATGGTTTGACCCAGAACGGCTACCGAAGCGGAATAGGTCAAGCTATCAACATCCCAGGTTCCCACCAGGCGATTGGCGTAGGTTTCGGCCGGTGAAAGGGACGGGGTTGGATTATCTTTTTTGCGGCAACCTAGCAGCACCGACGTCATCAGAACCCACATGAGCATAGTCTTTTTCATAGGAATAAGGTTTTGGGGATGAAAAGCAAAATTTCCATCGATCGTTTGACCAAAATTAACCAGGAGAGCCCCATCCATTACAAATCTGTTCGATTTTTCAGATTTTAATTCAAAATTTTCAATAGGGTTCGAAAATCTCAATCTCCGTTTAGCTTTGGTTATTGCAAGTATATGGCCATATCATTGAAACTCACTTTTCTCTTGAGCATGCTTCTGTTGGCGCATCGAGACAGACCCTCTTGGTTTGTCCTGTCGGAGGAAAATGCAGATTACGTGACCGAACTCGAAAACAAGGTTAACAAAAATTTATCCATAAGTGACCTCAAAGACAAGGGGGTCTGCCATCTTCCTCATCAGATTTTTGAGGGGCCAATTCCTTTGCAAACCGACATGGAATGGCATGGTTTTTGTTCCGAGCACCATGAATCTCAGGCATTGGAACCCAGAGGGTATCACGGAAGGCCTTTTCCTTTGCAGGACTTGCAGGAGCGATGGTCCGCCTTGGAGGCCAGAATGTACAAAGTCCATAATTTGTCTATTTCTGAACAAACGGAGGCTGCTGCTTTGGCGCTGGTCCTGGCATCGTATCAAATGAATTTTGCGACAAAGCCTTATGATGTTCATCCCGCAATGCCGTATTTGAGGTACCTGAAACAAGCAGCATCTCAATGGCCCGAGTCTTTAAATAACCAATGGCCGGTTTTGGAATGGATTGCATTGGAATTCGCATGCCAAAACAAACAAGAGGAGGAAAGGCAATTTTCAAATTTTGCTAACAACGAAATGCTTCTTCTTTTAAAAGAAAATCGACCTGCAATAGACCTGGAGACCTCTTTGTTTTGGCGTTTACTGAATGCCCATAAACGTTATGAATGGGCTTTGATGGACAATAGGCCGATGGACGCTTTGGCCTATTACAGGGAATCGCATTTTCATCATTCCTCACTCCTTGCATCGCTCCTTAAACAAGGAGGGGATTATCCCCAAAGGGCAATGAATGCAGGTGGAAAGATGAGGAACTTTTGGTTTTTGGTTGCATTGGTGGGTGTACTAAGTGTTATCTTGTGGGGAAGGTACCATCAGCGCAGAATAAAGTCAGCGGCTATCGGCTTGCTACCGCACGATGTTGTTTTTACTGGTCAAAATGTTAAATACGAGGACGATGAGGCTGTAACCGGATCGAAGGCCACGGATTCATCCATTCCTGCTTATGGGGATTTGGCTTCCCTTTGGAATTCCAAACTGCATACCAATCAGCAATGGGAAGATTTCAAAACACAATTCAATCAATGTGTTCCTGGCTTTATACCGAGTCTTCGTATGGAATACCCTCGAATGACGCAATCGGATATTCGTTTGGCCTGCCTTATTCGATTGGGTATGACCAGTGTCGAAATCTCCAAGATTCAAAATATTAGCAACCAAGGGGTGTCAATGGCCCGATATCGCCTGCGTAAGCGCATGGGCTTAGGGCCAGACGATTCCATACCTGATAAATTGAATGAGTTTGGCTCTTAAAAAAAGCCAGAATAAATCGAATCGGAATAATTCACGAATCGGAATAATTCACCAACTGGATTGATTCACAAATCGGATTGATTCAATAAATTGATTTTGAGTCGAAGCATTTGCAGAGCGGTTTGGGCAGCTTCAATGCCTTTGTGCCCATGGGTTCCGCCGAGACGGTCCAAGGCTTGTTCCAGATTGTAAACGGTTAAAACGCTGTTGATGATGGGCTTATTAAGGCGCAGCATGAGATTCATAATGCCTTGGGTAACCGCCTCCGATATATATTCGAAGTGAGGCGTTTCTCCCTTGATAAGGCAACCCATTGCAATCAATGCATCAACTTTCTGGTAATGGTCCAACCATTGGCACCCCGTAGGTATTTCATAACATCCGGGGACATGATGCACTAAAATATTGTTTAGGGAGATCCCTCGATCAAGCAAGACTTGGATGCATGATGAAGTCAATTGTTCAGTAATCGCATGGTTCCAACGAGCGGTTATGATTCCGATTCTGAGGGAAGCGGCTTCAGCAGGGCTGGGATAGGCCTTTTCTTCATCAAGGCTGAAAAAGTCCGATCCGGTGGACATGATAGGCTGTCCTAAGACTTCAGTTTGATCCGCGAGAGGTAACGGTCAACACCCTGACCCTCGGTGGATTGGGGATATTCCCGTTGAATTTTTTCGTAACACTCCGTTGCCTTGTCTTTGTTGCCAAGCTTTTCGGCGACTTCACCAGCTCTCTGTAGGTAGAATGGGGTTGTGAATTCGTTGGCTTTGAAGTCGGCAGCCTTGAGGTAGTAGTCCAGGGCTTCTTGGTCTTTTTTGAGTTGGAGGTGGGCGTCACCAACACAACCTAGCGCGATACTACCAAGGACGGGATCCTTGGTGCTGAAGGAATTCAACGCATCAATGGCCTCGTTGTATTTGCCCATACGGAGATAACTGACGCCCAGGTAATATTTGGCCAGATTGCCTGCACGGGTCCATCCGTATTCATCCACGATTTCCTCAAATCCGGGAAAATTCCCGTCCCCTTCCACTGCGAGACGCAAAGAATCATTTTCGAAATAGCGTTCCGCCACATGCATAAGATCCACCGCTTCGCGCTGACGGTCCGGGAGGTAAATACCCCACACGTAATAGGCCCCCAAAATCAGGGCCAGCAATCCGCCTCCGGCATACGATATCACTTTCTTGTTGGCTTGGAAAAAGGCTTCGGCTTTGCCGAGGCTCTCCTGCAGGTCAAGTTGCTCTAATTTTTCGAAGGCGTCGCCGCTATTGGAATTGGTTTTCTGGGCCATGGTCGCTGTTTTGATGGTTCTGGGTGGTTGAAATATCGGATGATGGTTATGGGAATTTGAATTTAGGCTTATCGAAGATGCCCTTAGTCCATAAGGTAAGGATAGTCTTCTTGGACATAAACGTCGCGGTACATTTCGATTTCCTCCGGCCATGGAGACTCTTCGGCAAATTGAACGGAGGCCGAAACCATGGCGTCTATTTTCTCTTCCAAAGCTTCGTAGGCCTTGTCTGTGAGGTGTTTGTTGTCCATCATCCAGGATTTGATCTGTTCGATGGGATCTTGGTTACGGTAGGATTCCAATTCCTCTTTGGTGCGGTATTTGGCAGGATCGCTCATGGAGTGTCCCCGGTAACGGTAGGTCCGTATTTCGAGCAGCGTAGGACCTTCGCCATTGCGGGCCCTTGCGACGGCCTTGGTCATTGCATCGTGCACGGTCACCACGTTCATTCCGTCCACAGCCTCGGAGGGCATTTGGTACGAAAGGCCAATTTGAGACAAGTCCATAACGTTGGTCGTGCGTTGAACGGAGGTGCCCATGGCGTAGCCGTTGTTTTCGATGACGAAGACCACAGGCAAATTCCATAACATCGCCATGTTGAAGGTCTCGTGCAATGCGCCTTGGCGGACGGCTCCATCTCCCATAAAACAGATGTTGACCTTGCCGGTCTCCAGGTATTTTTCGGCGAAGGCTATGCCTGCTCCCAAGGGGACCTGACCTCCTACGATGCCATGCCCGCCGAAAAATCGGTGTTCTTTGCTGAACAAGTGCATGGACCCCCCCTTGCCTTTGGAGCAACCTGTGGCTTTGCCGTAAAGTTCTGCCATGATGGATTCAGGGCTAAGGCCGCAAGCCAAAGCATGCCCGTGATCACGATAGGCGGTGATCACAGAATCCTCCGGGGTAATGGCTGAATAGGTTCCGGCGACCACGGCCTCTTGACCAATGTACAAGTGGCAAAAGCCTTTGATTTTCTGTTGACCGTAAAGTTGGGCGCATTTTTCTTCAAAGCGCCGCATCAAAAGCATCGATTCAAGCCATTTATGGGCTTGTTCGGGGGATATTTGCGTGGTGGACATGGTTTTGTCGAAAGAGGCGCTAATATACAACCCTCCCTTGCCGAATAAACGTCATTCCTTTGAACTTGCACCGCCTCTACGTCCTTGATTTTCGCCTTGAATCCAGCCGTGCATTGGATTTAGAGCCAGTCTGGATCGCCTTTACAGGCCCCAACGGTTGCGGCAAAACCAATTTGTTGGACGCTATTCACTTTTTGTGTCTAGGACGCAGTTATTTCACCCGTCAGGATACACAATTGGTGCGTTTTGGTCAGAGAGGCTTTCGCATCGAAGGCCATTTCCAAGCCCAGAACTCGGAGGGTCATCCCCTTCAAGAAGCCCAAGTTACAGTGGTTTACAAGCCGGGTACCCCCAAAGAACTGGCCTTGGATGATGTTCCCTACAAGCGGTTGAGCGAGCATCTCGGAAAATTCCCTGCCGTCATGGTGACCCCGGGCGATTTGGTTCTGATTGAGGGGGGAAGTACGGAGCGCCGCAAATGGCTGGACATGATGTTGGCCCAGGTCTTTCCCGACTATGTGGGCAGGCTGCTGCGCAGGGATCATTTTCTGGGGCAGCGCAATGCCTTGCTCAAAGCGATTGGCCCTTATGGGCAGCCTGATCCGGAATTGCTTGCGCTGTACGACCAGGAGCTGACCTTATGTCATGAGGCTATTCACCACAGCCGCTGCCAGTGGCTAGCCGATTTCGAGCCCCACCTTCAAACCTTTTATACGGAAATGGCAGGGCATAGCGAGCCCGCGGAACTTCGTTACCTCAGCGATTGGGAAGCCCATTGCGTTCCTGATCAAAGGCCGGCCTTGCGCAAAGAATTGGAGGCCGGCTTAACCCTCTGGGGTACCCAACGAGATGATGTGGAATTCATCCTCAAGGGGCAATCCGTGAAACGCTACGCCTCGCAGGGCCAGCGTAAATCCCTGGTCCTCGCCCTTAAGTTGGCACAATGCCGCTTTTTTGGGCAAAGGGGCAGGCCCTTTGTTTATTTGTTGGTGGATGATGTTTTCGAAAAGCTGGACCAAGGCAGACTCCAAGGCCTTACCAAAGCCATGCAGGCCTTGACTCTGGAGGGGACCCGCGTTTTCTTGACCGATACCGATCAGGTTCGGGTTCAGGATTTGATGAGCTCTTGCAATCAGCCTTGCCAAATCATCCCCTTGATTCCCTAATTTTTGAAATCAATCCATGAAAACAATTTTGAATGTGAGCAGGCTTTTGCGTTGGGGACTTTGGGTCCTTGTTCTCAGTTCTTGCGGTCAAGGGGCCCAAACAACTCCCGAGAATAAACGCGGGGCTTATTCGGATTCTACTCGGCAATTGGAGCT
Source organism: Sphingobacteriia bacterium (assembly GCA_009927485.1). Taxonomy (GTDB): domain Bacteria; phylum Bacteroidota; class Bacteroidia; order UBA7662; family UBA7662; genus SYHX01. The sequence goes on from RFMW01000135.1 coordinate 11,360, forward strand.
TCTGCGATCACGTATTGACTCCCTAGAGAGGGTCTTGGCCAAAGATTCTTTGGCCCAAGGGAACCATGAAAACCTGTTGGACTCTTTGGGAACGCTTTGTGTAGAATTGGCGAACCAATATCAGTCAACACCTTATGCTCCCGTGGCTTTGTGGAAGGCGGCCAGGGCATTCCGGGCTGCAGGCTCTTATCCACAGGCCATAGAATGCGGCAGGGCCTTGACGGAAGCATTTCCCCAACACGACCTTGCGGCTTCCGCTTTGTTTCACAACGCGTTGATTTTCAATGAAGATTTGCAAAATTTGGCTTCCGCGGAATTTTATTTGGATCGATTGCTGGAGGAGTATCCTACTGATAGTTTAGCCTCCCAAGCCCAAGCCATGAAAGAATTGTTAGGACTTAGCGATGAGGAATTAAGCAGGAAGCTGCGTAAGTAATCTGAATGGCCTGGTGGGCGCTTCAGACTACAAGGTCTTGCTGATGCGATGCATCAAATCGTTAGGGGTCAAGGGTTCAGAGAATTGCCCATTGTCCGCCAACACAATTTGCCCACTTTCTTCGGAGACCAGCACCACCAAGGCGTCTGTTTGTTCACTCATTCCAAGGGCGGCCTTGTGCCTCATCCCATGAACCGTTGAAGGGCTGACATGATGCTCATCCAGGGGTAGCACACAAGAGGCGGCTTGAATACGGCCTTTGGCGAGGATGACGGCGCCATCGTGCAAGGGCGATTCTTTGCGGAAAATAGCCTCCAACAAGTCGGAGCTCACCAAGGCATCGATAGGCATTCCGCTTGCCGCAAAAAGCTTCAATTCCGAGGTCCTGGCGATCACGATCAGTGCCCCTGTTTGTGTTTCGGAAAGCCTAGCGCAGGCTTCGGACACCGCTCGTATCCAGCCCTGTTCCTCCTCTTCGTTGTAGGCTTCGCTATCCATCAGCCTGCCCAGTTTGCCTAATTTGGAGGGTTCTGCATTCCTCCCAATCATCAAGAGAAACTTTCGAATTTCGGGCTGAAAAACAATGATCAAAGCAAGGACACCCAATCCTACAAACTGTTCCAAAAGCGCGGAGAAAAGAGGGAGTTCCAGCCATTGGGCCAATTGAAAAAGCAAGTTGAAGGCCACAACCCCTACTAAAAGGTAAACGACCAAACTGCCTCGAATCAAGCGCCAAGCAATGGCCAAAAGAATGGCAACCAAGGCCCAGTCCAAGAGGTTATGCCAATTCAACAAGGAATGTTGAGCGAATTCCATGAGCTTATTAAGGGATTGATGGATAAAGGGAGGGCATTTGTTGGCAAAGCTGAACACATTGTACAGCTTCTGCAACATCATGAACTCTGAGGATTTTGGCCCCTTGAAGGAGTGCGACAGTGTTCATGACCGTGGTGCCGTTTAGAGCCTGTTCAGCACCGACTTTCAAGGTTTGATACACCATGGATTTGCGTGAAATCCCCGCCATGACCGGAAAGCCGAAACGAGTCAAATGCCTTAAGTTGGCCAAAATTTGAAAATTTTGTTCACGAGTTTTGGCAAAACCAAAACAGGGGTCCAGAACAATATCCTTGGCCCCTTCATTTTGAAGTTGCATGGCCTTGGAAAGCAGCGCCTCGAAAACTTCAGCACTCACATCATGGTATTCGGTGAGGGATTGCATGGTCGTGGGGGTTCCACGCAAATGACCAAGAATATAGGGAACTTGAAGCTCCAAAACCGTGGAATGCATGGCAGGGTCCAAGGTACCTCCGGCAATATCGTTGATCATGCAAGCGCCGGTCTGGATTCCAATTTGGGCTACAGCCGCACGGAAGGTATCCACGGAGATGAAGGCTTCGGGAAAATGCTTCAAAATCCCTTCAACCCCGGCTTGAATCCGATCGGATTCCAGAGATACCTCCACAGGGTTGGCCCCAGGCCTGGTCGAACAAGCCCCCAAATCCAAAAGGTCTGCCCCCGCTTCCAACATGGCTCCAGCTCGGTCCAGCAAGGAGGCATCGTCGTGTTGGACACGACTGCCCGCATAGAAGGAATCCTCGGTCAAATTGAGAATTCCCATGACACGAGGTGGATCCAGAGGGAGCAAGTTGCCTTTGCAAACCAACGAAAGGGATGAATCCGCAATCATGCTGTAAATTTACCCCTAATCCACTATGAAGACCCTTTTGGAATTTGACGCCGTGTTGGCCGAATGCAGAGCTTTGTTTGAAGCCAAAACCCGCGATTACGGGACCTCATGGAGGATTTTTCGCTTGCCCTCTTTGACTGATCAGCTGTACATCAAGGCCTGTAGGATTCGCAATATCGAATCAAGTGGAACCCACAAGGTGGAAGAAGGCGTGAGGCCTGAATTCATTGGCCTCATTAATTACAGCATTATGGCCTTGATTCAGTTGGAAATGGGGGTGCCTGCCGGTGCTGCTTTGGAAAACCCTGTGAATATGCCCTTGCACCTGGCCTTGGAACAGTTTGATTTGCATGCAGCCGCCAACCGAGCGTTGTTGGCCAATAAGAATCACGATTACGGCGAAGCTTGGCGAGAAATGCGACCCTCGTCGTTGACTGACATGATTCTGGTCAAATTAATGAGGATTAAACAGATAGAGGACAATAATGGACAGGCAATGGTGAGCGAGGGGGTCGAAGGTGGTTACAGGGATATTATTAATTATGCTGTATTTGCCCTGATTCGACATGACGAACCCGTTGTTAACATTTAATTTTATACGATGAAAATGATAATCCAGCTCATTAGGTTCTTGACCGGGGCCTTGTTTATTTTCTCAGGTCTCATCAAGGCCAACGATCCCCTGGGCTTTGGGTACAAGTTGGAGGAGTATTTCGTTGTTTTTGGAACGGAATTCATGGCTCCGCTGGCTACTGGGATGGCGATAGCGATTTGTGTCCTGGAGGTTGTGTTGGGGGTAGCCTTGTGGATGGGCTGGAAGGCCAAGGCCGTGTTGGGGTGGCTATTGGCCATGATTCTGTTCTTCACCTTTTTGACTTTTTATTCGGCATGGTTCAATAAAGTGACCGACTGCGGGTGTTTTGGCGATTTTCTCCATTTAACCCCATGGCAGAGCTTCTCCAAGGATGTCGTCTTGCTGGTGATGATCGTGTTATTGGCCATCAACCGCAAAACCATACGTCCGATTGGGCCTGTTTTCTTGGGGCCGTTCATGGTGGCTCTAACGGCTATTGCCACCATGGGCTTCGCTTTTTATACTTGGAATAATTTGCCCTATTTGGATTTCAGGCCTTATGCCGTTGGGAAGAATTTGCCCGAAGGTATGGCCATCCCGGAAGGTGCTCCCACCGATGTTTACAAGGATCTATGGTATTATCGTGTGGATGGCAAGGTTGGAACCTACACCACCGAACAGGCGCCTTGGGATATCACCCAAGCCAATGGGGAGAAAGCGGAATATGTTGATCGCAAAACAGAACTGGTAAGTCAAGGCTATAAGCCTCCTATCCATGATTTTGTGATCAGCGATCTTAACGGGAATGCCTATACGGATGATTTCTTGCAGGCCGAAAATTGCCTTTTGGTGATCTCACCCTTTCTGGACAAGGCCTCCGGGGATGCGTGGATCAAAGTGGCTGGCGCTTTGGCATGGGCCCGCAGTCGTGATGTTCGGATTGCGATTTTGACCGGCAGCGGCAAGGGTGAAATCGAAACCTTCATGAGCCAATACGATGCTTCGCAATGGCCTTTTTATCAGTGTGATGGAACCGTTTTGAAGACCATGATGCGCTCCAATCCTGGGCTCATGGTCCTCCGTAAAGGAACCGTAAAGGCATTGTACCCTGCGAGGACTTTCCCAGATGCCAAGGCCTTGGCAGCTTTGACCGGCTTGCAGCCCTAGGGTCGATTGGACAGACTCTCTGAGAAATGTTGCAGGCGATCGTTTGGGCTTGAATAGCTTCGAGATGACCTTGGACTGGATTGGCAGGCTTCGCAAGACCTGGCTATGGCAAAGATCTTTACACGCCCTTGCTGTGTTATGGGGTTTGGCCACGATGGTCTTTGTGTTGTTCTTTGTTTTGCCGGCCGATTCAGCCCAAATGACCTTGGGTCAACGATCTGATCCTGAGACCCTCCAAGAAATTCGAACCGAACTGGGCCTGGATTTGCCTTGGGGGGAACGCTACCTGCATTTTTTGAATGATTTATCCCCTTTGTCGGTGTATCCGATGGGGGATATCCCGATCAGGTCCCTGCTTTTGTTTTCCATGGGTTCAAGCAAGGCCCTGGTTCTCAAGGTTCCTTATCTAGGCAAATCCTATCAAAGCCGCCGCGATGTGGTGACGATGGTGATCGATGCCTTTGAGGGAACCCTGGTTTTGGCGGTTGCGGCTATGATCCTGGCCACTTTGATGGGTATTGCGATGGGGACCTTGGCGGCCTATACCCGTTCCGGTTGGCTTCGATCCCTGCTCATGGGTTTGTCCATGGCCGGTGTAGCGGCGCCATCATTTTTGGTAAGTTTGTTGTTGGCTTACCTGTTGGGGTATGTGTGGGGCCCCTGGACAGGTTTACCGATGAGCGGGCACCTCTGGGAATTGGATCCTTGGAACGGACCTCAACTGCAATGGAAGAATCTTCTGCTTCCAGCCTTGACGCTGGGCATTCGACCATTGGCCGTGGTGGTGCAATTGACCCAAGATTCGGTGGGCGATGTTTTGCAGCAAGATTATATTCGTACGGCCCAAGCCAAAGGCTTATCGAAATTCCAGATCTGGAAGCGGCATGTGATGCCCAACGCTTTGAATCCCGTTGTTACGGCCTTGTCAGGTTGGCTATCTTCTTTGTTGGCGGGGGCAGTTTTTGTGGAATTTGTTTTCGGTTGGAAGGGAATGGGGAAGATGACGGTGGATGCTCTGATGGTCTTTGATTTGCCCGTGGTTATGGGAGTTGTCCTATGGTCAGGCTTTCTCTTTGTCTTGATTAACAACGTGGTGGATTGGCTGTACACGGTCTTGGACCCCAGGGTGAAACTCATCGCATAAAATGCCAACAAATGAACTGCGTTGCAGGCCCCCAAGGATTTATTTGGTGGGTATGCCAGGGAGCGGCAAAAGCAGTTCCGGAAGGTTACTCGCCAGGATCCTTGGGTATGCTTTTGAGGATTTGGATATGGCCATTGTTCAACGATCGGGGATGTCGGTGAATGAGATTTTTGCGCTCAAAGGGGAAGCTTTTTTCAGAGAGATGGAAACCCAATGTTTGGAGGCATTCCATAGCCGAGATGCCTTGGTTCTGGCTACAGGTGGAGGGGCTGTATTGCATAACATGGATCGTATGCTCCAACATGCCCGGGTGCTATGGTTGGATATACCGGTGGTTGAGTTGGTTCGCCGTGTTTCGATGGGTACGGAACGAAGGCCTATGTTTGGAAACCTCTCCAAAGAGCAAGTTGAAATGAAGGTCTGGGAACTGTATCGCCAACGAAAAGCCTTGTACGCCCTGGCTCATCGAAGGGTGGTCGATGAGCAGGCTCTTTTGGACTGGGGTCAGCGGATTTTGTTCTTGCCGCGCGCCGAGGATCATTCTTGATGTGCTTGGAATCCTGGGTTTAGTTTCGGCGGAATGGGGCGGTGTTGAACTAAATTCGTGCCGTGAATTGGTTGGATGACTTGAACCCTGCCCAGCGAGGTGCGGTGGAATGCAGCGAGGGTCCTGTGATGATCGTTGCAGGCGCCGGATCCGGCAAAACACGGGTTTTGACCTACCGCATAGCGCATTTGATTGAACAAGGCGAAGACCCTTTTCAGATCTTGGCCCTCACGTTTACCAACAAGGCGGCCGGGGAAATGAGGGAACGCATCGAGGCCTTGATTGGGCCGCGAGCCAAATCCCTGTGGATGGGGACGTTTCACTCGGTTTTTGCCAGAATCCTTCGTCGTCATGCTGACTTGTTGGGGTATCCCACCAATTTCACCATTTACGATGCGGACGATAGCAAATCCCTCATCAAGAACATTGTTCGGGAGCTGGACTTGGACGATGCCCATTACAAAGCCTCCAACCTCTATGCTCGTATTTCGTCGGCCAAGAACTCCATGATC
>RFMW01000223.1 GCA_009927485.1 Sphingobacteriia bacterium
CGGGGGCAATTCTTGAAAAACGACACCTCACTCTTTCCAACACAAATCACACAAGGTCCAATCCGCGTTGAATTGGCCCAAAACTTATCTCCATTCTTGTGGTCCTATGGTTTGGGGACAAGGGCCAATGTCTTGGGCTATTCCCTGCGGATTGACCGAGCTTGGCCATGGGAGAACAGGAAGGCTTTGCCTCCATCGTGGGTCATCAGCCTTGGTTTAGATTTCTAGCGATTCGGTAGGTCTGTCCTTTTGGCAACCTAAATCTGCATCGGGGGGGTTATCTTTGTGAATTAACCAACCTGCCATGTTTGAGTCCAATGCATTGCTTTTCTTGCTCTTTGGCAATTTGAGCTCCGGGGAATTGATCCTCATTTTTGCCGTGGTATTGCTGCTTTTTGGGGCTAAACGTATTCCTGAGCTGGCCAAAGGGCTGGGCAAAGGAATACGGGAATTCAAAGATGCATCTGCCGGGATTAAGCGGGAGATTGAAAAGGATGCCGATACCGGTACCGAAAACCGTTCTTGAACAGAATAATTTTCGGGTTTGGTTTTTGAAGGAATTTCCACCTACCATGATCAACTTGTCCGAGGTATCACCACGGTCAGGGCGGAAGTATTGCGCTGTTTAGAGCGCGCCCATTCCCAAAGCCACCTGAATGCCTTCTTGGAATTGTTTGACGAGGAGGCCTTGGCCAGGGCGGACGCCCTGGACCTCGAAGTTCAAGCCGGTACCCTCCGCAAGCTTAGCGGTGTGGTGGTTGGAATTAAAGACAATATTTGTTACCAGGGCCATCAAGTCTCCGCCGCTTCGAGGATTTTGGAGGGCTTCCAGTCCCTGTATTCCGCTACCGTCGTGGAAAGACTTTTGGAGAATGGCGCGATCATCCTCGGGCGATTAAATTGCGACGAGTTTGCCATGGGCTCATCCAACGAGAATTCAGCCTACGGTCCTGTGCTTAACCCATGGAATACCGCTTGTGTGCCGGGGGGTTCTTCGGGGGGTTCTGCTGCTGCGGTGGCCATGGGTGCTTGTCATTTGAGTTTGGGTACCGACACAGGGGGTTCGGTTCGTCAACCTGCGGCTTACTGCGGGGTGGTTGGAATGAAACCCACCTACGGCCGTATTTCCCGGCACGGAATCATCGCCTTTGCATCCTCCTTTGATCAGGTCGGCGTTTTGGGTCACACGGTGGAAGATGTAGCCTTGCTCACTACCTGCATCGCCGGAATGGACGGCATGGATTCCACCTGCACCGCGCCACAAGGAGTGAATCTAGTGCCTGAACCCCAAGACAAAACCTACAAAATTGCGTATTCACCCGGGTGGATGAATCATCCGTCGCTGCATCCATCGTTGCATCAGCACTTGGAAGCCTTTCTTCAACGTTGTGTGGAACAAGGTCATACGCTGGTACCCGTAGAAATCGAAGAAATGGACTATGCCATACCGGTTTATTACATTCTCGCCACCGCCGAAGCCTCGTCCAACCTGAGCAGGTACTCCGGAATGCATTACGGCAAGCGTGATGATCAAGCAGATTCTTTGGAAAGTACGCTCAAACTTTCCCGGAGCAGCGGCTTTGGCCCTGAAGTCCAAAGAAGAATTATGTTGGGGACTTTTGTTTTGAGCGAAGGGTACTACGACGCCTATTACGG
>RFMW01000227.1 GCA_009927485.1 Sphingobacteriia bacterium
CCGCCGTTGGTCCAACCCAAGGATTGTTTACTTTGGTCACAGACGGCCTCCAAACGAATTCCTGTAGTGAGTTCAGGCTTATCGGTATTGTCCTTCGGAAAATCAGGATTCAGAGGCCCTCTGTCCACGGCCACCGCATGCCCCATGGTCACCGAAAGCCCGACAGAACGACTTATCGGATAAGTCGCTGAACCGTACAGTTCCAGCATACTCCGAACAGGCCCCCCGGCTGACCGACCAATTCCAAGATTCTCATACGATTGGTTCACCGGTAGGAACGAATAAACCCCCATTAATCTCCAATCCGTCAAACCCTTGAGATTTTCAACCATCAAATACGATTGGAAATTGGTCAGAGACTGCAATACCAAAGCACCCGCAGAGAGGATACGGTCTTCAGATACATCCGAAAGGCTTAGACGCATCACAGCCCCGGGCTGAGCATGGAGCATATGCAATGGGCTTGCAGACAACAAAGGCATACGCCCAATTAATATATTATTACCAGCCTGCATACTGATGTTGTCCAAGGCCGAGGAGCGAACATAAGACCCTCGTCGCGCGGTTACCTTCCCGGACTTTGGTTTGGTCGTGAATAATTTCTGGATGGCCAATCCCAAAGGGGTATTACCCTGCTCATCCATTGGGGGCCCATAGGAGGCGTTTGGTGGCCAGGTTGGTAGAGGGGGTGAACCCACATCGCGATAACCTAAATTCAGCAAACCCAAGTTGGCAGCCATGGACGAAATGCCCAAACCGTTTCCTGCAGCCATGGACCGAATTTCCTCTAATCGTCGCTGATTCTCTTTACGCCAAGAACTTTGCGGTAAGGTCGCAGGATTGAACCCGAAGGTGCGCAAGGTATCCAATCGATCTCGGTATCCAATAGTTGCTTTGCGGGTAAACTCTTCTGGCCCCAAAAGCATTTGGTTACCCAATACACCGGCCTCATGCCATGCAATGTTAAGCGCTACTGGCGGTAGAGCTTCCGGTAGGTGGGCTGATTGATCCCAGCGGCCCATGAATCGAATTCGATAGCCGCTGAGGTCGGATAACCATAACAATTTTCCGCCTAATAGCGGTAAAGGAGAGGCTATAACCTCCTCATTGGACTGAACCAAGGTCACAGGCTTTGCATTGGGGGTCAAGTCCAACCTGGCTATTCCGTAAATCTGCTCAAGCCTGGAGCTTGGGCTCCTTATGATCTGCAAAGAGTCCAAGGCCGTCGAATAGACATATACGACGGATTGAGACCCTGGCACGAATCGTATATCCTTTTTCTCCAAACTATCCGTCCACAAAACGCGCCACTTGGGGTTTGCTGAATTGGATAGAAGCAATTTGGAACGACTTCCTTGCAGGACCGCTGCAACCCATGTTTTGCCATCTTGCGACCAATCCAGCGATTGAACCCAATCCGCATCGGGCATTTTTTGTGACTCATGGATCCAGTTGCCGTCGGGTTGTTTCTGGACGTCAGATAAGGTTAAGCCCTTGCCAAAATTGCCAATCACGAGCAGACGTTGACCTCCCGGGTGCCATGCCAGTACCGGTGATGAGGATGGAAGGACATGGCGCACCCGAGAGCTCACGAAGACCGATCGTAGATTTTTGGTTGCTCGCTCATAAACGAAAACCCTGTAACGACCCTTTTGGTAAGCGACGAAAGCGATATTTTTTCCTTTGGCATCAAGGCGTAACCCACCTTTGGCCACGCCTCTTAAGTTTGGAATTTCCAATGCGTCTTTAACCATGGCAGTCTCAACGGAATCCTTGGAAATTTCAGCTTGGTATTCGGCCAAGATTCCTTCCACAAAGGCCCCATAGGTCTCCTTGTTCAAACTGCGAAATGCGGATTGTATCTGTCTTTGGGCCCTTGCCGAAAGCAACAATTGGGCTGCACTACCGGCGCCGTTCAAACGAATGTACCGGTGCCAAAACAAAACTCCTGCAAGGTCTGGCCTGTTCCGAACCAGTTCACCGAAACCGGGCTTGGATCGGGATCTTAACCATTCACGTAACTCACGATCCATGGAGCCTGTCCAACCGGAGCCCCAATATTGGGCAAGGCCATCCGTAAACCAAGAAGGCAAAACCAAAAGAGCTCGGTTTTGAATACGTTGAAACGAATTGCCGCCATAGACCATTTCTGCGATCAAAATGCGAACAATGCCCTCACGCATTTGAGCGACCATCGAAGCCGAATACTGATTGAGGCAGACAGGAACCTTGTTCCCGGTTGCCGGGAAATTCCACCCGGTATTGTAATAAAACTTTTCCCTGTTCAAATTGCTTTCCTGCCAATCCAGGTGATTACGGTACAACAAAACCTGATAGGGCTGTTCCGGACGGATATTGAATTGCTGTTCCAGACTGGAACTCATGGACGGCAAGACTTTACCCACCCAGTCAGCACTGTATTCCAACCCGGCAGGATAATAAATTCGATGAGCACCGGATTCCAAAAACTGCCAAGCGTAGGCATTCCACTGCCTCTGATTCGAACCAAACGGCGTCATCTGAATCTGCAATTGGGCTTGGGCGTGGAAGAACAGGCCGGGTAGCAATACCCATACAGTCAAGATAAATCGCCACCATAGGCTTGAATCCCGGAGTTTAAAACGCCTGGTCCCTAAACGAATCGTTGGCCTGGAAGACATGTTTTCAAAATTACTTAAATTCGTCCTTCAATTAGGCGAATTTGCCGATTCTTAACCATGATAACGAGCTTCACGTTCAACCCGTTTCAAGAAAACACCTACCTGCTTAGCGCGCCCAACGGCAGTACCATTTTGATCGACCCGGGTTGTTATTCCCCCGCTGAAGAAAAAATACTCTCCGATTATATCCAAAGCCATGGCCTTCGACCGGTCATGTTGCTTTTGACCCATGCGCATTTGGATCATATCCTGGGCAACCATTGGGTATTCCAAACCTACGGGCTTCGACCTCGAATGCACTCCTTGGATTTGCCTGATTTGCATCGTCTTGAAGCCTATGCTCCCTTGTTCGGGGTACAGGCCAAGGCCTCCCCGGAACCTGAAAATTTCTTGGTTGATGGCGATCATATCCACTGGGATGGCCCTGAAATCCAGATTATACAAGCCCCGGGCCACTCTCCGGGCAGCCTATGCTTCTATATTCCTGAACTGAGTAGCGTGATTTCAGGGGATGTCCTCTTCAAGGGGAGTATTGGGCGAACCGATCTGCCAGGCGGTGATTACTCCACGCTGATACATTCCATTCATCAGGCTCTGATGCCCTTACCCGACCATACCACCGTGTATTCGGGTCATGGGGCCGCCACAAGCATCGCCCAAGAGCGCGATAACAATCCCTTTCTGCGGGTTCATTAAATCAAACTACTCCGTTACCGATATCGCATCTTCGGACCCAGAAGATTTCCCCAAGGCGCCAAGGTCAAACATCAGCGAAAACCTCAAGGTGTTGGCCAAGGGATTGGTCTGCAATTGACCTACCGGGAGCAAATAGGAGAAATTCAAATTGAAAACATTGTATTGCAAACCCATTCCTGCAGTGAAATACTGCCTCCCGCCCTTGGTTGGATGCTCGTACATGTAACCACCCCTTAGCGCAAAAACCTGGTTGTACAGGTACTCCACCCCTATGGAGGGATTTATCTCCCTCAGCTCTTCCTTGAAACCATCCGGGGCATCGTTAAATGACCCTAACATGCCTTCAATCACCGATTTCTGGTTAGGGTCTGACCCGCGTTCGATAATCGGTGAACCGTTTTCGTCAAGACGAATGCGATTCAAGCTATCCCGCTGGTAAACGGGATTGGTAGGAACCAGCAATTTGTTAAGATCCAACGAAAACGATACTTTGTTATAACGGTCAATGACCGTGGTGATGGTCGTTCCTAAACGCATATTCGCGGGAATAAAACTGGTTTGCCCAGATTCGGAATACGCCATTTTGTTACCCATATTGCTGATAACCAAGCCTGCCGCTACATTGCCTTCTTTGCCAAACATTCGACGTGGACGGTTGTAGTAGAAGGAAAGATCACCGGCAACCGCTGTACCGGCTTTGAATTGATTGTTCGGGTCAAATCCCGCGGCAAGATTCGAATACACATAACGCAATCCAACCCCAACGCTGAACTCATCACTCAATTTGCGCGAATAACAACCGTCAATCGCAAATTCATTGGGATTGAAGGTGCCCAAAGAGGCGCCGTTAATGTCCGTGAAATTGATATCCCCCAAAGAAAAATAACGCATCGAAACACCGACCGTTTGCAAATCATCCAGACGCTTGTAACCACTCACATAGGCCATAGAAACATCGGGAACCAAATTTCGGAGCCAAGGGGTGTAGTTCATCGCGATTCCGCTGTTGTTGCCCACAAAACTGAGCTTGGCCGCATTCCAAAACATTGAATTTGCATCCGGACTTATGGCAACCCCCACATCACCCATGGCTCCTGACCGTGCATCCGGAGAAATCATAAGAAAGGGGACTGCCGTCGTAATCGTGTTCAACGTACCGCCCCCTAATTGTTGCGGGGTGATCTGACCTTTCGCCACGAAGGATGCCCAGAATACCAAGCCTAGGCAAGAGGCTGTGGCGAGGACGTGAAACCTGAACTTAGAATAAAACATCATAAAACCAAAAAAGTGAAATTAACTAAAGGCAATTAACGGAAATTCAGCAAATAATTGCACTCCTTAAGCATGAATCAATGCAAATTTCAGCTTGGGAGGGCTGTTCAAAGATAGTGTAAAGGGCAATTTATCGGGTTACCCAGATTCGGGTTTGGGCGGAAGCTCTTTGACCTTCGCATTCGACCTCAATTTGAACCGTATACAAGCCATTGGTCATGGTGTTGGCCCAATCCTGAATCGCGGTGGTCTCGAGTCGGAAATAATTCCCTTGGGAGAAACCTGTTTCCTCCAATCGGTGAACCATCCTGCCTTGCATGTCCATAAGGTTAAGGCTTACCCGCATGGAAGATCCAGGTCGGTTGTGATTAAATTCCAGAACCGGGGTTACCCCAGCGCCAATCGGATTCGGATAAACAGCGAGGGCTTGAAGATGAAACTGGTTATCCGGCACCACTTGGAATCGGAGCTGACCCGTGGATGAATTGTTGCAAACATCCCAGGCCTTCAACTCCAGCGTATAAGAACCGGGGCTTAATTGGCCCAAGGGATAACGAATTCGACCGCTGCGGTATTGGTCCGGATCCGAAACAAAATAGGCATTCAGCGTCTGTGCATTGGCCCTGTCCCCGTTACGGACGAGTTGCATTTCTCTTCCAATCCCCGAGGCACTGGAGTTGATGCCATCTTCATCGTACAAGGTTGCCCACAACACATTATCGACACCGGCTATACCTTCACTTCGAAACAAGGAGTCATTGAGGGACATCACGATGCGAGGCCCATCAGGTTGGCAGACGGAATTTGTTGAACTTCCCCCCACCACAATCATTCGGGTATCACCTGCGGCATCCCCCCCCGCATTTCCTGCGGTTGCCGAATCATCCAAATCACGAAGAGCGTAAGCATTAATTCGGCCATTGCCAAACACATAATTAATATCCTTGGGTACACGGAATTGGGATTTCCATTCACCGGCCTCAACACTGATTTTTCCCTTGAATATCAAATTGTTATATTCAGAATACGAAAAGAAATAGGAATCCGGATCGTTGACCCTGGTGCGAAGAGCAGACGCCTTGTCCATGACATTCAAATCAAGAAATCCATTGAATGTACTATCCGGCATTCCATCCGCAGAAAGCACCTTTCCCTTTAATTCAACCAGGCCCAAGGCCTTCAACGTATCGCTTACCGTATCCACCGTGATGGATTGTTGGGGAAAAGCAAGCCGTAGTGCAGGGTCACCCAGCAAAGCAAAATTCCGGGTATTGATGATGCCCAATTCCGGGTTAGCGGCCTCCTTGTACAAATCGCCTAATCGCAAAGATTTTCCTTGTTCCTTACGAAAAAGATGGTCCCTGAAGAGCCGAGAGGATATGCTCAAATTAAAGTTGGTGAAGGTGACCCGGGATGTGGTCAACAAGGCAATCGCTCCCCCTCTGGGGTTCAGCAAGGCCCTTTCACCCGCACTCAGGATAGCGGGATTATCAAAACGGGCAAATTCACAGGTGGCGGTCACCATCAAGGGGTATCGACCTGGATGATCCCAAGCATCGATCTCCGGAATGGTCATGATACGTTCCTCGGCAAGCCCATTGACTCCCCCATGTCCCATGTAGGCCATCACCAAACAACCCTCTTGCATTGACCTGTTGATACGATCATTGACGGCAGGGTACCTGGCCCCGCCCGGTCTGCTTTCTTGCTCGTAGGCATCCGCATAAATCTTGCGCACCAAACCCTGCGGGTACTGGGTCTCGGTATGCCGAACCAGCTCAGCACAATCATTCAGGTGAATATTGTAGTCTTGGTCATCGGCCACAAAAACAAATTCGTTACGCCACGGGCCTCGGTTCGAAGGATCAAGATACTCTTGAATTTTGCGAACCATCGCGGTCGCTTGTCCAGCATCCCTTACCGGAATTCGGCCTATTCCCAAATCCATTCGATCCCCACTGCCATCACCAAAGGCCCCCTCGGTGGAATCCATCAAACCAAAGAAGGCATCCGAGCAATACGAACCCAGGGGGTCACGAGAATTGTAGCTCTGGAAGGTGGGTATATGGTTCAAATTCCCCGGCATGACATTCAGGGCATCGTACGATGTTGATCCCAATAACAACAAATACTTCAACGATGGCCCTGTGGAACTTTGAGGGGTGCTGCGATGATACAACATCCTTAAATAATCCCGAATGGCCACCAAATCCCGACGACCCGAAGAGAATTCGCGGTACAAATCATCAGGATGTACAATGTTAATTTTCAGTCCATCATGTTGATGGTGGATTGTTGCAATTTGAGTTGCCTGATCTAGAAAAGCCTTAGGCGTTACGATCACCATATCCGCCGACGAATCCCCCATGAGATTCTGATTCGGAACAAGGCTCAGGGACATGGGGGGGGCAAAGGAATTTCCTTTGATGAAGCACAAATGCCGTAGTCGATCTCCATGAACCAGAATTTGCTGGTAATTCGCCCCATTGATTTGAAGGTCCTCCAAAGGATACGCTGTCGCTGCCCAGGGTAGGGTAATGTCCCAAATCTGATGGGGCTGGGAGACGGCCGGCCAACGATACTGAGTTGGCTGTACCCCCAAGGTGGAAGCGTTGTAGAAAACCTGATAGGACGGCCAAATATCCGGCTGTATTCGAGGTCTGCCCTGCACCAGGATACGATCAAGCCATGCCTGCGCAGCATTGTTCTGACGACTAAAGACCATGTTCAAATTCAACAGCGAAGAGCCCGGATCGGTCATCCAAATTTCTTCTTTCAGGTTGTAGTAAGGATCCAAATAATAGGTGCCTACCGTTGGAGCCACCACCGAAATAGGATCTTGTCCGTTCATTCGAAGGGTCATGGGTGAGGGGGCTCCTTGGCTCCGGATGGCCATACGAACGGCAATCCTGCACGAGTCCCCTAAAGAATAGGAGGGCAAACCCAAGGTGAAATTGCGGTTGTTCACCGCATCGAAGGACTCACCCAGCCATTCCCTACCGCTTTTGATCGGGTTGTTGAGCTCTTTCTCGTAGGCAATGAGGCAATCTCCCCTATCCGTTACCGGCCATGGGCCTGGTCCTGGAGATGGCCCTCCGGGCTGAACCGTATCCATGCGAAGAACAGGTGAGACGCTGACTTGTCTTGCATCTTCCCAATCCGGATTCAGGAAGGCATAGGAGCTTTGCTCATAAGGGTTGGGGGATTTGATCAAATTCGCCGTTCCCGGACTTTGTTGCAGGCTCTCTGAGCCAGGGATGTAGAACAGAAAATACTCATTGGCCTCAAAGACCCCGTCTTGATCCCCATGAAATTGCAAAGGGTACTGGACCAACCCCCATGGCCTTACCGAATTATTAGCCTCTGGGAGAGGCCCCCTCCCGCCCCCAAACAGGACCAGGCGATCGGTATGGACTCTTGATGGATTAAGCCCCATGCTTTGGAGCCATTGGGGGGTGATTTTGTAAATGCCCTCTCCAGCAAATTGCATTTGAAACCAATCGCCGGACTTCAATGGGCTGGCATTCAGTTCGATCATGCCCGCCGTGCCCCACAAGGCCATGGCCCAAAGCCTGATCATCACTCGGCATTTCATGCTTACAAAATTCGTGAAGATTCCCCTTTGAAGGACTGTATCCGTTTCATTATCACAAAAAACGCAGGATCATACCCTAAGGTATATTTTCCTCGTTACTGAGCAACCATTCAAGATGAATCTCATTAATTTCATCCAAGTTCTTTCAGGTTTCAGCAAAAAACTTTGGTTTTGACTGCTTTTGGTGTGAAATTTACGCTCCGACCATTCCAATGAAAATGAATTTCAAAGTCCGTTCTAACCCTTTGCATTCACGCCTTACGAAGGCATGTGCATTTTTGTTGCTGATTTTGAGCGCCATGCACTGGTCCAATGGTCCGCTCAGGGCTCAGGATGTGGTATTTTCTCAGTTTTATGCCAATCCTCTTTATTTGAACCCAGCCTTGGCTGGAAATGCCTCCGATCCCCGATTAACTTTTAATTTTCGAAATCAGTGGCCGGCCCTCAACGCCTCCTTTGTCACCTACAGCGCTGGTTTTGACCAACATTTTGATGCCTTAAGCGGTGGTGTTGGTCTGCATGTCCTCACCGATCAAATTGGCTCTGAGGCCTTCCGCCACACCCAAGTGGCCCTGCAATATGCCTACAATTTGAACATCAATAGAAACTGGGCATTGCGGGCGGGTTTTCAATACGCCTACGCTAACCGCTCTTTGAATTTCAATAAACTGACCTTTCCGGAACAAATTGACCGAGTCAACGGGATTGGCGGCAGGCCAACAAACTCGGAAGTTCCGTTTGGATCCAAAACGGTCACCATAAATGACTTTTCGGCGGGACTTGTACTTTTTTCCGAAAAGTTCTATTTCGGAGCCGCAGCACACCACCTTACCGAGCCAAGCCAAGCCTTTTATGGTGATGCTGATGCGCCTTGGCCGATGAGAATCTCCGTGCATACCGGGGCCAATATCCCACTAAGCCAAGCCTATTCAAACGCTGAACCTTTAACCCTCTCCCCGAATATCATTTATATTCAACAGGGAACCTCTCAGCAAATTAATGTAGGAACCTACCTGAGCAAAGGTCCGGTCTCTGCGGGATTATGGTACAGAGTTAACGACGCAATCATTGCAACGGCTGGTTTTCAGCGGGGCCAAATGCGTATTGGCTACGGTTACGACATTACCACCTCCAAGCTTAGCGACGCAAGACCCGGTGGATCCCATGAAGTTTCCTTAAGTTTTATTTTCGAAAAATTTGAACCCATCGAAAAAAGACGCTATTCCAAGGTAAATTGCCCTAAATTCTAAAAAGACTCGATTTAATTATGCTTTCATCCTCAATAACCTCCAAGGCTATGACTTCCTTTAAATTCAACGCATTCAGAAGAGAGGCAAGCTTTGGCCTACTTTTTCTTATTCTGGGCTTATCCGGATGTGGTAATGGTGATCGATCTACCACAACCACCTGGTTTTATGGTAACCCCAAAGGCTTAGCTTTCAAGAGCATTGATCACAACGGGACCCCTCCTCCCGGAATGGTTTTTGTCCCTGGAGGATCCTTCGTCATGGGCGCTACCCAAGAATCCGTTGCTCTAGACCCGGACAATGTCCCCAAATACGCCTCGGTTTCATCCTTTTACATGGATGAAATTGAGGTCCCTAATGTCAGCTATTGCGAGTACCTCAACTGGATGGCCAAGGTTTTTGCCCAGTCCAACCCAGCGACTTATCGCAGTGCGCTACCGGATACCACTGTTTGGAGAAACGGTTTATCTTTCAATGAACCCCATGTCAACGATTACCTACGTCATCCTGCATTCAAATACTATCCCGTTGTTGGAGTAAGTTGGGTTCAAGCCAACCAATACTGTGAATGGAGAACCGACCGAGTCAATGAACAAAGGCTCATTGATGCAGGCTACATCAAATACTCCGCCCAGTCAGGGGAACAACACTTCACCACCAAAGGATATTTGGCTGGCTTTTATCGCCCAGAACTCACCAAAGCCAAATCCAAGAACAGCATCAACGGGGATTTAGTTTATCCCGTCACGGAGGATGGTTTTTTTACTGCTTCGTACCGTTTGCCATCCGAAGCTGAGTGGGAATATGCCGCCCAAGGATTGGTAGGCAGAACCGAAAGTGGATTAATTGCAGAAAGAAGGGTGTACCCTTGGAACGAAAGGGGTATTCGTTCAGGGCCTGGACGTAGGCAGGGAAATTATTATGGGAATTTCAAACACAGTGTTTCCTCGCCAACGGAAGTTGGGTCCTATGACATCACCCGCGGTGGGCCAACCTCGCCAGGAAAATACTATCGCGCTAACGATTTCGGTCTGTACAACATGGCTGGAAATGTGAATGAATGGGTTGCAGACCTTTACCGTCCTTCTTCCAACCTTGAATCTGACGCGATTTCTCCATTCCTGGGCGGGGGTTATACCCGACCTCAGTACGATGAAGAGGGCAACCTTGCCAAAGACAGCGCCGGTAGAGTCATCATGATCGCCGATGATCGCAGGTACAGCGATGATTTATTGGTATCCTACCTGGATAGCATCACCATTTCAGCCAATCCAAACGGTCAGGTGAATAACCGTAACCGGGTTTACAAGGGAGGCAGTTACCGCGATATGCCTTACTGGGTCACACCGGGCGCGCGCCGCTTCTTCAACGAGTCCAAAGGCAAGGATGATTTAGGCTTTCGTTGTGCGATGATTGGTCTGGGCCGCCCCAGAGGTCAACGCTAAGGATTAGCGCTTCATCCAAATCTTAGCCGAGGCGCTTTTACCTTCGGCACTTCGGCCAACCAATTGATAGATTCCCGGGGTTAACTCCTCGGGAATTTTTATTGGAAGCCCTTTTGAATAATCGTCCTGCACCAAAGGTTCAGCGGTTATATTCCATTGGCTCACCAACTTGCCTTCGCCGTTGTAACAACGTAGTTCCACAAGGTCAGTACCCAAACCAGGCATCAAGACTTTGAGCAGTGAACCAGAACTGACAGGATTAGGAAAAACCAACAGGCTATGAGCATTCACCCTGGGGGCAGTGGGCTCTGCGATGGAAACCATGGAAGAGGTATTCCGCCAATGGGTGATGCCCCCTTTGAAGAAGCCCAGGAGCAGGTCCGGGAAGGAGTCCCTGTTAAAATCGACTAATGCAGGACTCACCCAATTCCCATGCGGTATCGAATCGGCAACCCCACCCGCCAAATCATAAACAAAAACATTGTTGCTAGCCTGAGCATTCGGAAGCCTGGACCAAAGGGAAGGGTAACAAAAAACCTTGCCCGACTCGGAGCCCACAATCAGATCTGCAAGACCGTCTCGGTTCAAGTCCCCAACACGTGGTGCAGCCCAGCCCGAAATCGATTCCGCAACATTGATTCGTCCAAGGCTATCGGTGAATTTAACCCAAGCAGGATTCGTCAAGGTACCTTGGTTTTGGAAGCAGGCAATCTGTCCATTACGCATCCCAACCAGAAGCTCCGGCTTCCCGTCACCGTCCAGGTCTCCAAGTTCAGGGGCCAGTTCGATGCCGCTTCGCAATCCTTGATAATCGTAGCTAATGCGTTGAAATTGAATGGGTCCTGAAGCGGTTGCGGTAATGTTCCGATAATGCATCATGGTGGAGTCGCTGTGCCCAATCAACAAATCCATACGCCCATCCCCGTCAAGGTCACCCGCAGCTAATCGCGGATTTCGAATCGGTACTGTATCCAGGCGCAAGAACAAAGAATCAACCAACTCGTAGATGGGAATTGCAGCGGTTCCTTTGTTACGATACAGGGCAAGACAGGGCTTGAGCGCAGAGTTTTCGTAAGCCACCAAGAGATCGGGCAGGCTATCTCCATTCCAATCCGCGACGACGGGCGATGCTTTGAGGTAATGATGCACCATGTCCTCCAAGACAAAGGATTTGGTTGTCAGGGCAAAGGAATCGCGCAAAATACCCGGGGAGCCGCGGAGATTTCGATAATGCCAAACGTGGCGATGCAGGTTGGACCCGTAAAACTCGTTGGGGCAAATCACCAAATCCTGCACGGTAGAAGACCCCCATCCAACCGCTCCTGTTCCGTTGGTAGGGAGGGCATACGCCGCAGGGTATTTGGTCATCGCCAAGGGGCTGTCCAAAAAGGCTGGGGTCGTGGTCTGCCAGGTCATGCGGGCGAGAGAACGGTTGCCCCCGTTATGGAGGTAAGTCAGAAAATGCCCCTCTACATCCCCAAGGAGCAAATCGGGCAAGCTGTCACGGTTGGGGTTAAGCAAGTTAATCGAAGAGCCTGCATGGGATGGCCGGAGCACCGACGGCAACGGCAATGGGATCTGGCAATTGCTGTCCAGGCCGAGGATGACTTGGGAGCTGAGTTGATTTTCGACAAGGCGTCCCCAACAGCGGGAAACTTGGACATAATCCAGGGAATCGGAATGCCCATAACGTTCCCTGGAGAAATTTCGGAAATAATTTATTTTGCCGATTTCAAAATTATCGAAAGCAAGAATATCCAGGTCTCCGTCCCCATCCAGGTCGGCAATGCCCGGCCGGTCTATACTCAGCACATAGATGGCTGTTCGAAATCCGAAATCCCACAAAGCCGTTATGGAGGGCGAACGCAGTGTGAAGCGCGGAATTTGGCCCACCCCGTTGTTGCGGTACAAGGCGACGCCCCCGTTGGTGGAACAAAAAAGATCTTCATCCCCATCCCCGTCAAAGTCCACGAACTCCACCCACGAATCAAATCGCGGAAATAGCGGAAGGTATCGTGGTGCAGGTATCCAAGACCAGGGGGGCGTACCGACGCGTTCATAGACCATTAAACTCTGGTCAACCCGATCGAATACAATACGCTCCCAGACCCCGTCGCCGTCCAAATCCATGGAATGCCATTGAGGGCAAGCCATACCGCCTGCCCAGGGATGAGCCAGGGCTCGCCCCCCCACCTCCACAGCCGGTTCGACTGAAACCGGCCGGAATTGTATAGGCGCGGTTTGGGCAATCGCATGCCCAAGGTTAAGGATCAGGACAACCCAAACCATGGCCACAGCCCTCCAAGATTTGCAGATGAAGGTCCAAGGAACAAAGCAGGTATGCTGCCAAAACTTAGGCAATGGATGGCTCATAACGTCATGGTCTTGTCAAAAAATGAAGCAGCCTCCTCAGGACCGGGGTTTTGTAGCGAAATTCGGGCAACACGTTTGGACATCGCTCGAACAATGGTGGCGGGTAAGGCGTTGATTTTGTAAAATTATGCATTGCTTTGAAGGATGAATCTATTACCTACCCTTGAGGATGCCGGTTTGGAGAACGGGCGTTTGGAGCAATTGCACAAGGCATATGCGGCGGCCGGTGCAAGGCTGTGCACCGACAGCCGGCAGCTCAAAGCCGGCGATTGTTTTGCGGCTTTGAAAGGGGAGCGTTTTGATGGGCATGATTATGTGCAGCAGGCCTTGGCTGCAGGCGCCGCCATGGTCATCACCGAAAGACCTGAGGAATGCGAAGACGGATCCGGGAGGATCTTCGGGGTGCGAAATTCCCTCGCCGCTCTGCAAAGGTTGGCTCAATACCACCGCCGCCAAATGCAAGGCCTTAAGGTTCTCGCAGTAGCCGGCTCCAACGGCAAAACCACATGCAAAGAATTAATCTATGCAGTGTTATCCAAATATTATCCGTGCCACTTGACCCCGGGCAATTTCAATAATCATCTGGGCGTGGCCATCAGCCTGCTCGGCACCCCCCCCGGCACCGAATGGGCCATCATCGAAATTGGCTCCAACCATCCCGGTGAATTGGATTTGTTATGCGAAATGATCGAACCGAATATGGGCGTGGTCACCAGCATTGGCAAAGAGCACCTCGAAGGCTTTGGCACCATGGAGAACATCGTCAAAGAGGAAACCACATTATATCGATATCTCATTAATAATCATGGCATTGCGGTGGCTCATCAAGATGCCCCCCTCTTGATGCAGACCTTCGCAGACAAGAAGGTTCCCCTAACCTACGGCATGAGCCCTGATGCCGATTGCATTGGTAAATTAACAGGATCCTTTCCTTACCTCTCCCTGCAATGGGAATTCAATGCCAAAGCGCTGTGGGATGCGCCTGTGCTGCATACCCGAATTTATGGTGACTACAATTTTCCTCATATCCTGGCGGCGGCGGCCATTGGTCGCTATTTGTCGGTTCCCTACGACCGTATCTGCGATGCCCTAAGCGAATGGCAGCCGCGGAATAACCGCTCCGAAATTCGGGAAATGCGAGGACATTGGCTGGTCATGGATGCCTACAACGCCAACCCGGACAGCATGCGTGCCGCCCTGGGCCATTTCCATCGTATGGAGCATCCTCACAAGGTCATCCTCCTTGGGGAAATGCTGGAAATGGGAGAGCATTCGGCATACGAACATCGTTTTCTTTTGGAAAATACCCTGCATTTTGATTTCCAAGTCGTTTGTTTGGTAGGGCAAGCCTTCTGGGCTTTGCGCAACGAGTTCCCTTCCTTTCGCTTCTTCGAAGATGCTGCTGCGCTGCACCAATTCCTGCAAGCCGCCCAGTGGCCAGCCTCGGCCATTTGTTCAAGGGTTCCAGGGGCAATGCCATGGAGCAATATGCCGACAGTCTCCCTGGGCCATCGTCTCAGGTTTAGGCTTTGGAACCCAACCTGCGGGCGAGGACCATCACCGACAAGAGCGCTCCTCGCTCCACCAACAACTTGCCGCATTGTTCCAAGGTCGCCCCGGTGGTCATCACATCGTCCACCAACAGGCAGCGGAGGCCTGCGAGATCATTACCCTTGTTCATGGCAGTCGGCCCAAAACCCTGCACAAAATCCGTAGCGGCCTTGGCAAATCGCTCTTTTCGCCCCAGCCTGGCGAGGTTCAATCCCCCTTCCTTGCGCTTTAAGGCATGCTCCATGACGGGAACCGACCAATAATGGGCCATCCCTCGAGCCAGTTCGGCGGCTTGATTGTATCCCCTGCTCCACATGCGCTTGGCTGTCAGGGGAACAGGAATCAGCAGATCAGGGGGTGGAAGCCAACCATCCCATTGAGCAGCCATCATGGCCCCTAAGGGTGGACCGAGTTGGCGTTTGCCCCCGAATTTGAAGGCTTTGTACAAGGCTTCCGCCGCCGAGCCTGAAGGCGCCACCCAAAGGCAGAGGCATTCTGGACTGGAATTCGCCAGGCCAATTCCTCCATCATCATCTCGCAATCCCATTGGGAGGCGCCTCGAAGGTCCAAGGCGCAATGAAGGCAAGTCAAGGCAGGAATGACCCCCATTCCTTGGCCACAAACCGGGCATATACCGCTCCAAACCATGGCCGTATAGCCAAACCATTTGGATTTCGGAGTCGTTAACGGGTTGTTTCGCCTCGGGGCGAGTTTAGGTCCCTTCATTTAACCGCAAAACTGCCGTTCAAACAAGGCTTTGACTTATTTTTGGCCTCCTTTTGAAAACAAACCTCACAAAACCAACAATCCATGAAAATCCACGCATTCAAGCCCTTCACGGTATTCGGAATTACCCTTGGGGCGGTTCTGTTTGTCCATGGCCTGAAGGCCACGGCTCAAGGCAACGATTCCGAGCCTGCCCCTGTGCTTTTTGAGGTAAGCGGAGGGAATATGCCTGCCGAACAAGTCCGCACCGATGAGTTCAGCACCCTTTTCAACAAAAACAATTTCAAGAAAACCGCTCCAACCCGAGCTGAATGGGAAGAGTACCTTGATCTCTACGTGAAGTTCAAGCTGAAAGTCCGCGAAGCCGTTCGTTTGGGGATGGATACCACAACGCGTTTCCGAGATGAATTACAAGGATACCGCAATCAATTGGCGCAACCCTATCTGCGCGACAAGGAAACCGGGAAATTTCTTTTGGAGCAGGCCTACGAGCGTTCGCAATTGGAGGTCCGAGCCGCCCACATCATGGTGCGCGTTGAGGAGACTGCATCCCCGGCAGACAGTCTGGCCGCTTACCAAAAGGCTTTGGCCTTGCGCCAAGACATCGTGGACGGCAAAGATTTCAGCGAATGGGCCAAGGCAAAATCCGACGATCCCTCGGCAGGGGACAACGGTGGAGACCTTGGATATTTCTCGGTATTCCGCATGATATACCCCTTCGAAGAAATGGCATTCACCACCCCGGTAGGCATGCTTTCTCCCGTTTTCAGAACACAATACGGATACCATTTTCTGAAGGTGATTGACCGACGCAAAGCCAGAGGCGAGGTTCGTGTTGCTCACCTTTTGATCAAAAGCCCCGCCACAGACAACGACACCCTCAAGGCCCAGGCCAAAGCCAAAGTTGATGCGCTAATGGCCAAACTCAAAGCCGGTGAATCTTTCGAAGCTTTGGTCAAACAGCACAGCGAAGACCCCAGCACCTCCGACAAAGGCGGCGTTTTGCCGTTCTTTGGCACAGGTCGCATGATTCCTGATTTTGAAGAAGCCGCTTTCGGCCTGGCTCAAGACGGGGATCTCTCCGCACCCGTCCAGACCCCATACGGGTGGCATATCCTCAAGCGCATTGAACTTCGTCCGGTTCCTGGCTTTGAACAAGCCAAAGGCGATTTGGAACTCAAAATTGCTCGCGATACCCGTGCGAATCAAAACACCGAAAATTTGATTGTTAAACTCAAAGCCGAATACCAATTCACCGAAAACAAAGAAGCCCTTGAAGCCGTCTTCAATTCTGTGGTGGACAGCCTGTACCGCAAACTGGAATGGAAAGCACCGAGCGCATGGGCGATGAAGGCTGCCCCGGTCACTGGGATGCCCAACGCGTCTCCAAAGAAAAAGCCGGCTCCAAAAGCCCCAAAGGCAAAGGAAGCGCAGGCAAAGCTGCAG
This sequence comes from Sphingobacteriia bacterium, assembly GCA_009927485.1. GTDB lineage: Bacteria > Bacteroidota > Bacteroidia > UBA7662 > UBA7662 > SYHX01. Next base: position 17,012 of record RFMW01000227.1, read on the forward strand.
CACCGGCTGCTCCCCTTACCGTGATGGGCGATACCGTGGTGCATCGCTACGGGGACAGGGTCCTCAAGCAATCCGAATTGGCCATGTGGCTTGAGGAAGAACAAAAGAACGCCGCAGGAGCAGATCCGGCCATACACTTGCGCAATGTTACAAAGCGCGCACGGATAAAGCTATCCTCGCCTACGAAGACAGCCGTTTGGAAAGCAAATACCCTGCCTTTGCGGCCTTGATGAAAGAATACCGCGAAGGAATTTTGCTTTTTGATTTGATGGACAAAAAAGTTTGGTCCATGGCCATGAGCGATACCGAAGGCCTGCAGAAATTCTTTGATGAGCGAGCCGCAATGTACCAATGGAAGGACCGCACCGATGCCGAAATCTACACTTGCCTCAACGAAGAAGTCGCCAAAGAAGTCCGCAAGGCCGTCAAGAAAGGCAAATGAGCCCCGAAGAAATTCCAAAACCTGGAATGCCAAAGACCCTTTGAACGTCAAGGTGATCAGTGGCAAATACGAAATCGGAACCCAAGCCGTTTTGGATTCATTGCCCCGCAAAAAATCCTTGGTGGGCCCCTTCGAACGCAACAAACAATGGGTAGTGGTACGCATCAAAGATCTTCTTCCGGCAGGACCCAAAAAGATGAACGAAGCCCGTGGGCAACTAACCTCCGATTACCAAACCGAACTGGAAACCCGTTGGATTGCCGAACTCAAGCAATCCTATCCAGTTCAAATCAACAACGATGTCTTCAAGGCTTTGCTGCCTAAAGAATGAAGTTCTTTATTGCTCCGAAACTTGAGTATCGCCATGGGTTAAGGCTCTTGGGTTTAGGCCTACTCCTCCACAGCCTCATCATTCGAGGGGAGGCTTACGCCTTGCATAGCCAGGCGCCGCGCGATACCCTTGGCTCATCCAAAGCCAGCGTTGCCAAAGTTTCTGAAGGAATTCTGGCACAGATTGCGGACAAAATCATTTTGCAATCCGAGCTGGAAACTGAATTTCGAAATTCCACCGACCAGGAGCGGCAAGAAGGCCGCTTCAATCCGGATTCCGGTGAAGCCTTGCGGTGCATGTTGTTTGAACAAATGATTTTGGGCAAAATGCTGCAACGTCAAGCCGAACTGGACTCGCTGGTCATTGCGCCCGAAGAAGTGGATAATCAATTGGATCGTCGTATTCGCCATTTCGCGGGAATGATGGGAGGTCAAGAACGCCTCGAGGAATTCTATGGCAAAACCATGCCCGAAATCCGTGAAGAATTCCGGCCCCAAATCAAAGACATGTTACTGTCTCAGAAGATGCGGGACAAAATCACTGCCGATGTTCAAATTTCCCCGGCCGAAGTGAAAGCTTACTTTGCCAAAATCCCCTTCGACAGCCTGCCCTTGGTTCCTGCCGAAGTCGAGATTGGGCAGTTGGTGATCAAACCCAAGGCCGGACTCGAAAACCGAACCCTGGCCATGGACAAAATCCAAGGACTGCGTGAACGCATACTCCAAGGCGAGTCCTTTGCCACCCTGGCCATCCTGTATTCCCAAGATCCTGGATCCGCCAGGGAGGGGGGTCAGCTCGGCTTCTTTGGGAGAGGGGATATGGTTCCAGAATTTGAAGCTGTAGCCTTTCGCCTCAAACCCGGAGAGGTTTCCTCGGTGGTCAAAACCTCCTTTGGATACCATATTATCCAGCTCATCGCCCGACGTGGCGAACGCATTCAATGCCGTCATATCCTCATCAAGCCGCCCATCGGCAGCCGTGAACAAAGCGAGGCCCGCAGCCTCTTGGACTCGGTACGCGGTTTGCTTGTTGCAGGTAAAATTTCCTTCACCGATGCCGTCCGCAAGTATTCGGATGATCCGGAAACCAAGGCCTTTGGCGGAATGTTGCCCCCACCCCAGGGCGGCAGCATGGCCTGGCCCCTTGATCAATTGACCCCGGAACTTTATTACGCGATAGAGAAGATCAACGAAGGTGAGTATTCCGAAGTACAGCCCTACACGGCTGCCGGTGGGGAACAGGGTTTCCGACTGATCTTGTTGCGCAAACGGAGCACCCCACACCGGACTTCCCTGGAAACCGATTACGAAAAAATCCAGAACACAGCCCTGCAAATCAAACGAATCGATAAGCTCAATCGCTGGATAGAAAACAAATCCAAAGAAACCTACGTTCGGCTCACCCCTCTTGCTCCGGATTGCCCCTCCATTCGCCGCTGGAATTTCTGAGGAACTTCTTGTTGAATTTGAATTTTTCAAATTCCAAGGGTTACTCCAATACTATTTTTTTAGAATTAAATTTAGATTTCGAAGCGAATCCCTTGGGCCAACGGCAATCGGTCGGTGTAGTTGATGGTGTTGGTCTGCCGACGCATATAGGCTTTCCAACTGTCTGAACCCGATTCGCGACCTCCCCCGGTTTCTTTTTCGCCGCCGAAGGCCCCGCCAATTTCTGCTCCCGATGTACCAATATTCACGTTGGCTATACCGCAATCGGAGCCGGAGGCTGACAAAAACTGTTCGGCTTCCAACAAGTTGCGGGTGAACAGGGCCGATGACAATCCCTGGGGAACGGAGTTTTGAATTTGAATCGCTTCGTCCAAGGTTTGGTAAGCATGAACATAGAGGATGGGAGCAAAAGTTTCGTGCATCACCATGGGCGCGTTCGCCGCAATTTCGATAACACAGGGTTTGACGTAACAACCGGATTCAAAGCCGATTCCGCTCAACACGCCCCCTTCGACCAAAACTCGACCACCCTGTTCCAGGGCCTTCTCGATGGCTTGGGTATAGGCTTGAACCGCCTGCTGGTCAATGAGTGGCCCCACATGGTTGTTGGAGTCCAAAGGATCGCCAATGCGCAATTGCGCGTACGCCGAAACCAAAATTCTGGTCAAATCGGCATACACCGATTCATGAACAATGAGTCGGCGGGTGGTGGTGCAACGTTGTCCTGCTGTTCCCACCGCGCCAAAGACCGCCCCCACCGTCACCAATTTTAGATCCGCTTCGGATGAAACAATGATGGCATTGTTCCCGCCCAATTCCAACAAGGAGCGACCCAGTCGGCCGGCAACCGCCGTAGCAACCGCCTTGCCCATCCGGGTTGAACCCGTGGCCGATATCAAAGGAACCCGGGGATCGTGGCTGAGCCATTCCCCAACGGCTGCACCGCCAATGACCAGCCCACTTAGACCTTCCGGCGCCCCAAAAGACTCCATAACACGAGCGGTGATTTTCTGGCAAGCCAAGGCCGTTAAAGGGGTTTTTTCGGAAGGCTTCCAAACACATGCGTTACCGCAGACCCAGGCTAGCATGGTATTCCAACTCCATACCGCCACCGGGAAATTAAAAGCAGAAATAACCCCCACCACGCCCAGCGGATGCCATTGCTCGTACATCCGGTGACCGGGACGCTCGCTGTGCATGGTAAGTCCATACAATTGCCTAGAGAGGCCGACTGCAAAATCGCAGATATCAATGATTTCCTGAACCTCTCCCAAACCTTCTTGGAGGCTTTTGCCCATTTCGTAGGATACCAACTGGCCCAGGGGTTCTTTGAGCCGGCGAAATTCTTCGCCCAATAGTCGGACGAATTCCCCACGGCGTGGGGCAGGTACGTTCCTCCATTCCTGGAAGGCCGTCACCGCTGCCGCCATGACCTGCTCGTAATCCGCTTGGCTTGCTTGGGTTACCGAACCCATCAAAGCCCCATCCACCGGCGAATACGATTCCAACAACGTGCCCTCCGCCTTCAAAAATCGACGCCCGGTCGAAGCGCCTGATTCCAGGCTGGGTATTTCAAGAGCTTGGAGGATGGAATTTACCGCTGGTTTCATGGGTTTGAATTTTGGGGTCGCTGTAGGTAAGGCGAGCAAAAATACAATGCACCACGGATGGATTAGAAGATTAGTTTTTGAGGATCCAGCGCGCTGAGGTCGAGTGTCCAGGACCAGCGGGTGTACCAAGGAACCTTGGCCTCTAACGTGCCCTGGACAAAGTTTCTTTGCAAATCGGGGCTCACAGCAGCTAACCAATGAAATTGCATAAATGGAGCGGCTTTGAGGGTGATACCCGTTTCCCAGCTCAGCGCTGGAAGAGTTGCCAACCATGGATTATCGTCGGCAATAAGATCCGCGATTGTCGCCAAAGGCGATACAGGACTGCGTCCATTCCAGTTGTTGCGTTGAACATTCGCAAAAACACTCAGGGGCAATTTCACCAAGGTTCTGGGCAAATCAAGCTCTACATTCAGCGCAAATTGGTACTGCAAAGGTTGTGTCATGTGTTGCAACAAGAACTGACTGTACGCACCAGCAGGGGTACGAAAGCCGGCATCGCGCAAAATGACTTGACGACCGCCCAAGCCACGCCATGACGCATCGGTAATCCATTGCTCCACCGACTCCGTGGTGGTCATCGCATCCATTTTGACCAATTGAGGCCTTGCCCATAACAAATCTTGGGCGTTGTACTCTTGAGCCCCCCCCAATCCAGCAGGACTGTACAGGCCAGGTCCGTTGAAAATTCGACCTACTTGGCCTTGCTCATCCCGGTAGGGCAACGCAGCGTAGGCGTAGGCACCCCAAAGTCTGGTGTTCAAACGCCATCGATGCGCACCCTCCCCCAACAAGCGACTGGTATTTGCGTAGAGGTCCAAGCGCGCAGGCATTGCCGACCCGGATGGCGACCCGTTGGCGCGACCCGTTTGGAGCATCCAACCCCAAGCTTGGCTGTTCAAAACCGTACCGTAGCGGTACGAACCGCGGAGGTAAGGCCAAACGCCGGTTGGTATGACTGCCGAATCCCCGGCCCAGGCCGAACGACCCGCATTGAATGAATTCGAGTTCCCGTTGTAGCGTTGGCGCCATCCCCATTCCAATTGCTGGCGATGTCCCGGACGGCGGGGATCCTGGGGAGCCGAACGAATCCCGTACCCATGCAGGGTGCCCCCATTGAGAGGACCCAATCGTTCAAATCGCCTCCAATTCAACCCCGCGGTCCATTGCGGACCGTACGATTGTTTGGGGAACCAGCTGTAGTCGATTTTGGCCAAACCGCTCCAAGCATGACTGCGCGTTCCCCATTGGAGCAGCCCGCGGTATTGCAAATTGGTGGGCAAGATCAGCGGACTCATCACCAACAGTCCAGGGGTCCAACCCTCAGTTTCTAGGTAATTAATCCAAGGAATCCAGGAAAAGTGAGACCCCACAAAATCCAAGGGAAGCGACGGCTTCCAAAATTCGTTTTTGTTATTGGCCGAAGACCGCCAATACAAAGGCAGGCTTTGGGTAGGGTCCAGCAACAATTGTTGAGGTTCCACGGTCAAATCCCAACGGAAACTTTTGGACCCTTGGAAACCTTCCAACCATTCCTGCCGAACCAGAGAACCTGCGGTATCCGTGATACCAACCGTAAAGGGAGTTGCGGTCCCGAGCCCCTTCAATTTGGCCTCCAATGCCCAGCCGCTCGCCGTCGGTCGAATTCGTTGCCTTACCAATCGATAATCCAGAGGAATTGCTTTGCGCAGACGTTCTTCGAACCACCAATCCACAGCCTTGGAAGCCACCGAGACTTGTTCCTGCTGCTTTTCCAAGCTCGAACTTTTGGTTTTGAGGATGCGTTCCATATCATCGGGCGCTGGGTGTTTGAATTTCCAGGTCCTGTAATAGGCCTGCATTCGTTGATCAAATTCCTCTGGTCCCAAATAGGCTTCCAGGTAAAGCAATTCCATGGCCGTTTTCTTGTAAGCCAGGGTCCCGTAGGTTTCGCCATCGTAATCCATGGTATGCGAATGCCAGAGGGAGCGGTCTTTGCCGCGACGCAAAGACAGCAACAGGGAAAGGCTGTTCAGATCCGGCCAGGGTTCCAAAAGCCGTTTCAAGGCTTTGGGGGCTTTTTCGAATTGAGCGCTTAGCTCGTTTTGCCCCGGATAACGGGAACGCAGGTAACGGGTTTCGTAAAAGGAATTAAAACCCTCGTCCATGAAGGGATGATCCCTTTCGTTGGAGGCCAAAATACCGTAAAACCAATTGTGGCCAACTTCGTGAGCAATGATCAAATCCAAAAGCAAGGGTGAACCACCGCCCGCGGAGATAACCGTGATGGTGGGGTATTCCATGCCACCACCTGCACGCAATGCTCCTTCGACGGCCGTGCAGGTATTGTAGGGGTAGGGGCCCAGCCATTTGGAATAATAATAAACCGAGGAATCCACGTAGAGGGTCGCGTCCTTCCAGGGTTTGTTACGGCCGGTAAAAAATGCGTAAGTCTTGACGCTACGATCCTCGATTTGGATTTGGCTTTGACGCACATAATAATCCGGCGCACAGAACCAAGCAAAATCATGGGCCTGCTCCAAGGTGTAACGTAGGGTTTTGGTAGGTGCCGCGGCAGGATTCATGGAATCTTGGCGGGCCTTTAGGGGCGGAAACGAGTCCAGTCCTGAGGCAACCCTGGCCAAGGAATCCAACCAAATCTGCTCAGAAGGGGTTTGTAAATCCCCGGAGGAGGCGACCCGGTAATGTTCTGGAACCGTGATATCCACCTCAAACGAACCAAATTCACTAAAAAACTCGCCTTGATCCAAGTAAGGCAATGGATGCCAGCCCTTGGTATCGTACACGGCGGGTTTGGGGTACCATTGGGTTATTTGGTATTGATTTCCGACATGACCCATTCTTGAAAAATCGCCAGGAATACGGACCCTAAAAGGGGTTTCCAAACGAAGGGTAGCTCCCGGTAACAACGGTTGATTCAAAAAAACCGTTGCAATATCCGGGGTATCGGTATGCCAATATTCCCATCGCAAGGATCGTCCTTCGCTCCAAAAATCCAAGGAATCCATGCCTCCACGGAGGCTGTCCGGAGCATAACGAAAGCGGGTACTACCCCCTGCAATTTGTTGTTGCCCAAAGGCCGTCCGATGGCTGGAATACGCATTGGGATGCAAATGCATGACCAAGCGATCCAAGGAATGAGGGGATTGGTTGGTATAATCCAAAACCAATCGACCGTGCAATGCATGCTTGACAGGGTCCAAGCGAACCTGTATGCGGTACTGCACCTTCTGCTGAAAATAATCCGTTTGAGCAAAAGACGTTAGGCTCTTGATTCCAACAAAGAGCGCAACAAAAAGTAATTTTCTTAACATAAATCTAATTTATCGATAGAGATAACCAAGATGATATTATACAAACTCATTCAAGTCCAAAAATATTCCGTACGACACAAAACGCCTTGTCAATTCTTGCTAATTTCCGTAGACGAATTCACCGTACGTTTAGGGCCCAATTCGAACCAAACCGTTGTAGGTCATCATGCAATGCTGACCCGCCAAGGACGAATAGGGCAAATCCCCAACGACAAGCGTTTCTTCGAGGTAAGGTGCCAATTCAGGGTCAATTCGTAGGCTTTGCCCCACCGGAATCAGCAGGGTCCATTCCACCCGTTGCATGCGATATCCATCCTTCTTGGGAAAATTCAAGCCCTCGGCCAAGGCAATGCGTCCGCTGCTATCGCACCTGCTTTCGATTTGGACCGAAGCCGAACGGCTCCTGGCCTTTGCCTTGGTTTTGCCCGCAGCCCATACCTTGGACTCCAAGAGGGCCTTACCATCCGTGGGCACAATGCGAACCCCCATAAGGTTCCCATACACTTGCTGCTCGGTCATGCTCCAACGCGTCGCCTCCTGGTTGGCGTCGCTGTCTTCGTTGCCCCCGCTGTATTCGTCCTCCAAAAACCGAAGTTCCCCCGTCCACTCGATGGGCCTGCCTTCTTGATCCAGCCAAGTGGGGAGTAAACCCAAATTCCATTCGGTTCGGTTGGTATCCAATGGAATCGTCCGGGTTATTTCGGCCTTTTGATCAATATCCTCCGCGTATTTCACCAGAGGCCACAACCCCATAAGGACCCCCAAAAGAATGGCCAACAACGAAAAACCCAAGATCCTCCCAAAAAACCTATAGGGGGCTCCTCGTAACAAGCGTACGGATAGCGCAGACATAAAGACCAACTTACCGAAAAGTACCAGACCCAGGGCCAACCAAGCATAGCCGGTTGGAAGCGTAGAGGGCCATAACAAGCCCAGCCAGGTCCCCCAAGAAGCATCGCCCTCCAAGAGAACCCCGTCTCCCATCTCCAGGCCAGCTCGCGAAAACCAAAAACCCAAGCCCAAAGTCAACAAAAAAACAAACGTAAGCACGGCCAGGATGACCCCAAGCAATCTCCCCAAACCCCTCAACACCGGAGCCGCGATTCCGTTGGCATCGCGCAGCCAGCCCCGGATAGATGACTCCCACCGGCGATGATTGCTTGGGTTCTGCAGGGTCTGTTCCACCGTCCGGTATTCCTCCTCCACTTTGCGCCGTATGGAATCCAATGTTACGGCACTCCCCTGCATCGACAGCCTATCGGCTGTCGTCCTGGCCTTGGGGACCGCCACCCACAAGATAAAATAGGCAAAAATTCCAATACCGGTGAACAACCCCAACAAGAGCATAACAATACGCACCAAGGCCAAATCCAGGCCAAAATAGGCGGCCAAGCCCGCCGAAACCCCACCGATCACCCGGCGACTAGGGTCCCTGAACAAAAGTTTGGGTATATTTCCTAACAAATGATCTCTCTCCCCTCCATCCTCGTCATCGCCTTCCGTCCATTGCGTGGGACTCCCCAGAATTTGAACGACGCCTTCGACATCCATCCGCGTAATTACCCTCGATTTTCCCATCCATCGTTCCATAAGCAGGTCGGCAAAACGAGATTCGATATCCGCCAGGATTTCGTCGCGACCCTCGGTGGTTCGGAGATGTTTTTTGATGGATTCCAAATACTGAACCAACGAGTGATGGGCATCCTCCTCGGCGTGCATCAAGTGGCCTCCCAAATGAATTGAAACGGTTGTTTTCATGGTATGTTTCCTTTAAAAAATTTGAAATTTTAACGCGATAGGGAGGCCACCGCCTCGGTAAAAGCCAACCACTCTTGGTCCAAATCCGAGAGGATTTCTTGGCCCAACTCCGTCAGTCGATAATACTTGCGGGGTGGTCCGCTTTTGGATTCCTCCCAGCGGTAATCCAGCCATCCCGCATTTTTCATACGGGTCAGCAGGGGATACAAGGTCCCCTCGACCACCAGCATATCGGCTTTGCGGAGATTGTCCAGTAAATCACTGGCATAGGCCTCCGCCTGACCCAAAACCCGGAGTATACAGAGCTCCAGGACGCCTTTGCGCATTTGTGCGCGTACATTTTCTCTGTTCATGGGGCAAACATACAACCTCCAAGGTACTTTGCAATACCAAGTACTATTTTATTTTTTCAACTTTATTGGACCTCTCCCCTCGCTATCCACCACCTTTTGTTCAAAAAAACCTTCACCAAATGCAAAAGGTTCTCACCAAAAGCCAAAGTCATCGCCTAAATTTGGTCAAACCCTAAGCCATTGTCCGATTGGTCTGATTCCTGGGAGAACCAGGATGCCGAGATGAGAGAGAGCGTGGAGCGCTTTGAACGCATGCTGAACCAGCAGATGACTTGGTTTTTTGATGCAGAAGAGCTGGAGCAATTGTTCGATTATTACCAAGACCGTGGGAACATGGCCCATGCGGAGATCGCCCTCGCCAAGGGATTGGAACAATCGCCCGATCATTCGGGTTTCATGCTCCGCAAAGCCCAATTGCTCATCGGACAAGGGGAAATACGGCTGGCCGAAGAATTGTTGGAGAGAGCGCTTAAGCAAGATCCCTCCATGGTGGAACTTCACCTGACCCGTTCTTCGCTGTACGATTACCGTAACCAAACCAATCGAGCACTGCAACATCTGCGCAAAGCAGAACAGTTTGCCGATCAGGAACAAATACCCTCCGTGAACCTTGCGTTTGGGATGGTCTATCTCAATGCAGGCCGCTACCGTTCCGCGTTGGATCACTTGCAACAATGTGTTGGTTTTGATCAAATCGATCAAGAGCATCTGCTCTACGATTTATGTTATTGTTATCATCAACTTGAGCTCTTGGACGAAGGAATTGCTTTTTTTGAAAAGCAAATTTCTGCCAATCCCTATTCGGATTCTGCCTGGTACAACCAAGGAGTCTTGCTTAACCAAGCCGGTCTTTTTGAAAAAGCGATTGTTGCTTTTGATTACGCTTTGATCATACAGCCTTCCTTGTCCATGGCCCATTTCAACATGGCCAATACCCTGATTAACCTAGAGAAATTTGAGGATGCCTTAGCGAGCATGACCTTGGCGGTCGAAGCAGAGCCCGAACATTCCATTTTTATCAACGGACTGGGGGTATGTTACGAAAAATTGGATCGCTACCCTGAAGCGCTGCTTCGCTACGAAGAGGCATCCCGGGTGGACCCCTTGTTGTCGGATGCCTGGTTTGGGCAGGCCACCTGCAAAGCCTACCTCGAACAATGGCCTACGGCTCTGGCATTGATCAACAAAGCCATCGAACTTACCGAGGACCACGAAGAGTATTGGTACGAGAAAGCCCGCATTCTGATGGCTTTGGGTTGCTTTCGAGATGCTGAATCTGCCCTTAACGAAGCGCTGCGGTTGGACGAGTCCTTCTGGGAAGCCCGCATTCTCAAGATTTCCTTGTTCTTGGCCGAAGATTCCCTCGAACAAGCCATGCAATGCATTCAAGACGGCCAAGAGCCCCATCAAGAAGAGGCCGCCTATTTCTACGAATTATCCGGCTTGTTGTATGCCTTCGATATGCCTGAGCTGGTGGAATTGGCGGCAACCTGTCTTCGATGGGCCCTTGCCATCGACCCATCCGAGGCCCATCACTTGTTGACTTTCTGCCCCGAAGCGCATGACAATCCCGTCGTGCTCAGCATTCTGAAAGAAGGCGGCGCACTGCGTTAACTTAAACAGCAGCATCATGGACCCAGCTCCATCCACCCACCCTGCCCTGAGCCTTCTTGAGAATTTACCGCCTCGCTCCGCCAAACCACGGGTAGCAGGGCTCACGATGGTTATGGACAAAGGCCTTTCCTTGATGGAAGCCGAGGCCTTTCTTGAGAATGCGGCACCCTTCACGGATTTGATCAAGTTTGGTTGGTCCACCGGCCTTTTCAATCGTCGTCTCAAGGATAAAATTCAGTTGTACCAAGAAGCTGGCATTCGTTGTTATATGGGGGGAACCCTCTTTGAGATCTACGCAGTTCGTCAACAAATCCCTGCCTTCAAGCGCCTTGTTGAAGACCTGAATTTGGAAACCGTGGAAATTTCGGACGGTTCCTTGGACATGCCCCATGACCGCAAATGCGAGTATATCGCCGATTTTAGCAAAGACTTCAACGTCTTGTCCGAGGTGGGATCCAAAGACGCCGAAAAAATCATCGCTCCCTACCGTTGGATCGCCATGATGAAGGCCGAATTAAGTGCCGGATCCGAATTGGTGATTGCCGAAGCAAGAGAAGCAGGCAACGTTGGCATCTTTCGCAGCACCGGCGAAGTACGGTCCGGTTTGGTCGAAGAAATCCTTACCCAGATTCCTTCGGAGAAAATTCTTTGGGAAGCCCCCAACAAGGCTCAACAAACCTGGTTTATCCGAATGCAGGGGGCCGATGTCAGCCTGGGCAACATCGCCCCATCGGAAGTCATTCCGCTCGAAACATTGAGACTGGGCTTACGCAGCGATACCTTTGGGCAATTCTTGGGCATCTAAAACGCTTTCGTTAGGCTGACCCTTGATTTGAGCCTATGATCCAACATCTTGTTCTTTATCTCAAAGGGGTGGCCATGGGGGCCGCCGACGTCGTTCCGGGGGTATCCGGGGGGACCATTGCCTTCATATCCGGAATCTACGAGACCCTGTTAAATGCCCTGCGTTCTTTCGATGCGGAACTCCTGAAGTTGGTCATCCAAAGGAAATGGGCTGCGGCCTGGCACAAAATCAACGGCACTTTCTTGCTTTTCCTGCTCTCGGGCATTGGTACCAGCATTTTGGCCTTGTCCAAATTGATGTTGTATTTGCTGGAATTTCATCCTGTACCTACCTGGTCCTTTTTCTTGGGACTTATTTTGGCAAGCATTGTTGGGGTATGCCGCGATTTGGATTTGCGTAGTCCGCGCTTCTGGTTTGGCTTTGTGGTGGGTAGCATTCTGGCCTACGCGATCACGGTGATGTCCCCAACCCAGACCCCGGAGGCGTTGTGGTTTATTTTTGTGAGCGGCGCCATTGCCATCTGTGCCATGATCCTTCCCGGTATCTCCGGGTCCTTTATTCTGCTCTTGATGGGCAAATACCGTTTTATTCTCCAAGCGCTTCACGAATTGAATATCCCCGTGATCATGGTGTTCATCATGGGGGCTGCCGTTGGTCTCCTCTCTTTTTCGCATGTTTTGTCCTGGCTGCTCAAGCGGCATCATCTCACCACGGTTTCTTTGCTGGCTGGATTTATGTTGGGTTCGTTGAACAAGGTTTGGCCATGGAAGGAAACCCTCACCTTCTATACCGATCGCCAAGGAGAAAGCCACCCACTCACCGAACGCAACTTGCTACCTGAAGATTTTGAGGCCATCACGGGAAACCCTTCCCAATGGGGCTTGGCCATCGCCTTGATGGCCTTTGGCGCCGTGTTGATCTTGGGGCTGGAATCCTGGGGGCGAAAATTAAGTCAACAACCTGACTCAAAGGAATTTGCCCCTGAAAAAACATCCCCTACTGAGCGTTAATCCTTAGGATTACCCCCCAATCTTCATGTCTTCGGAGCATTGTTACGGAGTTCTTGGATGGCCCTTGGGGCATTCCGCCTCGCCTGCTTTGATGGGGCGTCTTATGGAAGAGCGTCAATATTCGTATCCCTACGCCTTATTGGCCTATCCTGAATATCCCGGGATTTTGGGCTTGGCCAGCGAACATCGTCATTTGATGGGATTCAATGTGACCTTGCCCTATAAAATAAAGGTGTTTCAAGAGATTTTCCAAGAATCCAAGAAGGATGCGGCTTGGTCCCTTAGCCCGGAGGCTCTGGCTTGTGGAGCGGTGAATTGCGTTCGTTTGCATCGTGATCCGTTCGGATCCGTTTCAGGGGTCACAGGCCATAACACCGATGCCCAAGGCTTTGCCGCAGCCTTGGCCGTTCTTGAACCGAATCGGCTCGAGGGCCCTGCCCTTGTCATGGGGGATGGTGGGGCATCGAAGGCGGTAGTCCATGCATTGCACACCAGGGGCATTGCCTGCACCCAACTAAGCAGGAAGTTATCGAGCCCTTCGATTCCCAACACAAGAGGCCGAAGCCTGCTTGCATGGGAAGATGCTGAGGCGAATCTTATCCAAGCTCATCCCCTCCTTATCCAATGCACCCCGATCGGGATGTGGCCTTCGGAAACCGAAATGCCC
>RFMW01000140.1 GCA_009927485.1 Sphingobacteriia bacterium
CCGCATCACCGGGTGATGGACCTGATTTACCGACCTGAACGAACCCTTTTCCTCGAACAATGCGCCGCTCGTGGCGCCCATGTCCTTGGAGGTTGGACCATGTTGGAGCTTCAAGCCATCGCCTCCTTGGAATTCTGGTTGGCTTAAAGCGGTCAAGGTTTACCTGAATCGCAGCCACGGAGATACCTTCGCCCTAACCTTCCTTTCTATCCAGCCCCTATGCCCTTTCGCGTTGTATCGGAATTTGAACCGTCCGGAGACCAGCCCACCGCCATTGCCCAATTAAGCGAGGGCATCGAGCGGGGGGATCCTGCCCAAGTCTTGCTGGGAGTGACCGGATCGGGCAAAACCTTCACCATGGCCAAAGTGGTGGAAACCGTCCAAAAGCCCACCTTGGTGCTCACCCATAACAAAACCCTGGTAGCCCAACTGTACGGTGAATTTCGTCAGTTTTTTCCGGATAATGCGGTAGAGTACTTTGTTTCGTATTACGATTATTACCAACCCGAAGCCTATCTGCCGACGACCAATACCTATATCGAAAAGGACCTTTCCATCAACGATGAAATAGAGAAATTACGCCTACGTACCACCTCTTCCTTGATGTCAGGTCGTCGCGATGTGCTGGTCGTGGCCTCGGTATCCTGCATCTACGGCATGGGTAATCCTGCAGATTATACCGACAAGGTGATCCGCCTTGGACCGGGCGAAACCATGACCCAAGAAAGATTGATGAACCAATTGGTGGACATCATGTATTCCCGAGCGCTGCATGAATTGACCCGCGGAACCTTCAGGGTCCGGGGTGAGGTCATGGATATTTTCCCGGCCTACACCGATTTTGCTTACCGAATTAGCTGGAATGGGCATCGCATCCAATCCTACCACCACCTCGATCCCGTCAGTGGGCGTACCGGCGATGCCTTGGATCATCTCGCGCTGTTCCCCGCCTCCAATTATGTGACATCTCGCCATGAGCTCAGCGATATTCTTTTGGAAATCCAACAAGATATGGTCCGTCAAGTGGCGCATTTCAAGGAAGAAGGCAAAATTGAAGAATCCAGGCGCATCGAAGATCGGGTCACCTTCGATGTGGAAATGATCCGAGAGCTCGGGTATTGTTCGGGGATCGAAAACTATTCCCGCTACATGGACCGCCGAAATCCCGGGGAGCGGCCCTTCTGTTTGTTGGATTATTTTCCTTCGGATTTTTTGTTGTTGGTGGACGAAAGTCATCAAACCTTACCCCAGGTCCGGGCTATGTACGGAGGGGATCGAAGTCGTAAATTGAATTTGGTGGAATACGGCTTCCGACTGCCTGCCGCCTTGGACAACAGGCCATTGACCTTCGGAGAATTCGAGAACATTATTCCGCAGGTTGTTTATGTCAGCGCCACCCCCGGTGATTTTGAGTTGCAACAAAGCCAAGGCGTTATTGTGGAGCAATTGGTTCGCCCTACCGGCCTTCTGGACCCTCCTATCGAAATTCGACCGGTCTCCAACCAAGTGGATGACTTGATGGAAGAAATCCAAAAATCACGCTCCAAGGGGCAGAGGGTCTTGGTCACCACCTTGACCAAAAGAATGGCCGAAGAGCTGGCCAAATACCTCACCCGTGCCGGGGTTTTGTGTACCTATTTACACAGCGGTGTCGAAACCCTCGAAAGGGTTGAAATCCTGAGGGATCTGCGCCTTGGTCGAATTGAGGTTTTGATCGGCGTGAATTTGTTACGGGAAGGATTGGACCTTCCGGAGGTGGCCTTGGTCGCCATCATGGATGCCGACAAAGAAGGCTTTCTTCGCAATTACAAATCCCTTACCCAAACGGCTGGACGAGCGGCAAGGCATGAAGAGGGTCGAGTCATCTTTTATGCAGATCGACTGACAGGGTCCATGGATGCCACCATCAAGGAATGCAATCGTCGTCGCGAGAAGCAAATGGCCTATAACACAGAGCACGGCATCACCCCACGCAGCATCCGCAAAAGTCCCGAAGAGATCATTCAGCAAAGCGCCCTCCTCGACATTCGGCAAGCTGAAGCCAGTTACGGGCAATCCCTGCTGCGTGAGTCCGATCCGCCAAGCCTGGCTCGTTCCGAAACAAAGGTCCAGCCGTCTAACCCCCAAAGCCCAGGGAAATCAGCCGTAATGGGGAAGCAAAATCTTCGGGATCTTCGTAAACAAATGAACCAGGCTGCCAAAGACATGGACTTTCTCCTGGCTGCCAAAATCAGGGATCAAATCAAAGCCCTCGAAAACTCGGGTCAATAGCTCAACAGGGTAATACCCAAATCTACCCGGTTTATACGCGGGCCGTAACCGGTTCGGAACATTGAATTAAGCGAATATTGGGTGAACATGCGGAAACGACCGTAACCAATTTCCGATCGAAGGGCCAATGAAAATGGATTAAGGTAGAAATTCCCGGTGCGGTACATTTCCACACGGCCGCCATCATCACGGTAACGGTTCAACGACCTCGTCCATAGGCGAATCCCGGGAACGATTCCTGCACCTGCATGCCAACCTTTGTGGGGGCGTTTCGTGTTATGAAAATTAATCATCAAAGGAACCTGGAGCTGCATATTTTCCAGACGGGATTGATCAAAACGTGGACTGCCTAAGGTATCGATCCTGTTGGCCAAGAGCACCTGGTTGCCGCTGCCAACTTTTCCTTTGGACAACACGAGGTTGTCTTCAAAGCGTATATTTTGGTAGGCAAGAACGGTGGCTCCACTTGCCCAAATGGAAACAGCTTTCCTTGAAAGGCAGGTCTGAAATTTCAGGGGGGTCCACCAATTCAGAAACATAGACTTTTCGGATTCGGGCTCCATCACCCCATAGGGTGCTGGGGTTGCGTTCCAACGGCTCTCCAACGATGTTCCAAGCGGGTTGATCCAATGCGCCAGACCCAATTCCAAAAAGGGCCTGCGCGGTTCCCCGGCCTTACGGCTAGCCCAAAAATCCCCTGATTGGGGACTTGATCGCTCCTTGGAGGATTTCTCCGCTTGGGGTTTAGGTTCGATGTTCGGGCTTGGGTCGTTCTCCCAAGCCGCAATGGAACCTAGGCCGCTGATGCGATTGACCAAATGGGCCGGCTCCTTCCGGTACCGTATGCTACCGCCTCCGCTGATTTCCGCGTAGAGCGAGTCTGTAACATCCATTTTACATAAACCCAGGCCATCGATGAAAATTTTGGCTTGTCGCGCTTGGAAGGTTTTGGCATCGATGATGCCCGGTCCGTTGATATCAATTCTGGCTTTGGAACAATGCCCCTTGAGCGACAAGCGGCCCACGCCGTTGACGTCGGCCATTATTTCTTGGACCTCCAAATTCAACGAAACATTGCCCACACCGCTGATGCCGATTCGTAACAAATCATCACGCCATACCCCATCGCTTTGGAGAGCAACAGCTCCCTTGAGTCGAATCTCCCGCAGACGGGGTTGTTGAACTTTGAGCTCCTTGGCTGAGAATTTGTGAAGTCTCAACCATTCCCCGTCGATTTCCCAACCACGTTCTTCGCCTTGGGCTTGACCTGCCAGGGTGGAGGTCCAATCGCTGCCATCTACCCATAATCGAAATTCATTGCCCTGGATAATGGTTACCCTCGCCGCATTGGAAATCTCCAATCGCTCCCAACGAAAAGAGGCCGTATCCGCTGTTTCTGCCCGGGTTGAATTAAAGGCTAAAGCCCCAAGAAGGGCGATGATGCACAAACCCTTGAACGAGGTAAGTCTGTTGCTTTTGAACATATCCATAATTTTTTGAATAGAAAATGACGACGATCAATTTTTAGTAACGTCACTTGACGCGTTATCGTTCAAGGTCTGAACTTAATTTGTAGCGCATGATGCGGTGATTGCCTTTGTCCGCAACATACACCGTACGTCGAAAATACGCCACCCCGCTTGGGCTGTGGAATTGGAAAGGGCCTGAACCCCTTCCGCCAAAGGAAGCCCTTACCTGACGGGTCAAACCTGAACTCGGTGGAGGGTTCACGCCTTCGTAACCCTTGGAGGTAAATTGGTACAAAGAATCCCGAACCGCATCCACCACGAACAGGTACCCTGTCTCGTCCGGGGCAACGCAAACATCGGCAGGTGCCGTGAATCGAAAGGGCTCGTAGAGGAAGCGACTCGCCTTGGTGCGATCGAATTGAACGAGGGTTTGGTTTTCGGAGTACAAGGTCCCGACCTCCGGGTTTTCGGTTGAACGGATCCACAAAGCCTTGTATTCGGCTTGGGTTGCCGATTGCAAGAGGATAAAATCCCTGGAGGGATTCATGCCAAAAACAAGCTGCGGTGGCCCCATCAAGCCGCATAAACCTGAAGGCGCCATGGCCGATTTCAGCCCGGACAAGGAAGGGTTAAGCCCGGGTACATACCCGTTGTTGGAACGGTCCGGCCTGAAGACCAGAACCGCATGGTCCGGTGCCGCGGCGGATAGGGTATTGTTGGATGGGCCTCTTCTGGCCAGATAAAACCCATGATCCCCCAAGCATGCAATCCCGGTGTATTGAACCTGTTCGTCAAACCTCCCCCGGAAATTGGTGTTGCTACGGCTCAAATCATTGAACGGGTGTACCAAGGTATCCAGAAAAACCGGCTGCGCCGTGGCACTGCGTTCGAGCACATAAACCGCGGCGAGGTTGCGTCGAACTGGAATCCCCGCGCTATCGATCAACGTATCCACACGGCCCAAAACGTAGGTATGGAGTCGTAGATCTTGGGTGACTTTGGTGGCCCCGGGAATAGGAATGGTTTGGAAACGTTCTCCTTTGAGGTCCAAAACATGCACCCCCTGGGCATCCGTAACATAAACCATCTCGTCGTAGCCCACCCAAACATCGGTGGGGGACATGAACTGATCCCAAACCGGCAATACGGGGACATAACCCACCACGCTTTGGACCGCTGTAGGGTCAATGGCCCCTTGTTCGAAAATTTCATCCACCGTATCGTCTTGCCGGGTTCCCAGCATGAAATCACAAGCACTCAGTAAGGTAAGGGCGCCCATCAACCCAACGCATTCTAAACTCGCTTTAAAGAACGCTCGTAAGGAATAGGACAAGGGCATTGACTTCAACATAGGGGTTGCACGAAGGTCATCAAGAGTTCCCGATTCGCCAAAAAATGGGGTCTTTTTTTCTGAAAAAAGAACTTTGTGGACAGCTGGAAACGGTATTCCCTGGATACCAATGGTAAAATGTAGCTCATTTATTAACTTATTGGGCGCATATTAAAGGATATTTGAGCTTAATTTAGAGTATTATTGAGCTCAAATAACCTGCATGCGATCCAAAGACCCTTCTGAATTCGAGAAAATCCTTTTGCTTTTGCAAAAGAAGCCCCTCCTCTCTTCCAAAGAAATTCATGATTTCATGGATCAAGGGACAGCCTACGCTACCCTCAAGAGGACCTTGCAGGTTCTCCTTGCCCAGAACCTTGTGCGAACCACCGGCAAAGGCAAAAGCACCAAATACAGCTTAAGCAGTGCCTACGAGCTGTTACGGCCCGTGGATGTTGAAGCGTATTTCCAACAAGAAATTGATGAGCGAATCATCAAGATGCGGTATAACCCATCCTTAATCGTGGATACCCTTACGAAAGTCAACCTTTTTACGGAAACAGAGCAGAACCACCTTCGTCAAGTTCACCAATCCTATGGTGACAATATTCGCCAACTTTCAGCGAATGCTTATGCCTTGGAGCTTGAACGTTTGGCTATTGATCTTAGCTGGAAATCATCGCAAATAGAAGGCAATACCTACACGCTTTTGGAAACGGAGAGGCTACTTCGAGAAAAGAGGACCGCAGAAGGAAAAAGCAAAGACGAGGCCACCATGTTGCTGAATCACAAAGAGGCTATTGACTTCATCATTGCCCAACCATCCATTGTGGAGAAAATCAACGTAGCGATCATCGAAGATATGCACAGCATACTCGTCCAAGATTTGGGTATTGATCGAAATATTCGGAAGTGGAAAGTTGGAATTTCAGGGAGCAATTATGTTCCGTTGGATAATGATTTTCAAATCTTGGAAGCGTTGGAAGCAATGGTCGTTTTAATCAATAACGAGTCCAATGTTATGAGTAAGGCTTTGCTGGCCTTGGTTTTGATATCGTACATTCAGCCTTTTGCGGATGGCAACAAAAGGACTGCCAGGATGATCAGCAATGCTATCCTTATGCACCACCAGTATTGTCCGCTTTCGTACCGAACGGTGGATGCAATGGAATACAAAAAGGCTATGCTGATATTTTATGAACAAAACAATATTTCACCAATGAAAACTTTGTTTATTCAGCAATATGAATTTGCTGTAAAAACCTATTTTTGAGGAATTTAATACTTCATTTTTCGACCGCCACAAGGTTACTTTGTCCCCAAGCCACCATCACGCCCAGCCTATGGACGGGACCTAAGCCCTGCCTGCCCGCAAAGGCATAATCCAAGCGCAGGTTTCCAAAAGAACGAGGGAGGCTCCAACCCAATCCCCAAGAGGGCCATTGCCCCACCCCGGGTTGATGTTCGTAACCGCAACGAACAAACATCAAATCCCGGTAACTGTATTCCATGGCGGCACCCAGACTCTCGGCCTGGTCGGTTGGGTGATTCAATTGAATGACTCCATCTACCTTGTGTTCGCCTTCGCGGTACACCAAACCGGATAAACCAAGGCGTAGGACGGTAGGCGGTGCCAGAGACTCAAAGGCAACAAGGGTATCGGTGCGTGATAGGGAAGGTCGGAGCAAGCGACCCTGCGGGGTAACGTTCATCCCGAAATGATTAATTCCCACGGCAAGGCGCATTTCACGCCAACCGATATCGTAGCGAAATCCCATATCGACCGTGGCGTTATGGACCCTCCAATCCGGCATCTGCTCGTAAATCCAGTTCAAAGACAAACCCAATGCAAAGCGATCCGTCAACGGACGGGCATAGGCCAATCCCATGCTGGTGTTGGTGGCGTTGAAGG
This sequence comes from Sphingobacteriia bacterium, assembly GCA_009927485.1. GTDB lineage: Bacteria > Bacteroidota > Bacteroidia > UBA7662 > UBA7662 > SYHX01. The sequence continues at coordinate 6,983 of RFMW01000140.1, forward strand.
TCTGCCCTGTACCCATGGGTTGAAATTCAGTGGTTACCGGCATGGCCCCAGTTTGCAAATGCCTTAACCCAAAGGCCATCACATCTCCGGACTCCAAGCGCCTTGCCAAAGCGGCGGATTGCATTCGTATACCCGACCAATAAGACAAATGGTTAACCTGGCCTGCCCACGGGCGATCTGCTCCATGAACCAAACCAGCAGGATTCCAAAACATAACCCCGGGTTCATTGACCAAATTGATGGCATTGCCCGCCATGGCCGCAGAACGGGCATCGGGTTGAATTTTGAGAAATTGAAAACCCGCCGTACCTATGCGGCTACGACCGAAGGCAGGAAGCCATTGGGCTTCTGCAACCGTAGTCAAAGCCAAGACCGAAGCCAAGACCGAAGCCAAGACCAAGGCCAGACCCATGAACTGTCCCAACCCCCGTTGCTGTCCCCAACCTGGCCCGAGTCGCATCCTGGAAACTGTACAGCGGATCGATATCATAACCGTTCTCATGACCTCGGAATCAATGCAATTGGCTTTGGAGATGATGCATGGCAACGCGTGCAGGTACGCCTTCGTAGAGGATGCTGTACACCGTGGCCGCTATGGGAATGGAGCACTTGTGCAATTTGTTAAGTTCATGCACCGCACGGGCACTATAATACCCCTCGGCCACCATGTTCATCTCCAATTGTGCGGACCGAACCGAATACCCTTTGCCCAGCATTGCTCCGAAGGAACGGTTCCTGGAAAACTGGGAATAGGCCGTCACCAACAAGTCGCCCAAATAGGCTGATCCCTTGATGTCCCTGCGCTTGGGATACACCGCTCTGAGGAAGGATTTAAGCTCGATAATGGCGTTGGAAACCAACACGGCCATGAAATTATCCCCATAGCCCAAGCCATGAGCAATACCCCCCGCAATGGCATAAATATTCTTCATGACCGATGCATATTCGCTCCCGGAAGGATCGTCCGAAACCTGCATGTTCATGTAACGGTTCTTGAACATCGGAACCAAAGGCGTAGCCAATTCCGGGTGGGATGCGGCCAAGGTCAGATAGGACAATTTCTCGGCGGCAACTTCTTCGGCATGACAGGGGCCGGTGATCACCATGAACCGTTGCTCGTTCACCCGAAAATATTTTTGCAAGAATTGTCCGATCAAAAGATTTTCTCCGGGGACCATGCCCTTTACCGCGGATAACACATTTTTGCCATCCAAATCATGTTCGGATAAGGGCGAAAGGGCATCCCTGAGGAAAGCTGCTGGAACGGCCAAGATGACCACCGAAGCCGTTGCAACGGCCTTGCGCAAATCTGCTTGCATCGAACCTCTCTTTAATTGCAAATTGGCATCGCTCAAATAGCGGGGATTTCGCTGGTGCTGTTGAATATACGCCATTGCCTCCCGGTCCCTCATCCACCAAACCAAAGGCACCTGGTTGTCGGACAGGACCTTGACCAAGGCAGTGGCCCACGAGCCTCCTCCCACGACGGCAACTTTCATGAGCTTTTTGTCACCCATCATCCCTTGAGCGTCCAAAAATTAATCTTTACCTTGGAACAGCTGATCCTGTGGAACCACTTTGATCTTACGACCCTTGGTCAGATCCCTGGAAATGGCCGAATAAGGAGCCACCACCACCTCTTCGCCCGCTTTGAGCCCGCTCGTAATTTGGATAAAACGATCGTCTTGAATTCCGGTGACCACCGTGCGCTGTTCCACCGTATCCCCTTGACGCACAAAGACCACCTCGCGATCGTTCCCCGCGTTGGATACCCCGGATTCGTTGTTACCGCCTTGGCCCTGGGCAGATCCTTGGGAGACACCTTCCTGATCATCGCCCGTTCCTGAATCGCTCCCTGATCCCACAGGTTGTCCATCCGGATCCCGAAGGGTAACAGCATTGATGGGCAGAGACAAAGCCTCGTCCACCCGGCGGGTGGTGATCTCCGCCGAAGCGCTCATTCCCGGTCTAAAAAGAAAATTAGGGCCTTGGTTATCCCCTAACATCGAAATTTTGACCATGAAATTGGTCACCTGATCGGCACCCCCGGTTCCGGGCAAAGCCGAGGCGCTGCTGCTGTTGGCGATCTCACGGACCACCCCCTCGAAGATCCGACCGGGATAGGCGTCCACTTCCACTTTAACGGAATCCCCGTTGCTAACCCTTACCACGTCGCTTTCGCTCACATCCACCCTCACTTCCATCCGAGTCAAATCCGCAATGCGAATCATCTCCGTACCGGCCATTTGTATGGTCCCAACCACCCTTTCGCCCAATTCCACCGACAATTTGGTCACGATACCGTCCATCGGGGCCAAAATATTGGTTCGCGCCAACTGCTCCCGCATTTCGTTCTGGCTGGCTTTGGCGGATTGAACCATGAACTCAGCCCCTTCCACCGCCTGTTGGGCGGATTCTATATCCTGTTGAGCCGACTCGTATTGAGAACGAGCGGCTTCCCATTCCGCTTGGGTGGCGACCTTGTCTTCGTAGAGCTTGGCCGTACGCTTGTAAGCGGGTTCAACGGTGAGTCGCAAAATATTCTGAAGTTGCCTCAAACGAACTTTGGCAGAGGCTAATCCGGATTTGGCATTGTTTACTGCGGCTTCGTTGCGGTCCAAAGCGGCCGCCATCATTTCAGGATTGATCCTGGCCAAAAGTTGACCTTTGCGAACAGCGTCCCCTTCTTTGATGTTGAGAACAACGATTTCTCCTGAAACTTCTGAAGATATTTTGACCTCCGTGATTGGTTGAATTTTACCACTGGCCAGCACGGTTTCCACCAAGCTTCTCGCCGCCACCTTTTCTACAGCGACTTCCAAAGGAGGCGTTTCCCCCCACCAACCTTGGCGACGACCCACTGCAGCCAAAATCGCCATAACAATGACCACGACGGAGATCCATAGTATTCGTTTGTTTGAGAGTGCGGGCATGGTTCGAAGAGTTTCAGGGGTTTTTCCAGGAGAAATTTCCTTCGTAAAAAGCCAATACCTTGAGTCGGAAAATTTCTTCGTAATAAGCTTGTAACCAAGAGGATTCGGCAATTTGAAGGCGGTTCTTGGCGTTGAGGTAATCAGCCAATGGCAACAAACCCTCCTCGTATCGTTTGGCGGCCAAGGTGTAATTGGCCTTTTGGGCATCCAAATTGATTTGGTTCGTGGAGAGCCTGGCCACGGCGGCTCGGTAATCGGTGACCGCCCTGGTAATATCGCTGTACAACGTGTTTCGGGATTGTTCGCTTTGTAGCCTTGCCAATTCCATGGCATTGCGCGATCGCTGTTCGGCGATCCGAACCTGTCCGTTGTTCCACAGGGGTATGCTCAGGCTTAGCCCCATTCCGCTGCCCAAATTGTTACGAAACTGCTCACCGCGAGGCACCAGGCTGGTTCTGTACTTGGGGATAGGTTGCACCACAATTTGACTGGGATCATTCTGCAGATAACCGATGGGCTCCAAACGATCAAGTTCCGGTAACATCACAAATTGCTGACTGGTCGATGCAAAGAGGGTGCTCAAATTAACAAAGGCTCCAACCCGGGGATAACGGAGGGCCTTGGTGGCTTTGAGGTTGAATAAAGATTGATTCAAACGTAAATCGGCCGCAATGACCTGAGGTTGCTTGCCCACGGCGTCACGATACAAAGCGTTCGCGGTGCCAGCGTTCCAAGCAGCGCCCCTTAGACTTGCCGTGTCCGGAGCGGCCACCTCAAAGCGTTCCGGATCGGGGACCTGAAGCAGCAAAGCCAAGCCCAATGCGAGCGTTCATCGCCGTGTTCATGGCATTGGTCAAGGTGACTTCGTCCGAGGCCAATTGAGCCTCCAAGTTGTACAGGTTATCCACCTGCAGGGAGCCCGCATTCACCAATTGGCGTATTCGGGTTAATTGGTTGGCAGTCGAAGCCTTCTGCTGTTGCGCAACCGTGGTTAATTCCCTGGATAGCAGAACCTGCAAATATGCATTCGCAATGCTGAGGGCAATGTTGTTCCGCAAGGCCTCTTGCTCTTGCACCGAGGCCCCTTGCCCCAAACGGGCTGCCTTCAGTTGATGTTGAAGCTGCGACCCTTGGTAGATCAGCCAAGAGCCGTTGATTCCCAATTGATTGGACTCCACCGTCCTTTCGATAAAGGTATTGGTGAAGGGGTCAATGGCACGACCGCTGTTGAAGGCGAGGCCTGCCGAGGCATTGAGCGTCGGGGTCATGGCCAAACGCGCCGCTTGCAGGTCCAGTTTGGCCCCGTTCACCTGCAATGCCCCTTGCTGCAGGGACAAGTTGTGCTCCAAGGCATAGCGCACGCATTCCTCCAAGGTCCAACCCTTGGGAGCGTTCTTGGTGGAATCGGACGCAAAGCCAGTGGCATAGCCCACAAGCAGAAAACCCAAGCAGAGGGTTATTCCACGCATCCATGGACGCAAAACAGGGGTATTGATCATCATCGAAGTCCCAAAAATCGTTATAAATCAATCTCCCAAGGTAATCTTTCCTTGAATTAGCTAATGGGTCCTGAATCCGGCTCTCCTAAGCCGCTTCGTTGCTTTCTTTTTGGATTAATCCATTCCGAGGGTATTTTTGGGCTTTCTTTGGTATAAAATAATATTATGAAAATTGCTATTGTCGGTACCGGCTATGTAGGCCTGGTGACCGGAACTTGTTTTGCCGAAGTTGGGATCGAGGTCCAATGCATCGACATAGACCAACGTAAAATTGACGGCCTCAAAGCTGGCAAAATGCCGATTTACGAGCCAGGGCTCGAAGAAATGGTGTTACGCAATTATCAGAACGGACGCCTGCATTTTAGCACCAACCTGGGGGAGGCCATCCAAGGTGCCGAAGCCATCTTTATCGCGGTGGGAACCCCCCCGGGCGAAGACGGGAGCGCGGACCTTCAGTACGTTCTGGGAGTCGCCACCGAGATCGGAAAACACCTTCAACACTACGCGGTGGTGGTCACCAAATCCACCGTTCCGGTCAGTACCAGCCGCAAAGTCCACCAAGCCGTGCAACAGGCCATGCAAGAACGGGGCGCGAATATTCCTTTTGACGTAGCCTCCAACCCCGAATTCCTCAAGGAAGGGGCGGCGATTGAAGATTTTCTGAAACCAGACCGAATTGTGGTGGGTTGTGAAAGCCAAGAGGCCCAAGACACCCTGTCCAGACTCTACAAACCGTTTACCTTG